>NZ_PEJS01000001.1:3600000-3900000 GCF_002750975.1 Stenotrophomonas indicatrix
CGTGCGTACCGTTGTTGCGGCTCAGCGGACTGTCTGCGGACCGTTCCCGTTCATCTGATGATCCGGTGGAAGATCGAGTGCGGCCAGTGTAGCAAGGCCATTGCGGGGCAGTCCGGCAACGTCGTCCGCCAAGGCCTCAGGACAAGGGCAGCATGTCGATGCGCCGGGAGGGGGTACGCCGCACCTGCTCGATGAGCCGGCGGACCGCTGGCGATGTTTCCTGTTCACGGTACAGCGCAGCGATGGTCGAGGCGATGACCGGCCCGGCGATCGGCAGATACACCACGCCTGGCAGCAGCAGCGTCCGCTGCAGCACCGACGGCACGATCGCCACGGCGCCATCGCCCACCGAGACCTGCGCGAGCACCGCGACAAGATGACCGGGACGGGAGCGGATGTCCGGCACGAATCCGCCACGGCGGGCGACTTCCAGCGTGCCGGCGGGCTGCTCCGGCATGATGAACGCCTCGTTCGCCAGCAGCGCCGGCTGCACCGGCACCCCCGCGTGGGCCAGCGCATGCGATGCCGGCAACGCCACGCAGAACTGATCTTCGATCAGGATGTGCGAACCGAGCGCATCGGGCACCTCGATCGGAAGCCGGCAGAACACCACATCGATGCGACCGTCCAGCAGCAGGTCCGGCAGGTCGGCCATCGGCCATTCGCCGACCTTCAGCTCCACATCGGGCGAGGCGCTGCGGAAACGCTGCAACTGCTCCTGCAGCGCGCCGGCATGGACCGCCGAACCTACGTAGCCGATCTCGATCCTGCCGATTTCCCCGCGACCGGCGCGGCGGCCCACGGCCTCTGCCTGCTCGAACTGGCGCAGCACGTTGCGTGCTTCGGCCAGGAAGATCGCACCGGCAGAGGTCAGCGTGACCTCGCGCCTACTGCGATCGAACAAGGGGGTGCCCAGGCGACGCTCGATCTGCTGGATCTGAACGCTCAGCGTCGGCGTGGCGATGCCCAGGCGCAGCGCGGCGCGCCCGAAATGCAGCTCCTCGGCCAGTGCGACGTAGTACTGCAGATGTCGACGGTCCATGCGTGCCGGTTCGTTAGCTTTTGCCTAACGTACTTGAAGAACATCGGCAATGAAACAAACAGTCGAAGTTGCTTGAATGGGCCTTCTTCCTTCCCCACCCGAGTGCCCGGTGTATCTCTTCCCCCGCCGCAGACCACCCAACTGGATCCTGATCATCGCCTCGCTCGGCTGCACGATGACGGTGCTGGAAACCAACGCCGTGGCCGTCGCCCTGCCGACCATCGCGCGGGATCTGCAGGCTGACTTCGCCGACATCGAATGGGTGATCAGCTGCTACATCCTGACCTTCACCTCGTTGCTTCTGCCCGCCGGTGCCATCGCCGATCGTCATGGCCGCAGGCGTGTGCTGCTGATCGGCATCGCACTGTTCGCCCTCTCATCGCTGACCTGCGCGCTGGCCCCCACGGCCAGTGCGCTGTATGTGGCCCGAGCGTTGCAGGGCGTGGGTGCCGCTTTCCTGCTGGCCCCATCACTGTCGGTGATCGGCCACGAATTCCACGAGGGCAAGCAACGCGACGATGCCTGGGCCTTCTGGGGCACGGCAATGGGCATGATGATGGTGCTCTCGCCGCTTATCGGTGGGCTGCTGTCCTCGCTGTGGGGATGGCGCTCGGTGTTCATCGCGATCCTGCCCTTCCTCGCCTTCCTGGCCTATGGTGCGATCCGCTGGGTTCCCGACACTGCCGACACGGTGGTACGCCCGCTCGATCCGCCCGGCATCATCACCTTCAGCATGGCGATCTTCGGCATCGTGTTCTTCCTCGTGGAAGGACTCGCGCAGGGATGGACATCGGCGGTGGCCCTGGCCGGCCTGGGCCTGGGCATCGCGATGGCCGCGCTGTTCACCTGCATCGAGCTCACGCGTCGGCATCCGATGGTCGACCTGCGGCTGCTTGCCAGCCCGCGCTTTGTCGGTGCCCTGATCGCCATGATCGGCTACGCGGTCAGCGCGCAGGTGATGGCCTCGATGCTGCCGCAGTACCTGCAGAACGGCGTCGGCCTGAGTGCGCTGGCCACGGGCGCCGGCATGCTGCCGTTCGCTGCGGCGATGCTGCTGTTCCCCAGCGTGGGCAGGCGCCTGGGCAGACGATTGTCGAGCGGGATGGTGCTGGCCATCGGCCTGTCCATCACTGCCGCCGGCAATGCGCTGGCCGGTATCGGTGCATGGCACAACCAGCCGACGGTGGCACTGCTGGCGATGATCATCATCGGCGCAGGCGGTGGCATCCTCAACGGCGAAACATCCAAGGCGATCATCGGTTCGGCGCCCCGCGACCGCGCAGGCATGGCCTCGGGCATCAGTGCGACGACCCGCTTCGTCGGCATCCTGCTCGGCTTCACGATCCTCTCCAGCGCCCTGACCGTCGGCATCCGCGCCGGACTCTCAGCACGCGTTCCTGCAGATGAAGTCATGCGTCTGGCCGACACCATCGCCACCGGTGCACTGACCCGAGGAGCCCAGGTTGATCTGGCGCGGGCGATCTACAGCCAGGGCTTTGCCGCGTCCCTGTGGACTGCGGCCGCAGCAGCGACGCTGGCCAGCCTGGCCGTTGTCCTGCTCAGACCACGCGCCTGATCGCAGATGGCAGACGCAGAAACGACCAGGGCAGCACTGGGCTGCCCTGGTCGCGGCGATGTGGGGGGACGATCGCCGGATGCGATCAGGCAGCCTTCATCGCATGCTTGCGGTCGCGCATGACCGAGTGGCATTCCTGCACTTCCGGCAGCCACTGGGTCACTTCCTGGCGCACCGCCGGCGGCAGGTCGTTGTCCTTCAGCACGTCCTTGAACGCGCCAAGCAGGCGATCCTCTGACTCTTCAAGTTCGGCCACGTAACCGTAGTTGGTGTCACCGAAGGCCGCGCGCACCTTGCCGTAGAACTGCTGCATGGAACCGACCATGGTGCCGTGCTCGGCCGGCTTGCCGCCGGTAGCGGCCACCGAACTGCTCAGCGAGGACACGATGCGGCCCTTCACGCCGGCGATGCGGACGAACAATGCCGACAGCTCGGCATCCTTCACCTTGGTTGCGGCTTCCTCGTAGAAGGACTTGCCATCACGTGCGATCTCGATCAGGTCGTTGAGGCGATGCTCGATGGTGGACTGGGTGCTCATGTGTAGTCTCCTCTGGGGGAAAAAGGGCAACAGTGGAATCCGTTGCCTGCGAGCCCAGACTGGCCGACCGGGTGTGGTTCGCGGGTGAGCATCGATTGATGCGGTGATCATGCTGCCCAACGGCGCCCCACCCACTCACGCGGGCGACGCGGTGTCTTCACCGCATCTGAATCCTGGCAATGACCTGCCCGACCATCCGCACCGCATGTCTAGTCAACCGCTACCCGCACCACGTGGCTGATGCCCCGATGGAACATCTTCGCGTACGGACAGACCCGCTCGGTGTTGCGCACCAGTTCGGCTGCACGTATCGGGTCCATGCCAGGCAGGCACACCACGATCTCGGCCGACAACAGGTACAGGCCGTCCACGGGATCTCGCGCGAACGTCACCGCTACCTCGATGCTCGGCTCGACCAGTTCCATCCCCGCACGCGCAGCCACCAGCACCATCGCACCGTGGAAGCAGCCGGCGTAGCCCGCCGCCAGCAACTGCTCGGGATTGGTACCGCCACCGGGTCCACCCAGCTCAGCAGGCAACCGCAGGTCCACTGACAGCGCACCATCATCGGACCGCACCACGCCCGACGCGCGGCCATGCTGTGCCACGCCACCACTGACCCGCACCCGTCCGGTGTACAGCGGGCGCACCTCATCACCGTGGTACTTGTCGAGCACCGTGTGCGGAGGTGGTTTCAGCCCGGTCATCGCAGGTTCCCGCTGGGAGCGTCCACCGCCGATCAGGCCGGCTGGCCCTGTGCCAGCCCGGACTGCTGCAACCAGCGTTCGAAGCCGATCGTGCCGAGCCATGCCTGGCCCACCGGCACCAGCGTGTCCTGCTGCAGCTGCGCACCGAAGTAGCGCGCCTGGGCATCGCCAACCACTTCACGCGCGTCACCGGTTGCCTGCAGGAAGCGCTGCGCCAGCACCGCCATCGATTCGCGTTCCGGGCCGGCGATCTCCACCACGCCATTGGCTGGTGCCTGCTGCGCGATGCGCGCAACCGCATCGGCCACATCCTCGGCGGCGATCGGCTGCACTGCGGCGGTCGGCAGCTGCAGGGTCTGGCCGTCACCGGCTGCCTGGATGATGCCCGGCAGGAACTCGAAGAACTGCGTCGAGTGGATGATCGTGAACGCCAGGCCCGAATCGCGGATCAGGCGTTCCTGGGCGATCTTGCCGCGGAAATAGCCGCTGGCCGCCAGCTTGTCGGTACCCACCACCGACAGCGCGACATGATGGCGTACGCCTGCCTGCGCCGCGGCCGCCAGGATGTTGTGGCCGGCAGTCACGAAGAACGACAGCACCGCCGCATCTTCGAACGAGGGCGAGTTGGCCAGGTCGACCACTACCTCGGTGCCCGCCATCGCAGCGGCCAGGCCCTCGCCGCTCAGCACATCGATACCGGTGGAGGGTGCAGCGACGACGACGTCGTGGCCGGCCGCATGCAGGCGATCGACCACCTTGCTGCCGATGCGGCCGGTGCCACCGATGACGAGGATCTTCATGACAGGTCTCCTGGAACGTGGAAAGTTCGGATGTGGCTGCATGCTAGAAACGCATTGGCCGGCGCAGTAGATCCGCAGCGGGCCACGCACTGTTGCCGCATCGGCACCAATGTGGTCATGCCCAGGCCGGGGCCGCATCGCGCTGCGCTGCCGCCTGCTGCCGCGCTTCCCAGTGCGAGAACACATCCAGATCCAGCGCGCGTATGCGCTGGGTGCTGAAATCGATGAACGCGCGGATCCGCTTGGGCAGCTGGCGTCGGCTTAGATAGCACAGGTAATGGCCACGATCGTGCGGCGCGTAGCGGTCCAGGCAGGTCACTACAGCGCCTGCGCGCAACGCATCACTTACCTGGTAGCTGGGCAGCTGGGCGATCCCCAATCCGTCGATCACTGCCTGCAGTACAAGATCGGCATCATTGAACACCACCTCCGCCGGCGGCTGCAGATTCACATCCTGGCCGTCCACACGGAAGTCCCAGCGCTGCAGGCGCCCACCGGGAAGGCGTCGACCGATGCAGGCATGGCTGGACAACGCTTCGATGGTGTCTGCCAGGCCATGTGCCTGCACATACGCGGGCGATGCACAGACCACCAGCTGCATCGGCACCAGCTGCTTGGCGATCACCTGGCTGTCTTCCAGCACGCCATCGCGGAACGCCACATCGATGCGATCGGCGGCCAGGTCCGGTGCCTGCTCGTCCAGCAGCAGCTCCACAGAGACCTCTGGATACTCCGCGCGGAACGCAGACAGCAGCGGCGCGATCACCCGGCGTCCGAAGCCATGGGTCGCACTGATCCGCAGATGCCCGCGCGGCGGTCCCTCGCGCAGGTCGCGCATTTCGTCCAGCGCCTGCAGGATGCTGGCAACGCCAGGGCTGCAGCCCTCCAGGAACAGCTCGCCTTCGCGGGTGAGTGTTGTCGAGCGCGTGGTGCGCAGGAACAGGCGCACGCCCAGTTGTCCCTCCAGCTTCTGCACGCTGCGGCTGACGGCCGAACGACCGATGCCGAGGCGATCACCGGCGCGGGCGAAGCTGCCCTCGGCGGCTACCGCGATGAATGCCAGAACCCCGGCATAGCTGGCGGAGAAGGACGCAGTGAGGGAATCGCGGCCGTCGCTGGCCAGACAGGACTGCGGCATGACATTCATGGTGTTCCGGGCTCCTGGAAGTCGCGTCGGGCAAGCAGGTGGGCGCGTGCATGGGCCAGTCGCTGGCGGCATGCCGGCAGCTCCAGCCCCAGCAGTGGCGCGATGTCCTCAAAGCCCGCGCCCAGCACGTCATGCAGCAACAGCACGGCCCGCATGTCCGGTGGCAGTTCGTGCAATGCGGCAAGGAAGGCCTGCCAGACCCGCTCACTGGCGGGGCAGGCTGCTGCGCGGTTCGGGGCGGATGAGGTGTCCATGCCCGGCAGACGGCCGAGCATCCGCTCCTGTGACAGGCCATTGGTGTTTTTCGTGCAACACCGTGCAGCCCTGCCCTCGCCTACCGCCCCGCGTGCAGCGGGCCTAGCCTCGCTGCGTCCCTCAACTCCCATCGGAACACCGTCATGAGCCAACGCCTGGACTACGCCGCACAGTCGCCCGAACTCTTCAGGAAGCTCGGCACCTTCTCCCATGCCGTGCACAACAGTTCGATCGAAGCGGCCATCATCGACCTGGTCAACATCCGCGCCTCGCAGCTCAACGGCTGTGGGTTCTGCCTGGACATGCACGTGAAGGAAGCGACGATCCGTGGCGAGCGCGCACTGCGCCTGCACCATGTCGCGGCGTGGCGTGAATCGAACCTGTTCAGTGCGCGCGAACGGGCCTGCCTGGCGTGGACCGACGCACTTACCCACCTGCCTGCGCAGGGGGTTGCGGACGACGTGTATGAGCGCGTGCGTAGTCAGCTGTCCGAACAGGAAATCGTCGATCTGACCTACGCGGTGATGGCGATCAACGCCTGGAACCGCGCCAACGTCGCCTTCCGTACGCAACCCGGCTCGCTGGACCAGGCCTTTGGCCTGGACAAGGCCGGTCTGGCCTGAGCGTCGACTGCACACTTTCCTGCTGGAGACCTGCCATGCGTTCTCTCCGTTCCCTGGCGCTGCTGGCCCTGCTGCCGTTGACCAGCATCGCCGCCACGCCGCCGCCCACCGCGCCCGAGCCCATCGTGCGCGAGGTCATGACCCGTCCGTTGCCGGAACAGCCGGGCAAGGAAGCACTGATCCTGACGGTGCAGTACCCACCCGGCGGCGCCGATCCCGTGCACCGGCACGACGCCCACGGCTTCGTCTATGTGCTGCAGGGCCGCATCGTGATGGGCGTGGCCGGTGGCCGCGAGGTTACCCTCGGCCCGGGGGAGGCTTTCCATGAGGGCCCGGACGATCTGCATACCGTCGGCCGCAATGCCAGCCAGACCGAACCGGCGACATTCGTCGTGTTCCTGATCAAGGACATCGGCAAGCCGGCGGTACTGCCACCACGCTGACCGCCACCGGTCCGGGGCAGTTCCCGCCACTCCCACAGGTCCGCCGGTGTCACAATCGGCGGACCTGTCCCGTCTCTGCTGGCATGGACGACCCCACCGCACTGTTCACCCGACTACGCCCGCGCCTGTTCGGCGTGGCCTACCGCATGCTCGGCTCCTCGCACGAGGCCGAGGACGTGGTGCAGGATGTCTGGCTGCGCTGGCATGGCGCCAACCAGCAGGACATCGAGAACGCCGAAGCATGGCTGGTGGCCACCACCACCCGCCGCGCCATCGATGGCCTGCGCCTGGCCCGGCGCACGCGCGAGCACTATGTCGGCATGTGGCTGCCCGAGCCGCTGCTCACCGAAGACACCGGCACACCCGAGTACATGCTGGAAACGGCCAGTGATCTGTCGGTGGCCTTCCTCAACGTGCTGGAGCGGCTGGCCCCGGACGCGCGTGCCGCGTTCCTGCTGCACGATGTGTTCGACCAGGATTACGACGTGGTGGCACGCACGCTGGACAAGACCGAAGCCGCCTGCCGGCAGATCGTGCACCGCGCACGCCTGCAGCTGCGGCAGGAGCGACCGCGCTACAACGTGCCGCAGGACGTGCACCAGAAACTGATGCGGCGTTTCGCAGAGGCCATCGCCAATGGCGACTTCAGGACGATGAAAACCCTGATGGCCGAATCGGCCGTGCTGATCGGCGATGGCGGCGGCATCGTCACCAGCTTCCCGAAACCGATGGTCGGCGGCGCACGCATCGCACAGCTGCTGTACGCCCCGCACCTGCGGCGCAAGGACCAGCTGCGCATGGTGCCGAGCATGATCAATGGACGACTGGGGCTGCTGCGTTACTTCGACGACGTGCTGGAATCGGCAATGGCCTTCGATACCAACGGCGAGCAGATCGTGCAGATCCTGGTGCAGCGCAACCCGCACAAGCTGCAGGGCCTGAACCAGCCAACCTTGATCCAGTAGATCCACGCCATGCGTGGACGCGGTTGCTCTCATGCACGGCAAAGCCACGCATGGCGTGGCCCTACCGGCGGGCTCTCCACCCTGCGTCAATCCCGTAGATCCACGCCATGCGTGGATGCGGTTGCTCTCATGCACAGCAAAGCCACGCATGGCGTGGCTCGGCGGGCTTTCCACCCTGCGTCGATCCAGTAGATCCACGCGATGCGTGGATGCGGTTGCCTTCATGCACAGCAAAGCCACGCATGGCGTGGCTCTACCGGTGGGCTTTCCACCCTGCGTCAATCCAGTAGATCCACGCCATGCGCGGATGCGGTTGCCTTCATGCACAGCAAAGCCACGCATGGCGTGGCCCTACCGGCGGGCTCTCCACCCTGCGTCGATCCAGTAGATCCACGCCATGCGTGGATGCGGTTGCCTTCATGCACGGCAAAGCCACGCATGGCGTGGCTCTACCGGCGGGCTCTCCACCCTGCGTCAATCCAGTAGATCCACGCCATGAGTGAATGCGATTGCTCTCATGCACAGCAAAGCCACGCATGGCGTGGCTCTACCGGTCTCCGTGCTGCCTGACGGCTGCCCTTGTGGCTACTTCTGCTGCAGGAAGGCCAGCAGGTCCTGGTTGACCTTGTCCTTGTGGGTCTCGGTCAGACCATGCGGCGCACCCGGGTAGACGATCAGCCTGGCGCCCTTGATCAGCTTGGCCGACATCCGTCCCGCCACGTCGATCGGCACGATCTGATCATCGTCGCCGTGGATCACCAGGGTCGGCACATCGAACTTCTGCAGGTCAGCGCGGAAGTCGGTCGCCGAGAACGCGGCGATCGAGTCGTAGGTGTTCTTCTGTCCACCCAGCATGCCCTGCGCCCACCATGCATCGACCATCGCCTGGTTGACCTTCGCGCCCGGTCGGTTGAATCCATAGAACGGCCCGGACGGAATGTCCTTGTACAGCTGCGAGCGGTTCTCCAGCTGCGCCTTGCGGATGCCGTCGAACACTTCGATCGGAACGCCACCCGGGTTGTCTGCGGTTTTCAGCATGAACGGCGGCACCGAACTGATCAGCACGGCCTTCTTCACCCGTCCCGTGCCATGGCGACCGATGTACCGCGCCACTTCGCCGCCGCCGGTGGAGAAGCCCACCAGCGTGACGTCCTTCAGGTCCAGCGTATTGATCACCGTGGCCAGATCATCGGCATAGTGATCCATGTCGTTGCCATCCCAGGGCTGGCTGGAACGACCGTGGCCACGGCGGTCGTGCGCGACCACCCGGTATCCGTGGTCCGCCAGGAACATCATCTGCGATTCCCAGCTGTCCGAATCCAGCGGCCAGCCATGGCTGAAGGTCACCACCGGCCCGTTCTTCGGGCCCCAGTCCTTGTAGTACAGCTGCACGCCATCGGCGGTGGTGATGGTGCTGGCGGTGCGCGTGACAGCGCTGGGTGCGGACGGGTGTGCCGGCGCGGCGGCCTGGGCGGACAGGCCCGCCTGCATCGACAGGGCCAGGGCAGTTGCAGCGAGGGTGCGGGTAACGGTGTTCATGGGGGACCTCCAGCGGATGGGTGGGTTTCGACAGGGGCTACTGTGCGCCCCTGTCCGGGACCATTGGTGACGTGAAGTCCAGAAAACTTGATCAAAAATCCCAGAACGCCGGCACCCAGCGGAACGCCTCGCCCTCGCGGGACACCCGGCCCACCGACGGGAACGGCAGGTGCGTGGCCACCAGCATCTCGCCGGTGCCGGCCAGCGCATTGAGCAGTTCGATGCGCACCCGCGCTGCTTCCTCCGGGTCGTGCTCGAAACCGTTGTGCCAGTTCGGTTGATCAAAACCGACGGCGAACACGGCATCGCCAGCAAAGGTCAGCGCCTGGCCCCCCGAAGCAACGCGCACCACGCAGTGGCCCGGCGTGTGGCCGCCGGTGCGGCGCGCGACTACGCCCGGTGCGATCTCATGCTCATCCTCGAAGGTGTGCACGAAACTGCCGTACTCGGCCCAGAAATGCGTGGCCGTTGCGCGAAGCGCGTCCGGGAATCCCTGCGGCATGTTCGTGCGGGTGAAGTCGGGCGACTTCCAGAACGCCACTTCCGACGCCGCAACGTGGATCTTCAGGTCCGGCCGCAGCTGTGCTTTCACTCCGTCCACCAGCAGGCCACCGATGTGGTCCATGTGCATGTGGGTGATCACCACGTCGGTGATCTCGCGCAGGTCGATACCGGCAGCGCCGAGGCGGCGGATCAACTGGCCGGCGCGCGGCAGCTGCAGGTCCGGGTCCATGCCCAGGCCGGCGTCGATCAGGATGGTGCGCTCACCGCTGTGCACCACCATCACGTTCAACGCCCAGTCGAACGCATCCTGTGGCAGGTACATCTCGTCGAACCATTCGGCGCGCTCGGACGCCTGCACGTTGTGGCCGAGCATCTGCGTCGGCAGCGGCAGCACGCCGTCGCTGACCACCAGCACATCGATATCACCGACTTTCAGGGCGTAGCGCGAGGGAACAAGCTCGTCGAGCGCGGGCGCGGCAGGGGCAATGGTGTTTTCCAGGCTGAACATGAGGCGATCTCCACGAAGGTTGGCTGGCAGGCAGTGAAGCAGGGCCGGCGGACAGTTCCGGGGTACGCCTTCGCACGGCGCAGGGCATGGCGTTGCCGGGCAGCAATGCCCTGCAGCACAGCGCCGCTGGTTCGATTGAAGACGGGATCCACGAGCTGTCGTGGCCCCGGAGCACGGCAAGGGCCGTGTGGGATCAGCGTAGGCAACGCAGGCGGTGCGCAGTAGGCCCGCAGGCGGGCTCGCGGCGTTGCCTTTTGGGAAGCAGTGGGCGACGTGGTTCCCGCCCACCGCCTGCCACCCGGTGGGCTTCGCTCAGCCGCCCTTGCCCATCAGCCAGCGGATGGCCTGTGGGAACGAGGTCTTCCAGTCGTCCGGATAGAAATGGCCACCCTCATGGGTACGCGACCGGAGCTCGTTGCCATCGCTGAAAAGGGCGCGGAAATCCGCGCTCATCTTCTGGTTCGCCGGCCCTTCCTGCTCGCCGTTGATGACGAACACCCGCTTGCCGTGCGCGCTGCTCTGCGTGGGCACCGGCTGGCGCCAGCCACCCGGCGACACCAGCAATGCGCCGGCATAGTCATCCGGATGCTGCGCCAGCAGCGCGCCGGCATGCTGCGAGCCCTGCGAGAAGCCCATCAGGTACACCTGCTTGCGGTCGATGCACTGGCGCGCGGCCAGTTGCTCCAGCCCCGCCTGCACCACCTTGTGCGTGCCCTCATACGGGCCGGTCCAGCTGAAGCTGTCGAACGACTCGCGCATCTCCGTACCGTTGATGCCCAGCAACACCACACCAGCATCGGCCAGCGGCTGCTCGCTGCTGTCCAGGTAGCCATTGATGCCGTAGCCGTGCAGCCACACCAGCACCGGCGCACAGGCCGGCATCGCAACCCCCTTCGAAGGGGCCAGCACCGAGATGGCGCCCACCTTGCCGACCGATACCTTCGCGTAGCGTGCCTGTGTATTGGCCAGCACCTGCTTGAAGAACGGCGTTCCGCGCAGGTGCTCGAAGTCATCGTTGTCGGCCAGCGCGGGCGCGAACCACATGCCACGCTCATCGGCTTGGCGCAGATAGCGCTCGGCCAGCGCATCGTCACCGCGGCGTGCGAACAATGCCGCTGCGTGGTACGGCGCCTGCGCCAACGTGGGGTCTTCGCGGGTTGCGGCCAGATAGAGCGCCAGCGACTGCAGCAGCGTGGCGTCGTCTTCCTCGGCCCGCTCCATCAGGTCCTGCGCATCGTCGGCATTGATCAGGGCATTCAGCACCGGGCTGATCGACTTGAACGCGATGGTCGAGGCGCTGTCCTGTTCCTCGGCGTGTGCGGTTGGCGCGCAGACAGCGAGCGCCAGGAAAACAGCAAGAGCAGACAGCTTCGGCATGGGGAATCTTCCGTGATTGCGGCAACGCGCGGGGCGCGCAGTCTAGCAACCTCCGGGCCGATCAGATCACCCTGCGCTCAACCGTAGGCAGGATGGCTGCCGGTAAGCACGCCCATCGAAAACGCGTAGCCCGCTTCTTCCAGCAACAGCCGCATGCGCAGTTCCGCGCGCCGCGGAACACACAGCCCGCTCGGTGCGTACAGCGCATAGACGAAGCCGGCGCCTTCCACGTGCTCGCGGCGGACCGAACAGTTGTTGGTTTCCGCGGCATCGGACCACACGGCCCGCAGCTTCTCCGGGCCGATGGATTGACCGTTGCGCAGGCGGAACGTCAGCCAGCGCACGCCCAGCGGCGGATGGTAGGTCAGGTTAGCCATTGCGCACCTTCAATACGGCGGCGGAGATGGTTCAGGACGTCCGGTTGCAGATCAGGATGCTCGTTGCGCGCGGACGCCGGCAGATCGATGCGGACAGCGCCGTTGACCAGCGCGGGGGGATCGGTGTGCAGGTCGATCCACCATCCATCGGGAAGGCGAAGCCCGCGTCCATCCCTGTCATAGAGGTTGATCTGAAAAGACATGACGCTCGCTCCCATTGGAGTTCGAGCATACGCCTGCGCAATGTCACTCCAGACTGCGACCCGCCGACGCGATTTCCTCGACCCGCTTGGCGCACACGAAAACGAACGCCTCGTCCTGCTGCACCTTCAGGAACGAATCCAGCCACCGTGCCGCAGCACCGCGGTTGCCGATCACGCCCCCGAGTTCTTCGGTAAGGCAACGCGCGCACTCCATGCCACCCGGACTGGGGGCCTGGCAGGCGCGGCAGCGCGCCATCGTCGTCGTTCTTGCCGGACGGCACTGGTACATGATCTTCGTCATCAGGCTTACCGCACGGGCATGGGATGGCATCAGCGCTCTTCCCGAACGTTGGACAGAGGAAAGCCGCGCAACGCGCGGCCTCTTCTTCGCTTATTGCTCAGCGACGGGTGTCACGGCCCGGCTCGCTCTTCTGTTCCTGCCCGGACTTCTGCGGGCCGACCGGCTTTGCATCCTGCTGGACCTGCTGCTCCTGCTGGCGCTGCTTGCCGTCCTGCTTCCGGTCGCCGCCCATTGCGTTGCCGTCGGCCTGGCCCTGCTGGGCGGCCTGCTTGATTCCGGTCGGGGCGTTGGTGCGGTCGGTCTGGCCTTGCGGCGTATTGTTGTTCATGTCTTGCTCCACCGCAGCGATCTGCTGCAACGCCACTGTGGGCGTGGGCCGGTTACGCAGCTGCATGAAAGCCGGAGATTAATGAACGGGCACCATGAACAGCGCTGCGCGCACACAGGCTCCTGACATGCACAGGTGTACGTTGGCGTCCCAACAGGAGAAGTCTCATGGAACGCATCACCAACAAGGACTTCGTTGACGTCGAGCGCGAGCTGCAGCACTGGCAGGCCGCGTTCCAGACGGGCGATCTGCCCGCCATCAACTTCCGCCACGAGGTCGCACCGGTCATCCGCCTGGCGTGCGACATCTATGTCCGCAACCCGCATGGCACGCGCACGGCGTGGCTCACCGATCTGCAGTCACGGCTTGCGCTGCGCACCAGCCTGCGTGGCCACCCGGGGTCGGCGGAAATGGCGATGGGCTGCTGGGCGCGCCTGTCCGGACCGGCATTGGCCCCGCAAGCGGGCTGAGACAGCAGGCTGCGGGCAGATCACTCCTCGCCGGCGAGCTGGTTGCCTTCCTGCATCAGCTGATCATTCAACCGGTTCACCAGCGCGATGACCGCATCGGCCAAGGCACGCGCATCGGCGATGGAGCCATGGAAGGCAATGCGGGTGCCCTCCACCCTCACTTCCGCCAATGACAGCTGCGACGCCAACGTCGCGCAGTGCTGCAGGAAGCGGCCGGTCCACTGTTCATCGGGTGCCTGATCGAGCAGCGCGGTGATCGCTTCATCGGCAGTCGCATCGACCTGCTGGTGAAGCCGTGGCACGTCGAACCCAACGATGCGCGGCAGTCTGGACGTGCTCACGTACTTCCCCAAGGGTGTGCAGGACGGCAGTATCGCTGCACCGACCCTCCCGGGCGAATCGTCCGACGTGAACCGTTCATCCGGGCCGGCGATGCCAGGGCCTCGGTCAGCGGAGGCGTGTCGATTCCCGACCCGTCCGCGCGTCAAGAGAAGAAAGGCCGGCCAACGTGGCAGCCAACGCCGATGGACATCCTGATGACGCCGATCCTGACCGCATTCAAGCATTCCCCGGACCGTGGCCAGGGGCTGGCCCGCGACATGCGCGTGCGCTGGGCGTTGGAAGAGCTGGGCCTCGCCTACGACGTCCATCTGCTCACCTTCGAGGAGATGAAGCAGCCGGCGCACCTGGCGCGGCATCCGTTCGGTCAGATTCCCACCTATGAGGATGGCAACGTAGTGCTGTTTGAATCAGGCGCGATCCTGCTGCACCTGGCCGAACAGCGCCCCGGGTTGCTGCCCGCCGATGCCGGTGCGCGCATGCGTGCGATCACCTGGATGTTCGCCGCGCTGAACACTGTGGAGCCGCCGATCGTCGAACGCTCCATGGCGTGGGTGCTGGAACGCGAACAGCCCTGGTACGCGCAACGACTGGTGATGCTGGACGAGCGCGTGCGCAGGCGGCTGAGCCAGCTGTCCGCCCGGCTGGGCGATGCACCATGGCTGGACGGAGACTTCAGCGCCGGCGATCTGCTGATGGTGTCGGTGCTGCTGCGGCTGCAGAGCAGCGGCATCGTCGGCGAGTATCCAGACCTTGCTGCCTACGTTGACCGCGCGACCGCGCGGCCGGCCTACCAGCGTGCCTTCGCCGCGCAGCTGGCGGTGTTCCAGAACCTGTAGCTCCACCCCGCGTTCAGTAGCTCCACGCCATGCGTGGAGTTCGCCATCCATTGGTACTGCAACGCGCAAATCGGCAGCCATCCGCGTGCCACCCGATCTCCGGAAGCAACCGCCACTGGATCAGTGGATGTCCAGCGCGACGATGCCATCCCCTTCCAGGGTGAACGCGTGTGTCAGCACCACCGGGCTGCCCGGAAACGTGCCACTGACCTCCGCAGACACGATGTGGCGACCGTCCTGCACGTGCAGCTGCAGGGGGACCACGTGTTGCTGGTAGGCCGCACGCGTCTGCGCCACCCAGGCGGCAATCGCCGTGTGTCCCCGGTGTTGCTGGCGCTCATCGCCCACCGTCGCGCCTGCGGCAAAGCACTGCTCTACGTGGGTTCCGGGCTCGCCATTGGCCAGCAGGAAATAGCGGGACAACGGCGCGGGAAGATCGATCGACATCGCAGGCACTCCAGGCGGGACTGGCGCTATTCTCGAACCGCACCCTGGCCGCCACAAGAACGCACCTGAAGGTAAGTGACCCACCCCATGAGAAAGGCCTATACCCCTGAGACCGCCGCTGCAGACGTGGCCAGTGCACTCGCACTGCTGGAAGGCCGCTGGAAGCTGTTGATCCTCTTCCACCTGTTCGACGGCAAGGTGCAGCGCTATTCCGACCTGGAGCGGCTCATCCCCGGCATCTCGCAGAAGATGCTGGCGCAGCAGCTGCGTGCACTGGAAGCCGACGGCATCGTGCTGCGCACGGTGTATCCGCAGGTGCCACCGAAAGTGGAGTATCGACTGAGCGCGTGGGGGCAGGCACTGTGCCCGGCACTGGACGCGCTGCTGCTGTGGCAGGAGCAGAAACCAGCGGCAGGCGAGCCATCGGCATGACCACCTTCAGCGCAGCCACCATGCTGCTGCGAATGGTGAACACCCCGTAAAACGGCCATCGCGCGTGCCGCCACGCGCACTGCACCATCACCTACGCTCAGGTTCCGCCCCCTGCCCGGAACCGGATCATGCCCTTGATTGCCATCGCGCTTGCCTCAGCATTGTCCGCCCTGCCCGACATCGGCTGGGAGCGCGAGCGGGCCGAAGATGCCCACCAGCTCATGCTGTGCCAGATCCACCGCGACCAGTTGGCCGATCGCGGGGAGAAGTCGCAGACCTACCAGCAGGCCAAGGCCGTCTGTGATCTGCTCGCCCGCGAGTACAAGCAGAACTGGGATTTCGACGCCCACGACGCGCTGGCGGCGGAGGCAGTGGACTTCTTCGACCTCCTGCAGCGCGGTGAGGCCACGGCAGTGCCACCGCGCAAATCCGATCACGCTCTCGAGTGATCGCCGCCCTGTTGAAGATCAGAGAATGACGGCAGCAAACAGGCCGACAACCCCGATCGTCGTCAGCAGGAACGAGACCACTACCGAGCCGAGCGCACGCAGCGCTGATCCTCCATTCAAGGCCACGAAGGCCCGCATGCGGGCCCACAGGTACCACGCCACCGCCAGCGCGCCGATGGCTGGCGCGGTGAACGGGCCGGCCTGCGACGGGGAAGCAGCTGCCGCCTGCGCCAGCGCGAGTGCCACCACGAAGGGGCATGCGATGAACGCCTGGATGGAGAAGGGCTCGCGCAGCGTCTCGCGGTTCACGGGCAGCCGCTGACGCCGAAGCGTGCCCAGTGCCGCGCCGAGCGCGTACACGCAGAACACCGCAGAGCGGGTGAGCAGCAGCCCCTGCTCGCTGCTGAAAAGCAGCTGCCCTACCGGTGTACTGAGTCGGGGCGAGGACATGCGCAGCGCCATCTCCAGCGCATGGGCGATGGCCACCGACAGGATCAGCATCAGCACCGGGCTGATCGCATCGGAGAACCGCTGGTCCGAATCCTTGCCGAGCTCGCGGCGGGTGTAGAGGGCGACCTCGCCGGGGTGAATCAGTACCCGCCAGAACATCCGCGGATAGAACACCAGCCAGCCGACCAGCTCGTAGAGGAATTCTTCCAGCGATCGCAGCAGTCGTATGAGGTCCATGACCGCTGTGGATAGCGTGCGGCGCGTGAAGCCGGGATCACGGGCGGGGGAAGAGTGGCCGCGCTCTGGTCAGAGCCGATGCCGGCAAGTCCCATCTGCAGGTCCAATCCTGGACGACGTCACTCGCCACGGTTCCCCGTGTCTGTGCTGGCTCGGATGCTCTTCGCCATCGAGTCGCAGAATGCGGCAATCGCTCGAGCTCATTCGCAGACGGAAGCCGCTGCCTCCAGCAACGGCCCCACGGCAAGCGCTGGCGCCGGGCGCTCGGCCGGGAATGCAGCCGCGATTGCCTTGGCTGCGCGGTCAGCGTGCGGCTGGGCATACCATGACGAATCGCTGGACAGCGCTTTCCCACGCACGTCCCGTTCGAACCGATACTGGCCCCAGTAGATGGCCAACGGCTCTTCCAGTGCGTTCAGCGGATTGGGCAGGGCCAGCGCACTGGGGCACAGCTGCGCGAACGCTGCCGCCACCGCCTCCCGGTTGGCAGCAGGCTGCCCCGCCGACAGGAAGTGCGCGTACTCGTGCAGCACGATCGGCGCCCAGTCATCCTGCACGTGCTGCTCGGAGAACAGCACAATGGAGCCACCGCGCAGCTTGGCCTGGGTGCGGTTCGAATACGGCCACCACACGAATCGCACCTGGAAGATGGGCGCGGACCACCATCCGAGCCACAGCGGCTCGCAGGCGTATCTCTTGGTAGAGCCTGGCCGCGCACCAGCGCTCGGCGTAGCGCTTGCCCTGGTCGACGCTCGCCGCCCACACATCCTTGGTCTGCCACATCTTCCGCGCATCGAGATGCACACGCACGCCGCGCCCCTTGGCAGGGGAAACCTGGGCGATCTGCCGGCCGCTCCACCACAGCACCCAGATATCCCTCAGCTGGACCCATCCAGAGGGTGGTGGTGCCGAGCGGAAGCCTTGGTAGCCTTGCATAGAAAGCATGGCCGGAAGGATACGGCCCGGCGTCGCAGATCCTGCGACCGCGCCAGCAACCGGCCTGAATCGCTCACACCTCGACAGGTGTCACATACCGCGCCGCTGTGGGGCTTTACCTACGCCGTTCCGGTCAGTTTTCCGATTGCGCCTATGCCGGGGTGTTGCGACCGTGCGCGGGCAGTGCAGCACTACCACCCTACTCATGGAGAGATGGAAGTGAAATCGAAGCGAAACGACGTCAGAACCGCCAGATCGACCCTTCGCCGCTCACTACTGGGCGCGTCCCTTTGCCTGATGTCAGCCGGCCTTGCCCAAAATGCGTTCGCGGGCCAGTGGGTCCAAACTGGCAGGGTGCTACTGTTAGATTCGGAAGGTATAGCGCCTTACATCGTGTCGTGGACCAACACATGCCAAGGCGGAGTGGCAGGACCTTCGGGCTTCTACACCTACGGGGACTGGGGTCCAGAGGGACTGGGCTCGTGCTCCTCCGACGCAAACACCGGCTGGGCAGCAAATTACGCCGGGAGCGTTGGCTACTGCAGGCCCGAGCCCGAACATCTTGGCGGAGGATATTCCTGCACCGAGTACTCGCACACGTTTGGTGGTCAAACGTACACGGGTGCAATTCCGGCAGCATGTAACGTGCCTGGGACCTATGCCATCAGCTACATGCGACGCGCAGAGCTTGTGTACTCCGGTAACGGAAACATGCCCAATGACTATTATGACCGGGTCAACGAAGTCTCAGCCGAGTTCTACTGCCAGCAGTAGACCGACACAGGACGCTTGACCGTTTCAGAGCCAAGAGTCCCCGCGCAAGCGGGGACACTTGCCTAAATCCCCCGCCAATTTGCCTTGAATCCTGCGAGACATCCTTGGACGCCCATCGAGGCTACCTAAAGGCGTTCGAGTACGGACTTCGTGCAGCGATAATCACCCATTCCTGACCTGAAGAGCTTTGCCGCGCGTGGACGCAGTTGCTTCCTGGGATTGCAGAGAAGCACTCCGGGGATGGTGGCCGCATCTACACAGCGGCCTTGCGGCAGGCGCTCGCGCTGCTCACAAATCAGATCCGGGCGCAGAGCCGGGTGCCTTAGTACCTCAGCCGGAAGACGACACGGTGCCGGAACAGGTGCTGGAGACCCACCGAACCCAGCCAGAACAGCACCAGACCTCCAATTAGGCCGATCCACCAAGTCAGGACTGCGCCCGACCAGAGACCAAAGGTGATCGCGCAGACCAGAATCACCGTCGCCGCCCAACCAGGGATGCCGTACTCGATACGGGCCTTACATCCTCGGCAGACTATCGCGCCGCGTGGCACTCGCCCCATGCACATCGGGCAGGTCATCTGATCATCCATGTTCTCCGCTCCATTGTTTAGACATCTGGAGCGATATCGGCCTACGCGACGAAAACTTGCGTCTTCGATCACAGAGGCCTACTGCTGCCCGCCTGGCGCCCGGCGTGGCAAGGCTAATAGACAGTGCGAACGCATCCGAAATCGATGCGAACGCATCGCGCAAGCAGGACGAACGAATTGGAAGTCAGTCGAACGGCCAATCGAGGCGGTAGCTCGATCCATCGGACGCCCTACGCTTTTAGCGGCACTAGTGATTTAGCGGCACTAGTGACGTCACCGTTACGTCACGGCTCGCAAGGGCTTGAGACCGTCCCCCAACGGTTCCAGCTGCACAACCTGACTCAAGACTCGCGACGCCGACGAGTTCGCTGACCGTATCGGTTAGTCTCTCGCCATGATAGCCACGAGCTTCTCAATGGCTTCCTGGCCGTACTCTCGCGCCAACTGACGCACCTCAAAATCCACTTTGGGCCGGCCGTTCGGCTTGCCCGATTGTCCTGGCTTGAATGCCATAGCTGTCACCTATTTCAGGTGTTACCAATGTGAGCCCGTGCCTTCGGAAAGCCTTGTCCGCATCATACAAGCCCACCTCCTCGACATGTCGCCGGAGGAAGCTGGCGGCCATCTCGGTAATGTCCAAGCCCCCCCACCCTGCGTTGGCTCGGAGCATCACTGCAGCGAGGCCCTTCACGGCTGCGGGAGATAGAGACAACGACATAGCCATTCCCTACGTTCAGCCACAAGCATGCGCAGCCTGGGCGGCGCTTCGTACAGAATCGGGTTGTTCGTCATCCCTGCGAATGCCGGCTTGACATACTCGTCAGTCTGCCGAGGACTCGCAACCGATTACCGCGGCATATGCGGATATTTGTGGATCCGGCGATCCACTATTCAAAGTGGTGATGTAGCTAGCTGCCGATCAATAGCTGGTGGCCATGAAGCATCAAGAGAAGCGCTGAAATTTTTCGACTTCTTTTTCGCCGGCACAAAAAAGGCACCTGGGCCGATGCCTAAGTGCCTGATTCGTTGGTGGCCCACCAGCAACCACAACGACAAGGCAAGCGATTGATTTTATTCATATTAAATCTACTTCAATCCACTTTAGACTCACTAATCGACTCACTTCCCGAGCACCTAGGCCGAGGGGTCCAGTGCTGTCCGGTCGCCAACTCTGCGCCACTACCGCAATCCTCCGTACCCGGCCATTTCGCAGCGCGCTATATCCCTGGACTGTCACCTCGATAGCTCAGCTTCATCCCTGCGCCTGGGGCCGGGCCACATAGCAGTCAACCGTTGAGCCCGTCGTCTCAGCCATTTAATCTTCCTACGGCCTCGCTATGGACTCGAAGATGGACTTAGAGAAGATTCAATCGATCATCCGCGACTTCAGGGATGAACGGGACTGGAAGCAGTTCCACAATCCCAAGAACATGGCGATATCAATTTCACTGGAGGCTGCAGAACTCCTAGAACACTTCCAGTGGAGGACGCCTGACGAGAGCATGGCGCACGCAAAATCGGCAAAGGACGAGATCGCACTGGAGATGGCTGACATCGCGATCTACCTCATAGAGATGGCTGATGACATTGGCATTGACTTGGAAGGGGCGATTCTGGCCAAGCTTGAGCTGAATCGTAAGAAGTACCCAGCGGACAAAGCGCGTGGGAACGCGAAGAAGTACACGGAGTTGGATCAATGAGACTGGTACTGCAGCCCTGCGGGAATACTGAGGCGTTGAGGCATTATCAGGAGACCGTCTCCACGCTAGTGCTGATGAGTCGTGTCCTCCCCCATCTCCCCAGCGACGAAGCAGACGCTGTTGCCAAGACCTTTGGTGATGAGATCGCCATCTGGGGCGTCACACCAGGCGAGGGCAACGCGAACGTCAGGTACTGGAAGCAAATGGCCCCTGGGGACATTTGCCTCTTCTACAGAGATGGTGGGTTCTTCATGAAAGGCGTCGTAACCTATTCGACCCACAATCGCGCTCTTGCAGAGGAGCTTTGGGGAGCTAGGAAGAAGGACGGTGCCACATGGGAATACGTGTTCTTCCTCGACGACCTCGAGGCTATCGATCTGCCGATCAGTGATTTCAATGACCTTTCTGGCTATGCACCAAAGTACAGAGTGCAGAGGTTCAGCGTCCTATCTGAAGTTTTGAGCTCCCAGGTCCTCTCGGGGCTACCAACTAGCGACTATTTGGGCCCCCAATTGCTCACGAAAGAGCGACTGAACGAAGCTCAGGACAAGCTTAAGGCCCTTGCTGGCAGAGAGCTTGATTCAATATCGAAAGGCGCAAGAAGAGTCGAGCAGCAACTTCTTCGGAGCATCCATCTTGGTGGAATGGCCACTGCACCCTGCACGATCTGCGGCCGAATGCTGCCTGTGGATCTACTAGTGATTGGACATATCCAGAAACGCAGCAAATGCAGTGCAGAGCAGAAGCTGGATCAATCTAACGTCATGCCTGTCTGTCTTGCTGGCTGTGATCGACTCTTTGAGAATGGCTATATCTACGTGGATGGCAGTGGAACGATTAGGTCGGCGGAGCGAAAGACGGCCACTCCAGACGTGAACGAGCTTCTGTCATCAATCATCGGGAAGATCTGCAGCAACTGGAACGAAAAGTCCGCGACGTACTATCAATTGCATGCGGACTCTGCCCGGACAAAGTAATGCACCTTAGCCACTGGCATGTGCCGGAGCGTTCTCTGGTGAGTGGGATGCGGGACTACAACTGAAGAAGGGATTGGACCATGGGCTCTTCTGCACTGGAACATGAGATCGCGGCCTTACGACAGCAGCTTTCAGTTTTGCGGCTAGATCTTTCCGGCAAAGACTGGCTCACCGTTGACGAGGCAGCCTGCTATTGCGGCGTGTCGGCGAGCCAGTTCAATGCCAGGGCACATGAATACGAGCTCGTGCCACGTAATTTCATGGGCAAGAAGCTCTATGAGAAAGCGGCCCTCTACCAAGCAATCTACGGCGCCAAGGCTTGGTCGCGGTCATCCGCAACTTCCGCTCCTAGTTTGGTGGCAACCTCCCCCCAGATGGAGCAGGCTCTTGCCCGCCTTAGGCGCTATGACCAACGAAAGAGGAAGGGCTGATGGATCAGGCTGACAAGCTGATGACGCTCGCGCAGGCAGCTGAGCTTTGTGCATGCCATCCTCGAACCCTTCGCAGGGCGATCAACGATGGCCAGCTCACCGCGATGCGTCTGGGGCAGGGCGCGAAATCGGATCGAATTCATGCCGCCGATCTAGAGGCATGGTGGCAGCGGTCGCGGTACGTGCCCCCACCCATGCCGGTCCTCCCGAAAGTATCTTTCACCAAGCCACTCACATCATCTGCTGAGGAGCGGATTGCAGAACTACTGGCAACGAAGCGAACCAAGTCCGCTGACAGGACGGCGACTGTGCGTCGAAAAAGGAAGTAGTCCGTGAGGCGGAAATGTCCAGGGACCGGACTAGCGCGTCTGCAGGCCTTCGCGGCTAGGGCCAGATCGTCCTGCGCCGCAGATCGTTGCGGCACCCTCTCATCAGCTGAAGAAGCCAAATGGTGCAACTCGCGCGCCTCCTTGGCCATCGTAGTGGCGAAAGTTGTTGAGCTTGAGTCTGCGAGCAGGCACCGGATCCCAGTGCCGTTGTTCGCATCCCGCAACGGCTATGAAGCCTTGATGTTGGCTTTCATCCAGTCGCTGACACTTTCGAGCTTCACCCCAGTCTTCGCATTGAACGTCTGATCCAACTCCCAAGACACGCCTCTGCCCTGCGCAAAGGCGGCCCGGTACTTCCTGATCATATTGGTCGGGTCATCGCCCAGTTCTTGCATCAATTGGGGAACGTCCCACACAGCGAAGTCGAACGGGGTGCCAAAATGCTGTTCCAAGATGGCCGGCAGCGCTTCATACCGAAGCGTGTCACCCGCCAGATAGACGATCTCGTTGCGAATCGCAGGCGTGTGGAAGACGATCTGAGCGGTCATTGCGCCAATGTCATCGGGCGTGGTGAGCGTCACAGCGTTAGTCGGGGAACCCAGGGCATTCACACTTTTACCCTTAAGATCGATGACACCAAATTCCGGCTCGAAGAGATAGCTGGTGAACATCCCGGTGGAAATGACAACCCAGTCCATCGCGGACTGCGAACGCAGATAGTCGCGCACATCGAGCTGGGCATCGAACAGATCCTGCGGACCACCGCGCCCGATTGCGTCGAAGTCCACACCGAATTGCCAAGGGAAGTACCTCGGGATACCCGACTTCACTGCAGCACGCGCAACCTTCATTGGCGTGTCGCGGCCAGCCGCGTAGCCCGTGCAGCCAATCACAGTGTCGTACTTGGAGAACATGACCGCCAACTCGTCCACACCGGCAGCCACCAAGTCGCCAGAAACAATGGCCACACCCAGCGAGCGGATCTCATCAACCACGACGCGCTTCTCAGGCAAGCTCGAATCAATGGAAGCGGATCGGAGCATCACGCTGATGCTTGCGCCATGCTCCTTGCCTAGACGGGCGAGATTCCGAATAACTGGCATTCCGAGCTCACCGGCACCCAGGACCAGGATCGCGCGGGATTGGATCGGGGTAGACATTCAAACCACCATGTGTGTGTACGATGGCGGCGATTCTGGCCCCCTCCTCATCGCGACGTAAGAAGGCACACCGATGATACCGACCGTACCGTTCATGAGTTCTGACGAGCTCCTGCGGCATTCCCAATCGATATGCGACGGCATGAGCGCGGACGACGACGGCCTTCGGCGAGAGGTTCTTGCACACGCTGGCAGCCGCTGGTCGCTTGGCATCATTCATGCCTTGGGCGTGTACGGAACACTGCGTCACGCCGATGTTGCGCGGAGGATGAAGGGAATCACCCAGCGCATGCTGACACGCACCCTCCGCCAGCTGGAAAGGGACGGCTTGATCTACCGACACGATTTCCGAGAAGTTCCCCCTCGCGTTGAGTACAGCATCACCCCGCTGGGCAAAGACCTTCTAGTTCTGATGATCCCCATGTGGACTTGGGTCGTGCAGCACGCCGAGGAGTTCCGACAATGCCGTGAGATCTACGACAGCAACCACGCCTCCGTTGTACCTGACTCGCCTCGAGACAACGAGTCTCAATAGCGAGGAATCACCTGTCCTCGTCCCGCCCTTACCCAAGCCTTCATCGGGTCCTTCGCCCTGCGCTTGGTCGCCGCCGGCGGCTTGCGCGGCGCCAGCGCTTCCTTGACGCGCTCCAGTTCCTTCGCCCCCGCCTCGGCCAAACGCCGGGCCTGCTGCAGCTGTTGGGGTGTCGGCGGCAGGCCGGGCAGCGGCGGTAGAGGTTCCCTCGGGGAGTCATCCACCATCCGTGCCACAGCGGCGCGCAGCCGCATCTCTGGGTAGAGCCTGGCCGCGCACCACCGCTCGGCGTAGCGCTTGCCCTGGTCAACGCTCGCCGCCCATACATCTTTGGTCTGCCACATCTTCCGAGCATCGAGGTGCACACGCACCCCGCGCTCCTTCGCCGGCGAAATCTGGGCGATCTGCCGACCGCCCCACCACAGCACCCAGGCGTCCCTCAACTGGACCCAGCCAGAGGGTGATGGTGCTGAGCGGAAGCCTTGGTAGCCGTGCGAGGGGAGCATGGGCGGAAGGATACGAATGGCGGTCGCAGAGGCTGCGACCGCCGTTCATCCGCTGAGGAACTCGGGATGGGCGCTGGGCGGTACGACTTCTCCTGACGGGAAACGCAAAGCCACGGCCCTTACGGAAGTTGTAGACTCCGCCTTCACAAAAAACGAACGCTAGGAGTTCGGGCATGGCCGATACGGGTTTGTTCCTCCTCAGCGACGTATTTGGCCAAAAAGACGACAGCGGCCGTCTGCTGCAGGTAACCCACGTTGTGTGCCGTTGCCTGGAATGTTCATGCCACTTCACTGGCCGGCCCGATGAAGGCCTCATCGATATCCCAGGTGGCGCAATCCTTAGTTGCCCCAAATGCTCAAATCGGCAAGCCATCAGCATGGCCAGGTTTGCCGACTTCTTGCAGAAGAACCTTTCGTCCTAGGCGTTCGACGGCCCGCTGCTGTCTGCCAATCAAGCAGCGATTGCGAATGGCTCAACAAGCGCCCACAACAGATCCATGCCAGTCGCGTTTAACGCCTCTGCGTTTCCACGCTGCTTGAAGCCCGTCCAGTCAGCGTGGGCCAGTGCTCGCAGCTGATCCGGCTCTACAGGTAACCATCGCATTGGCCAAAAGGGCAACCGCCGCTGACCAGCCCTGCCCTGCTGCAACTCAACCAGCGCGTTGTGGCTGCTCGCTCCCAGCACACGCGAATAGGCCACAGATAGTCCATCTTCGGGACCTTCCAAGTACTGGAGAAACCTGTGTCCATCGAAGAGCAGGACACCGGTCACTCCTGCTCCCCTGTTGAATCGGCATGCGTCGTCCACGATCTGGTCCAACTTGCCGCTGGCTAAGCCAAGCTTGTCTCCGGCGATATCAGGTCCGGCTTCACTGGCATACACAACCGCCCGAATGGGCATGACGCACCTCCTTGGTGAGCGGCGACCCTACCAGTGGTGGACTCAACCAAGTGTGGAGAAGCGAGCGAGATCTTTAACGCTTCAGGTTCGCGAGTTGCCGAATTCGGACCTTCGTCACAAGATCGAGGCAACCAGCCATGCAACATGCACTGAATTCCCGGTACACGGCTATGCCAGACACAGGTCTCTTCTACGTTCTAGACATCGACCCCATGCGCGACCAGCACGGGAATATCCAAAGCGTCATCGCGATCAGCGTCCGCTGTAACAGCTGCCAGCACGTCACTCACTCGACCGGTCCCAGCCTCGAATCCATGCCGGGAGGGACCCTTCTCGCTTGTGCCCAGTGCGGCGGGCGCCAGGCCGTGAGCAATGCTCGGCTGGTTGAGTGTGATCACGTACTGGGTACTCCCCTCTCCCAACCCCATAGCGCCTGAAAAGCACCGTGGACAGCGAATCGCAGCACTGGACTGACTATTAGAGTGGTCCCAGGTCCTTCACCACTGCCTGCGCATTCTGCAGATGCCCGGCCAGCAACCGACCGCCAGCCACCACTCGCCCCACCCGACTGTTGAGCCAAGCGGCTTGGATCTTTCCGGCCGCGAGCAAATCGGCTTCGGCAAAGCTATCCGGCCTACCAGCCAACGGTTCTCCGGGCGAAGCCAAGCCTCTCTCCAGGGGTTGAACCAATGTTTTGCGCGAACTGTCGCTCTTGGCATACGCCGTGGCCACCATCCTGCCGTTCTTCGGCGACCAGCCCCCAAGCACCAACTCGGTCCCAAGCTGTTCGAGCGGAAGACCCGCCTCGACTGCCGCCTTCTCGTAGTTCGGCCACAACTGGTCAACGACTCGCCCCAGCTCAGCGGTGAGTTGCTCCATCGTGAATTCCGCTCGGAAGCTGGCCTGCAATGCCAACTCGTAGATGCGGAGGAAGAACTGTGTTGAGCCGCGCGTGGCCAGCACTAAGTTGTGCTGAGGGATCAGCAACAACTTTGCACCTGCGGAATGGGCACCAGTGCGGGCATCCTCGGCCAGGGTATCTACCGTCACCACGAGGTGGTCACGATTGAGCAAAACGTTGAGGATGCTCATAGGCGGGTCCGTAGGCTTATGCCGACTATCTCCGCTATTCAGTCACCTGTCTAGAGACGCCGATGTCAGAAGCAATCATCGAAATACTGCAGCGCCTTGAAGCCTGCGAGGCGTCTTTGGAGGCCCATCGCGGCTACCTGAAGGCGTTCGAGTATGGACTTCGTGCAGCGGTAATCACCCATCCCAGACAGGAAGAGCTTTTCAGCGTGTGGACGCAGTTGCTTCCTGGGATTGCAGAGAAGCACTCCGGGGATGGTGGCGCCATCTACACAGCTGCTCTGCAGCAAGCGCTCGCGCTGCTCACAGATCAGATCGGGGCGCAGAGCCGGGTGCCTTAGTACCTCAGCCGGAAGACAACACGATTCCGCAACAGATGCAGGAGACCTATCAGCCAAGGTAGAGCAGCACCAAGCTCTGAATTAGGCCGATCCACAGAGTCAGAAGCGCTCTCGACCACCGGCGATGATCCATCGCCGGTGTGCCAGTTCCGCTTTATTTCAGCAAAGGCAACTGACCGCCCTGCTCATCCCTAAGGACTTCAGCCCGCCGAATCATTTGCTGGACCTCGGACGATGCATTCATGTGCAGGATCTCCACCTCTGGGTGAGAGTTGGAGAACACCCTGAAAATCTCATCTGCGAATGCTTGGCCGATGCTCGAAACACCGGAAAAATCCAACACTACGCTTCGGAAACGATCCACGCGCTGCATCAGCCGTTTTGCTTGAGATCTTGATACCAAGTTCTCATCACCAACTTTTGTCAATCGAACAGGGACAATCGTCTTTGCAAAATTGTAGTCGTCTGGACCACTCGAGAACTCATCGAATACGTCCTTGATTAGCCGTGTACTGTCTCGCTTGATGTCCATGTACACAAATGTTCCATCGCGCACTTCCGCTTCATCCAGTTCTTCAAGCTCATCAAGCACATCAAGCTCTTTCCCGTCCAAGTGATCAAAAAAAAGACCTCGGGAACGGATCTGGAAGCGATCAAAAACTCGAGACGTAAAGAAGATCCCCTCTCCAGAATGAAGTGAAGGCGCAGTCGTGAGCTTTCCTTTCGAAAGTTCTAACAATGCAAGCCGATCATCAGGAAGATTCAAGGCAGTAGATATCTTCCGGAAGATGCCCACTCCTTCATCTGCAATCGCAATCGAGAGTCGATCAGCGCTCAGGTTCATGTAGACGAACACAGTCTCGGAGTCGGAATGGTCCAGAGCGTTGTTGATGATCTCAGTAACCCCATAGTTCGCGATATCCAAGATGTTGCGGGGTAGACCATCCAGGAGCGGTGCGAGTTCAAAGGACCACACCCTATCTTCCGACAGCCCTTTCGTCTTAAAGCTGCGGATGAAGCGTCGGTTGGGCCCCAGCTCGTAGTGCGGCCGGGTAGTCCCATTTTTCAGGAGGTAGCCTTCCTCAACTAGTTGGCGGACCTGAGCAGAGATGTGGGCCCGGGAAAAACCAAGCTGGGCCGATACGACTTTGACCAACTTCTCAGGGAACAAAGGAGCTGCCCTCAGAAGGGCCGTCTGGATTTCTTGGGAGCGGTTTGGTCTGGCCATCAGAGGATTGTATAGCTAAAAGCAAAAACTTGCTACTAAAGAGGTCATCACTTGCTACTTATGCAAAGCCAATGCACCAACAGATCCATCACAAACATGAACGCTTCCACTCTTTTTCTGTGTCTTACGCCGACCAGCGAGCAACATCTGCTTAGGCGATGCGAACGCATTGCGAACGCATCGGTCAAGCATGGCGAACGCATTGGATGCCAGTCGAGCAGGTGATCGAGGCGGTAGCTCGATCCATCGATGGCCTTCCGCTTTCAGCGGCACGAGTGACGTCACCGTTACGTCACTGTTACGTCACGATCCAGAAGGGCTCGAGAACCGCTTTCCAACGGTTTCGGTTGCGCAACCTGACTTAAGGCTTGCGACGCCGACGAGCTCGCTGACCGTATCGGTTAGTGTCTCGCCACTTCAGTACCTCCCCGGCTACCCATGTGGCCGGGCGCATGGTCAGGCGTACCGGGAAGTCTGGGCGACACGCCACCGTCTCAAGAACGGATCGAGGCGTCAGCCCAAGGAGTTCTCCCACGGCGCTCGCATTTATCGCTCTG
The DNA here is from genome assembly GCF_002750975.1 of Stenotrophomonas indicatrix. Taxonomy (NCBI): domain Bacteria; kingdom Pseudomonadati; phylum Pseudomonadota; class Gammaproteobacteria; order Lysobacterales; family Lysobacteraceae; genus Stenotrophomonas; species Stenotrophomonas indicatrix. Next base: position 3,628,950 of record NZ_PEJS01000001.1, read on the forward strand.
AGTTCAAATGGCACTAGGCTGCCGTTCTCGTTCATGACCGCGCCCTTGAATGAGGTGGCGCCTCTCAGCCTAGCTCAGGATTTTGCCCCTGTCGCCCGCCCAAAAAATAGGACTCGAACACCCTTGTGCTGCATCGATCTTGGAGCCTCTGGCGTAAAGGCAAGCCCAGATTCTTCTACGCCCGGCGCACGATGCGCAATGCTGTGAAGGACGGATGCTGAGCCAGGAGGAGCGGTTCGGCCTACACAGCCTGAAGCATCGAGGAGCCACCGACACCAAGGGCGACAAGAAGGAAGCCAGTGGTCACAAGACGACGCAATGATGCACGTCTACGACCATTCATTGCCCACAGTGCCTGAATCTGGTTCAGGCACCAGCTGCGGATCAGGTTACGGGGAACCCGTAGAAGGAGCCAAGGGCGCCTGTCAGCAGTGACACCGCTGCTGTGACAGTGATTTTCCAAGTATCAGCAGCGGCCTTCCCCAGCATTGTGCCGAACCACTCTCGCACCCGAGGCCCAAGCTGCTTTGTCTTGGACGGTTCGTCGCCGTCCGACTTGATGGCCTCAGCCAGCGCGCCGGTCTCCTCGTCACCAATTCCCGACTGCTTAAGTACCTCGATCAACGAGGCCAGATCGCCCGCCGCAAGGCCATAGCTCACCGTTGCCACGTTATCGTGGCCGATCTGAAAGACATTGTTGTTCCCAAAAACAGCACCATTCAGCAGGTTTGTTATCTTTTCGTTCATCTCGGGACTGATCGGCTTTGCTGCACTGTCGTCGGCAGGAAGGGTCTCTTGAACTTCCAAGCAGAACTCAAGAAGCCTGGCTCTGATCTCCACAAGGATCTGCTCGTAGGCGCCCAACGGCGGCCTCCCTACGAGGTCTTCGATGTGAAAGGTGTCAGGGAGGATTGAGCTGAAAAGCAGCCCCATTTCGACGGGGAAATGTTCTCCCACGTCTTTTCCAATCCAAGACTGGATCGCACTCACGCCCTGCCGAACACTCGACTTCGTAAAATGCTGGCGCTGTTCGGGGGTCAAATGGACTAGCGGCAGTGGTCGATTCGGCTGGCGGTACAGGCCGTTTGAAAGTGTTGCGACCAAGGTGAGATCTATCGTTCTATACCCCGGAACCTCAACGTCCTTGGGGTAGCCCGACAGCTCAAACCGGCACCAATCTGCAAGCTGCTTATTACCAAGCCGGCTGGCAAGGATCCTTGTTTTGACCAATGCATCTGCAAGGTCTGGCTGTTCCTTAGCCAGTGTGCCGACAACTTCAGCAGCAAGATTCATTCAGTGCCCCCTTTGCGCGGAGCATAGCTGAATGGAAGCCCCCAAGGAGCCTTATTCCGGAGGAATTTCCGGAGATATGTGTGCTGAGGCGCCTGAACATCCGTAACTAATTGATTCCAATGGCGCGCCCGACAGGAATCGAACCTGTAACCGCCGGCTTAGAAGGCCGGCGCTCAATCCAGCCATCGGACGGCTGGCGAGCCCATACATGGGACGGACCCTCCAAGCCCGCTTAGTCGCGCTGCGGCTGCTGGTAGGCTACCCCTAAATGCCAAGGATCTGGCCATGCGTAGACTGCGGCTCACCGCCCTGCCCTTCATCGTCGTGCTTGGGAGCTGCTCCAGGCAGCCCGACACATGGACCGCCTTCGTCTATCCGCCCGGGAAGTCCTTGGCCGCTGAAGATGCCTCCAAGGCGATCTACGGCCACTACGAGTCCTTCGAGCAGTGCCAAGACGCCTCTATTGGCGCTCTGCGGCAATTGGCCTTCCAGCATCAATCCGACGACGTCGGGAGCTACGAATGTGGCGTCGGATGTCGGTACGAAAAGGAGTGGGACATGTACGTCTGCAAGGAGACCCGGAAGTAGGTCTAGTGCAGCGAGTGCTGATCTATGACTGAGTGAAACACGTCGATCTCAACCAGCCACCGGCCGTTGCTAAAACAGCTAACCAGGCCACATTGGCAGTGTCCGCCCGTCCAGGCAGGGCAGCGCCCGTCGTGCAGGTCGTAGGCCTTCCAGGGTTCGCCGATAGCGTCCTTTGCCACCTCCGCCCTGCCCTCGAAGTCCTCCGGCAGACACTGCCGCTCAGCGGCATACACCACGTAGGTCACGCCGTCCCAAGCCTCTTGGGATCTATCTGTTTCTACGGTAGAAATTGGCGTTTGATCATCAGCCACGGTCGCCCTCCGGCTCGGAGTCTGGCGTCATAGCCACCAGTTGCACGGTGATGGCCTGGACGGGCACCGAATCAGGGTCTACCCCCACCGACTGGACCGGCTTACCGTAGCCACGGTCCAGCAGTGCCTCGCTGGCCGCCTTAGCTAGAGCAGGGTTGTCGCCCCGCATGATGGCTACCAGCTTCTCAATGGCCTCCTGGCCGTACTCCCGCGCCAACTGACGCACCTCAAAGTCCACCTTGGGCCGGCCGCTCGGGTTGCCCGATTGTCCTGGCTTGAATGCCATAGCTGTCACCTATTGTTTTCAGTTGTTACCAATGTGAGCCCATGCCTACGGAAGGCCTTGTTCGCAACATCCAAGCCGACCTCCTCGACATGTCGCTGGAGGAAGCTCGCGGCCATCTCGGTGATGTCCAGCCCGCCCAGGTAGACACGTTGTCCCGCATTGGCTCGGAGCATCACTGCAGCGATGCCCTTCAAGGCTGCTGGGGATATAGACGACGACATAGCTACCTCCTCGGTTCTGCCACCCATCAGTTCTGGTTGAGGCCGCGTCGATTGATCTTTTCCAGGAACGAGCCCCGAGCGCCGCCGTTGTCCATACCGCTGCTTGGACGGAAACTGCCCACCTGCATTGCTCGGTTGGCGCCTGCGCTGCCACCACTGCCAGTTCCGCCACCTGCTGCACTGCCCCCCGGCGAGTAGTTGCCGAAGTTAAGGTTCGACCCCTGCCCTTGCTGGATGCTCTGGCCCCAAGTGCTGGCCGGTGCCCAGTTGCCAGGGATGCTCGCCATCCCATTGCCAAACTGGGAGTTGCCGAAGTTGTTAACCGATCCCTGCCCCTGCAGGTAGCCATTCCATGTGCCACCCGGAGACTGACTTGGGAAGCCAAGGTTAGAGGCCACTTGAGGCGCCGGCGCGGCGGCCGGGCTCGTCCCGAAGGTAGGCCTGGTGTAGCCAGGGATCGGAACCGCCTCCATTTGAGGAAATTCAGGGTCCGGGCCATAGCGGTCCACGAGTTTGTTAATTCCACGCCCAGCGAGCTGACCGGCCAGGGGCCCTGCAAAAGCAGTGATCAGCCACCTTGCCGCCGTGCCAATCGCACCAGCCTGTACGTTTCGGTAGTGGCCAGTCACTGGGTTGTAGTTGTTGCTGCCAGCCAGAATGCGTTCACCGGCTCTGCCAGCTGCACGCCCCAAGAATGAACGTTGTGCCATTTGTACCTCCAGGGCATATCGGTGCCCAATTTGTTTGGCTTCAGGATCGAAGGGACAACGCGGGTGTATGCTCCGCTGGTCCCTGATTGGATGAACTGCGATGGACGCTTGGCAGAAGACTTCCTATCCCCTCCCCAAACCTTGGGAGGAGAAGCACCTTGCCGATGACCGGAAGCGCGGCCGCTATGGCCTGGTGTTCTGCGCCCTACTCGTCGCGGTCCCCGTCTTGCTTATTGGCTTAGCAGTTCTCGGATTTATGGGCTTCGCCGTCGCTTCGTAGCTTCGAGCTGTTCCGCAAACTCCGCTACGTCGTCGTTTCCTTCCGACTCGGCAATACGACGCAGCGTTTGAGCCTGAGAGATCAGCTCCCCGACCGGCTTCTCTCCGTTCTGGGCCACCCAGCGCACAAATCCCGGGCTGGTCATCAAGCGACCGAGGCCGTTGAAGGCTGCGGCCAGCGAGGCGGAACTGGTGACAATCCCCGCCGCGAGCAGCGGACTCCCTGCCGCTAGTGCACTCGCTGCACTACTCGCTGTACCTGCCGACTGCGTGATGAGCGAAATCAGCCGCCCCGAGCCAGACGGGTTGCGGAACACCGCGCTCCCCTGCCGGATTCTGTCAGTCATGCGAGCGATCTTGTCCATATCCTGACGGAAGCCCATCCCATGGCGGTCAAACAACACCCGCTTAGCCTCCGGGCTCATGTTCGCCCAATTGGTCAGAAACGTTTCCATGCTGAAGACGTCGCTATCGGCGTTCTGCTGGCTGCCAGTTGCCCGGCCCATTCGGCGAATGAAGGAAGCTGACATCTCTCGCTGCGCATCTTTCGGAAGGGACTGCATCACTGCATGTAGCGTCGTGGCCCCTTCCTTCGTGTTGCCAAACGCGGCCTTGTAGACGGCCTCCGGACCGCCACTCTTGTCCACTACATGGGCGATGGAGTCGATACGGTTGCTTCTGGCCGCGTAGTAGGCATTTGCCCGCTTCCAGGCCTGCTGCGCCTCCGGAGTCGTAGCGGCCGCCTCCATATCCCGCGTGAGCGCTCCGTAGAGCGCCTTCCACTTGTCCCGTGGCACACTATCCGCCAAGGAGTAGTTGTCTAATTCCTTGCCCACAAGCGTCCGCAGCTTGGTCAACGCCACGTACGGAATCTGGTTGTCCGCCATCCCTGCGATTGCCGTCTTGACCTGCTCGTCAATCTGCCGAGGACTCGCAACCGGTTGCGAGGCACGCATCCCCAATGTCTGGAGACGCATGTTCTCCGCCCGAGCCTTCTCAGCTTGCGCGTTGAGTTGCTGCCTAAGCGTGTCAGCCTGTTGGCGGACATCCGGGCGCTGCAGGGCGGCCTCCGCACCCCCTATGTCCTTCGCTAACGCAGACTCAATGCCTTGGATTCGCGCATTCTGGAAGAGCTTGGCAACATTTGGCGCCCCCTCAATGGAAGCATTGAGATCAGACAGTGCCTGCTTGGTGTTCTCGACCTGAACCCGCGTACCCGGCGCAACTTGCTGGGATACCCGGTCATATAGCTCATCAGCCTTCTTCGCTGTCTTTGGAACGAACGCCACCGGACTCTTGCCCTCAACACCCTCCAGGACAGCTCTACCGGCCTGTTCGGGACTCATAGGCCGACCGCGCGGGGAAAGCTGTTCCGCATAGCGCTCAATGGCCTGGCCAGTAGCGCTGGACTGCTTGGCCCCCAGCCGTGCAATCGGGCCAGCGCCACCAGGCACATTACCAAGCATCGTCTCCATAGCCTGGGAGAGCCGGCCGCCAGTCGCTTGGCCAACACTCGGTGTGGTCCCTGCAGCGGCAAAATCGGTGATTGCTCGGTCGATGTCTTGGGCAGTCACTCGTTCACCCGCAGCGTTACGCCCTCTGAGAGCTCCCCGCGTCACGTCTGCAACCGTCTGCGGGACGAACCCGCTACGCATACCGGGAAGTGCCGAGATGGTGCCCGGCGCGAAGCCGCCAACAACGCCTGCCGCGATTTGGGCGGCGGTCCCGCCACCAGCCTCTCGGACGGCGGAACTAGCCCCAGTGCCCGATACGGTGGCTGCAGTCTGTAGGACCGGGTTGGCAGCGAAGAACTCGCCAGCAGCCTGCGTGAGGCCGCGACCGCCACTCGCGGCGGTGCCCGCTCCCAGCGTCAAAGCAGTGCCCGTCAAACCTTCGCCGATGTCAGAGACGATCCGCTGAGCCTTGGTCTGGGGCCGCTGCATCCCTAGGTCATCCGCAATCTGTTCGCCGATCTGACGGTAGGATGCCGTAGGAACAAAGCCATCACGACCGGCTGCAATGTCTCCTTCAGTCGGCACATGGAACTGTCGCCGAATCGGATCTACGACGTAGTGATTGAACGCATCGCCGCCAATGGCACCCAGCAGCCCACCGACACCCTGCAGTACCTGCCGCCCTCCGTATTGGCCCAGCGACCGACCGACTGCAGTGCCCGGCTGGTCAGCAGTACTCTCCCAACTGGAGGTCACATCGCTGAAGTCGGGTCTCTCCGCCTGCACTGTTGGGAGCGTCACAATGTCATCGGGTTGGTCAAACTGGTCGAAGGCGTTCTGACCAGAGCTAGTCAGATCTTGCGCCGGGCCATCGAACTGATCGAATGGATTGTTCGCCATTGGTTACCTCAGGTAGTCATCAGCGCTGACGCCATACTTTTGCTCGAAGGCCGCGCGCATGTTCGGGTTCTTTCGGAGGAAGTCCACCGCTGCCGGGGGCACTTGGCCTGCCTTGCGAGACGACGAGCCCCTGCCCACGATCCGCTCTGGCGAGTAGTTGTATTCCTTTGCCAAATCGGAGTACTGCTCCCGGTAGCCGTCGATCTGCTGCTGTGCCTGATCCCGCAACCCCTTCGCGGAGCTAACGAAACCGGTTCGCTGCTCGGGATTCAGTCGCTCACCGTTGACGGCTTTGTTGTAAGCATTTCGGATCTGATCCGGTACGCCTGCGGCGTTCTGTGCCGTGGCGAACTCACCCTCCCGAACCACAGACGCGGGATCAAGCATGCGCATGTAAGAAAAGATCAGCGCCAGATCATTCTGTGCAGAGGGGCTCTTTGCCGCCTGTGCAATTTGGCCGTAAGAGTTAACGACTGTCTGAGCACCCTTGATCTGCGTCGTGTACTCCTTCCGCAGGTCTTGCTCTGCTTTTGCCATATCACCTGGAGCTGGATTGTTCTTCCGATCTGCCGGGCCACCAGGGATGGCCTCAAGCTGTCGACCGTCCACAGTGAAGCGATATCCAGCTGGCGGCTGGCGCTCTGTCTGGCTAGACGAACGTTCGGCCCGGAAACCAATGTCCGGCCCTGCCACCTTTCCCTGACCAGCCCGGGCCAGAACCTTCGGGATATACGCCCGAGTCTCGGCGGGGGCATTGGCCAATACAGCATCTACATCGCCGCCGTGCTTCTGCATGGCGCGATCCACGTTGCCAGGGCCCCAGTTGTAGGCAGCCAACGCCAAACGGGGATCTCCGTACTGGCGATGCATCGCACCGAGGAAATCCTTGCCCACGCGCTCCATCTCGGCGGGTGACTGATCGCGGGCAGGCGCCACGCCATAGCCCGGATCGCGGAGAGTACCGGGCATGGTCTGCATGGTGCCCATGGCACCCTTGCTGGACACAGCAGCAGGATTACCGCCCGACTCGACCTGCATCACAGCCTGCTCCAAGTTGGGCAGAACGTCAGCTCCCAGCGTTCCAGGCGAAGCTTGCGAATCCTGCCAGAACTCTGGTGAGAGCATCCCAGCCTTTGGCATCTGCTTGTCCATGAAGTTCGGGGACAGCATGCCTTGGCTGATCACATTGCCATTGAGATCGCGCATCTCCTGAGTAGCGATATTGCGCAATACCGTGAGATAGCCAGGCTCCTTCGTGCTCGGATTCCTATAGGGGATCTCCATGGGGTCCCACTTCGGCGCTGGCTGAGCCTTCTGACGAAACTCCAACGCGCCAACAGGATCAACATTCGCCCAGCGACTCCATGAGTCCTCATTGAGTGATCTGTCGGGATTGAGCACCCCTTGCTGTGCCGCCTCGATTGCCGCGTTGCGCTCCATACCCTGACGGGTGCGGCCGAGGATCTCCTCCTTGTAGCGAGAGTTCTCCGCAGCGGTGACACCTTGGTTTGCAGCCAGCAGCCCTCCCTCAATGCCATTTGCCAGGGCAGCACCGAAGTTGCCTCCTGCCGGGCGAAGCATGGCAAGACCAGCCGACAACAGGCCTTGCCTCGCGATTGCGCCCTGGTCCTGCTCAGTCATGTTTTGCCATCTCGGCGTGATTCTGCCGAAGAAGTTCTTGATGTGAGGATTCATGTATTTCCTGCGATTCAAGGCGTCTCATACGCCGGGAAGGGATAGGCGGCGCCACCTTCCGATGGCGCCGCCAAGGAGCCCGCCCTTGGGTAGTAGAGCCCCTATTACTTAAGGCGTTTGGCGGGTGTAAATCGCTCCCGCATCGAGTGGCCTGCCTGTCCGCATAATGTCCGCATCCAGGTAGGACAAGGCGTGGCTTGCATGTCACTCGTCTCCGGACAGGTTCGGCAGCTTGCCCTCGCCCACCTCCCACCCGCTGCTTTCACCGAGCTCCTCCAGTAGCGCGTAGCAGGCTCGCTCCAGCCAGTCCCAGAGGATGGCCTGCACCTTGGACACCAGATCCCGATACGTGGACTCTCGCATTCGGAACGAACGCGCACCGTCTCTATAGCTTCGAGCCTCCCTAGGCTTCAGAAGCTTGGCCGCAGCCTCTCGAGCTACTTCCGGCCTGTGTCCCATGGCAGACAGGTACATCTCAACCTTGGGCCAAAACTCCATCCGTTGAGTGGCGTAGACCATCAGCCAAGCTTCGAGCGGGCCATCAAGTGATGCCTCGGAAAGCGCCAGCAGCACAGGGCGTACCGGCCTCACAGCAGGGATGACTACGGTGCCCGCAAACTTGTGGTTATCCCAACGTCGCACCCGTCGTACACGCGTGGCGCACGCGTCGGCACGCATGTTCGCCTTGCGATCAAAGTCCTCCGCCAAGGAACGGGCGTCCGCACGGATGCCGCGCAGTGCGATAGCCCTGGAGGCTGCATGTGAGGGGAGATATCTCCTAGCGTCCTGCACCACTCTTCCTCGCGAGTGAATAGCGAGCCCATCGGGATCAAAGGCCCCATCCTCATCTGACAAGGACTCCACCCACGACGCCTGCCACGACACCGCCATGCAGGGCCCACAACCGAATGCAGCAGCCAATGCCCTAGAAGCTCGATCCACGTTGATCGAACCCTCTGTCCAAGGCTTGGCAAGACCGGGAGCTTCCGGGGCTTGCACCTGCTTGGACCGGGCTCGGTACTGTGCCGACTGGTTCAAGGGGCGCCCCCCTCAAGCCAAGGCTTCAAGAAGATCTGAAGCGGTGAAGAGCGCGCTCCGCTTGGTAGATATCTATAAGGGAGTACACATAGCGACCTCGGGCAGGTGTGGATAACCACCTGACTAGCCCACATAGCGAACTCACAGGTCTGTATGTGGGCCAACTGTTTCGAGAGTTGGCCTACATAGCGACCTAGTTGGCCCACATAGCGACTAGCCATTGTGATTTCGCCTCCAGTGATTGGGGGCTGTCACGGTCGATGGCTCAAGGTGCTTCTCTGATTCGTCAATCGCGTAGTAGGTGAGCGCGAACAGGCTGCACATGTTCTTGCCGCCCTTGCGAGTCTCAAGGATCCACCGAGCATCCAACAGTTCCCTTTTGGCCGCCTGGACCGTTGCCTTGCTCCTCCAACCTCGCTTGGAAAGCATGGACCAAGGAATACTGAGATCTCCGTTCCTTCCCGGACGGTACTGACGAGCAAGCTCAAGCAGCAGCTTCACTGCATTTCCCGAAAGAAGGCCAAACTCTTCGGAGTCCGAGATCTGGTGCTGGATTGAAAGAAAGGGAGGCCCCTTACCCCGACCCTTCAATCTCTGGTGGCGCTGCTTGTTCTGTTGCCGGCCGGAAAGAGCCACTCCGTGCCCAGCCGGCCTGCTGGCTGGGTCCTGGCTGAAATTGTGCATACACCCCCCAAGGGCATAGGTGGGAAGCCAGTCAGGTCTTCTTGGGCCGCTTCTTCTTGCTTCCGACAGCGTCGGGAAGGTGCGTCCACGTCCGACCACCTCGGATATCCCTGACCGTGCGCAGGCTGATCCCTAGACGTTGAGCCCAAACCCTGACGGGCACGGCCTCTACGCTGTCGCGGATTGCCAATGCCTGCTCAGGAGTCAGCTTGCAGTAGGTGGATCGGCAGCCGTAGCGCGCCAGATTTCTCTGGGCTTGCCTTGCTCGGTTTTGCTGGGGAGTGACAAGGTCGAGATTGGACAGCGCGTTGTTGCCCGCATCGGCGTCAAGGTGATCGATTTGCATCCCCTCAGGGATAGGCCCGTAGGCAGCCTCCCAGACCACGCGATGCGCGTACCACGTGCGAAGGCGATCCGTGGCGCTCATCCGCTTGAGTACCCGCACGTAGGTATCAGGCGCTTGGACGCCCACTTCTTGTCCATCCTCATTGAAGATTCGCCCAGTACTTAGGCATGCCAAAAGGCCAGAAGGGAGATGGGGCACAAGTGCTGGCGTGTCGTAGGGCTTCACGGCTCTTCCTCCAACGACTCGCACTGCTGCTCTTGCCTCGCCTGGAGAGCTCTCCAAGCGGTCTGCACTCGCTGGGGCGCGTGGTATTCGGTTACCCGGTACGAACCGTGGTTGTCTTCATGGGTGGCTGTGTACGCTTCCAGAAGTCCCCGGCTCACCAGTTCAGTAGCTGCGCGCCGAGAAGGAGCAGCCCGACCGCAGTCAGCGGTCCAGCCGCCCAGGTCCAAGAGCCCCATCTGATCTCTGTTGAGATTTGAGAAATCAAATTCGTTCACGCCGCGACCTCCATAGAGGCCGCAGCAAGACGTGCGGGGAGTGTGTAAAGGCTATCGAGGTAGACGAACCGGCGTGTGCCGATGCTGACCGTCTCAAGAAGACCGGCCTTTGCCAGCTCATATGCCTTGGAGCGACCGATTCCTACCTTCGCGCATTCCGGAATGAAGGGCCGGAAGTCCCGATGTCCATACGTATCCATTGACTGCACCGTGTGGCCGCTGTGCGCGGCGGGTGAGTCGAAATTTATGGATGCGAGACCTAAGGGAACATGCCGTCAAATCTGCAATTTAAGAATTTGGCTCAGCTGAATCAGAATCAGGGATTCCGATTCTGATTCAGGGTCGTCGGCCTACGCCCTCTTCGAGACAGGAGCCAGCTTGGAGATAGCAGCCTCGTCCAAGTCCTCAGTGCTAAAGAAAACCGAGGTTAGCGCGAGCACCAGCGCTCTGTGCGGCGTACCAAACTCCCTCATGAATTTGCTAGTCACTCGCCGGATAAAGCGCAGCCTCCTTACGTTAGAGTCATTCGGCCTCTTTACTTCTGTCTCCAATTCGGCCAAGCGAAGCGCGCCATTGTGGATCGCGTCAAAGACGAGCCCAAGGTCCATCCTGATTCCGTGATAGATAGAGAACCGAATTCGGTTGAACTCGTCCTCTCTTTCATCTTCGTCAAGATCTTCGAAATCACTAGGATGGGCAGCCTGGTAGTTGATCGCGCTATTGAGCGCAGCGAGATCCAGATCGGGCTGAAAGGGCCAATTCAGGCCACTTTTCTCGTCATAGAACGGTATGAGCAGCTCCCGGAGAGCCTCGCAGTGGGCGACCATCCTTTTTGAGGCTTCCTGCCGCTGTTTGGATGTCATCTTTTCGAATGGCTCCAGTTCTGCGAGACCGTGCATCACTGCACCGGCAACCCAGTCCTCCAGCGTCCCCGCCCACATCCCGGGCCTCCGATCTTTTCCCTTCAGGGAATCCAGGCACAGCGCATACTCTGCAGATGCCGTCAGCTTCCGCCAAGCGGCTTCCGCCTCCTGACTCATGAAATATCGGGTCGTGCTCATACGCTGCTCCGATGTAGTGTCAAGCTTGGGGCTTCCCGAGCTTCCGACATCCTACCTAGGGCCACTCAGGTGGGCGATAGTGTCGTTCACTAGATCGCGGGCAGCGCGTCTCGCCTGGGCCATTGTTCTAAGCTCAGGACCATCGGCAGGTGGATTACGCAGCAGGTCTTCCGCAAGCCTCTCGAGACTTCGCCTTGCCCTCTCCCGCGCCCGCTTGGCAGTCTCCTGCTGTCTGCGCTTGAAGCGTCTATCCGCTGCCGCATCACGCCGTCGCTGCCGCTCTCGGCCCGCTACCAGCGCGACCTCAGGAAAGCCAAGGGGAAGCATTTCGTCAGTGTCGTCGTAAGCATTCGCATACCAGTGAATGCCTCGCCGAAGATTGTACGAAGCCTCTTCGAATAGGTGGCAACCCGCATCAGGTCCCATCGGGTCATCGACGGGCCGCCAACCGATCTCCTGTGCACGAGTGAGGAGCTGGTCGGCGCCCACCATTTCCGTCACGACTGTGCCTGTGCTGTCGTAGTAGCACAGGCAGAACCTGTCTCGACGGTGCACTGCCAGCCAGTCCATGCAAACGAGTTGATGAGAGATGAGCAAGCGGGGCGCCACCCCCATTGCCAAGAGTTCGTCAATCGGGTCACTGGCCTGAATGGCCAGCTCACCCGTGACGGGATCTTTATGCGTGCTCCCGGAGGCAGCACTTATACTCACGCTATCCATGATCGACTCTCCAATAGTCGGTTGTGGTAGGCCGAGCCAGGGGTTGCCGCCCCTTCCTCGGCCGCTTTGTTTATGCAGCTGTACTTCTCCGACCGGCCATCCTTAAAGGCATCTCTGGGGTTTAGGCACGCTTGGATTTGAAGGCCAGCACCTTAGGCTCCTGTGCTCGCAGCTGGTCGAGATAGTCAGACCAGGCTTGCATCATCTTCCGGCGCTCCGGAAGGTGGGTTGCTCGGTTGTAGGCCCGTCCGAGCGGATCCTTCACGGCGTGAGCCAGCTGATGCTCGATGTAGTCCGGACGGTAGCCGAGCACTTCATCCAAGACGGTCCTCGCCATCGCACGGAAACCGTGGCCGACCATCGTGTCCGAGTCGAAGCCAAGGTTACGCAGCGCTGCATTGAGCGTGTTCTCGCTCATTGGCTTCAGGGCACTACGGACACCGGGGAAGACGAACTCGCTACGCTTGGTGTAGAGGTACAGGTCCCGAAGCACTTCCACAGCTTGGCTCGAGAGCGGGACGATGTGCGGCGTCTTCGTCTTGCTGGTCACGTAGCGCCACTCTGCAGCATCCAGATCGATGTCGGCCCACTTTGCCTGCCTCAGCTCCCCAGGGCGAACAAACAGCATTGGGGCCAGCTTTAGCGCGGCCTGAGTGACCAATGCCCCCTGGTAGCCCCACAGCGCGCGAAGGAGGCCACCAATGACGGCGGGGTCAGTCACGCTAGCGAAGTGCTTGGTCTGAGGCTGCTCAAGCGCTCCCGTGAGGTCCTGAGCGGGATTTCGGTCAGCACGGCCCGTAGCGATGGCATAGCGGAAGATACGGCCGGCGTGGGCCCTCGCCCGATGGGCGGTCTCGACTACGCCTCGCTGTTCCAGCTTCCTAAGCGCAGCCAGCAGAACCGGAGCAGTGATGTCCCCAACAGGCAGATCCGCCAACCCAGCCAGATCCTTCTCGATCAGCCGCCGCTCGCGCACAACGGATCCAGGGGAAAGGCCTTCCTTTGTCCGCTTGGCGAGCAACTCCAAGCCGATGGCACCAAAGGTGTTTGCGGCGCGCTCTCCTTGAACTGCCTTCTCGACCCTTGCCACCTGAGCGGGATTGGCTCCACCGCGCAGCAGAGAACGCAGACGGTCACGCTCGACGCGGGCGGCCTGCAGGGACATAGACGGGTACTCGTCGAGGGTGACGATGCTGGCCCTACCGGCGTACCTATAGCGGTACCGCCAAGCCTTCGACCCCGTTGGACGCACCTCAATGCATAGCCCATTCGAGTCGGCGATCCGGTAGGCCGCCGCCTTGGGCTTCAGTGTGCGAACTTTGGTGTCGGTGAGCATGTGAGTCATCCGCCAGTGAGTCGGGGTCAGGAATTACCTACCCTCGACTCACAGCCTGACTCACTTTTTTTGCGGATGCAAGTGGATGCCAACGGATGCCGATGGACGGTCAAGCGCAGTAAAACCCCTGTACCGCCTGCACTCTTGGACATCCCTGGACTTCGCTGGACATCAATGTGGTGGGCCCACCAGGATTCGAACCTGGAACCAAGGGATTATGAGTCCCCTGCTCTAACCGTTGAGCTATAGGCCCTGCGCAGCGTCACAGTGTAGTAGAGCACGGCCGTAGTCGGCTACTCAGCCGGCAGTAGCGAGTGCCTCAGCGACGTGCTGCAACCGCTTCTCGGCTATCCCAGCGAACAGCTCCATCTCCTGCAGATGCGCTTGGAACAGCGCCACTGCCCTCATGGCTCCCTCCAGTCCCTTCTGATTGCCGCTACCGAAGCCCTCGATCAATCCCGCACCAGACTGCGTCAGCAGGGCGAACGTCGCGCGCCTGGCAAACCCCAGCCGATCCTCCCGTTCGTCCTGCATCACTTCATTCCAATCTAGGAGGGGCGGGAAGTCACACGTATCTGCACTAACCCGATCGCCAGCGCTCTTGCCGGTTATCGCCTTCAGTCTCATCTTGGATCTCCTACGATTCGTCGAACCTTCTACGCCTCCTGTTGAGAGAGGCGGCCGGGTGCTTCAACACGGTCGTAGGGCCGCCCGCAGCTTTTCCCCTTTCGGGGTCTTGCATGGCTGCGCGCCACCCGGCCAGAAACCTTTGGGCTCGCCGGGGTGGCGAGTGATGCGATTTGACCTTGGATCGTCCGCTGTTACGGCAGACAGCCCTCCCACGACGGTGTGTTGAGCACCTGCGGGGGACTGTGTGGAAAAGAAGGTAGTACCTTCAATTGTTGATTGCGACAGGGCTTGCGGGAGCCATGGCGGCTCAAACAGCTCGACGCACTGGGGCGATTGAGGATTGAACTGGTCAACTCCTGCCCGCCGCACGGAATCGCGCTTTATTGCTCAACAATGCTCAAGCCGGTTGCGTCACAAGGCGCAAGTATTGGCGGGCGGAAACGACGGGGGAATTGGCCAACGCGTCATCGCGGGAAGCAGCCGAGCATGGGCTCGGCTCTACAGAGAGCAGACGCGTCACCGGGTGGATCCGACATACACGGCCCGCAAAGCCTCCAAAGAAAAACCCCGCCGAAGCGGGGTTTTTCCAGACAAAAGCCGTTGCCGAGCATCGCTCGGCACTACCTGGAGATCAATCGATATCCAGGAAGCTGCGCAGCTGCTCCGAACGGCTCGGGTGACGCAGCTTGCGCAGGGCCTTCGCTTCGATCTGGCGGATGCGCTCGCGGGTTACGTCGAACTGCTTGCCGACTTCCTCGAGGGTGTGGTCGGTATTCATGTCGATGCCGAAGCGCATGCGCAGCACCTTGGCTTCCCTCGGGGTGAGGCCGGCCAGCACGTCGCGCACGGTTTCAGACAGGTTGATGTTGGTGGTGTTCTCGATCGGGGACTCCACGTTGGTGTCCTCGATGAAGTCGCCCAGATGGGAATCCTCGTCGTCGCCGATCGGGGTTTCCATCGAGATCGGCTCCTTGGCGATCTTCATCACCTTGCGGATCTTGTCTTCCGGCATGTCCATTTCCTTGGCCAGCTCCTCCGGCGTAGCCTCGCGGCCGTACTGCTGGAGCATCTGGCGGGAAATGCGGTTCAACTTGTTGATCGTTTCGATCATGTGCACCGGAATACGGATGGTGCGCGCCTGGTCGGCGATCGAACGGGTGATGGCCTGGCGGATCCACCAGGTCGCATACGTGGAGAACTTGTAGCCGCGGCGGTACTCGAACTTGTCCACGGCCTTCATCAGGCCGATGTTGCCTTCCTGGATCAGGTCGAGGAACTGCAGGCCGCGGTTGGTGTACTTCTTGGCGATGGAGATCACCAGGCGCAGGTTGGCCTCGACCATTTCCTTCTTGGCCTTGCGCGCCTTGGCTTCGCCGTAGGCCATGGCACGGCTGAGTTCCTTCAGCTCGTCCAGGTCCAGCAGGGTGACCTTCTCGATGTCGATGGTGGCCTGCTGCTCGGACACGATCTGGTCCTTCACTTCACGCAGCGCCGAAGACCACTTCTGCTTGCGCTTCAGTGCGTCTTCCACCCACTCCAGGTTGGTCTGGTTGCCTTCCCAGGAACGGATGAAGTCCTTGCGCGGCATGCGGGCAGTGACGGTGGCCAGGTTCAGCACGCGGCGCTCGTGGGCCTTGATGCTGCCCATGGTGTCGCGCAGCTGCTTGGTCAGCACGTCGGTCAGCGGCAGCGGCAGCTTCAGGGTGACGAACACCGCCGACATCTCCTCGCGGAGCTTCAGCAGGTTCTTCTTGTCGCCCTTGGCGGCAGCCTTCTTGAAGGCGTTGAGGGCATCGCCCAGCGCCTGCATGCGCGCAGCCACTTCCTCCGGATCCGGACCGGTCGGTGCGGCTTCTTCATCGCCGCCGTCGACGTCGTCTTCTTCCTCGTCGGCGTCGGCATCGGCGTCGTCCGCGTCATCGGCCACCACAGCGGCCGGGGCCGGCACGTCGTCGGTCAGGTCGTTGAAGCCGACGATCACTTCGGCAAGGCGCTTGCGGCCTTCCTTGTGCGCTTCGTAATCGGTCAGCAACGATTCGACCGACACCGGGAACTGGCCGAGTGCGGCCTGGACCTGGGACAGGCCTTCTTCGATGCGCTTGGCAATGGCGATTTCGCCTTCGCGGGTCAGCAGCTCGACGGTACCCATTTCGCGCATGTACATGCGCACCGGGTCGGTGGTACGGCCACCTTCGGTGTCGAGCGCGCTCAGCGCGGCGGCAGCTTCTTCGGCTGCGGTGTCGTCGACCTCACGGTTGCCCGTGTTGCCGTCGTTGAGAAGCAGGGTTTCCACATCCGGAGCAACTTCATGGACATCAATGCCCATGCCGTTGATCATGCCGATGATGTCTTCGATCTGTTCCGGGTCGACCATGTCGTCGGGCAGATGGTCATTGACTTCGGCATAGGTCAGGTAGCCCTGTTCCAGGCCCTTGCTGATCAGTTGCTTGATTTCGGATTGGGCAGGACGTTCGTTGGCCATGTAGTGCTCGCGCCACCGGCTAGGGGGAAATAGGGAACGTAGCATTATACCAGCCCGGGGCCCGGCCTGCCGGGCGGTGGTCCCGGCGGCCTAGGGCCTGAGGAGGAAGGTCACGGGACCGTCGTTGACCAGGCTGACGACCATATGGGCACCGAAGCGGCCCGTTTCCACCCCCGGCGCGTGATTTTCACGACAGATGTCGACAAATCGATTGAACCCGCGTTCAGCCTCCTGCGGCGGTGCCGCGCTGGTGAAGCTCGGCCGCATGCCGGAACGGGTGTCCGCGGCCAGGGTGAACTGGCTGACCAGCAGCAGGCCGCCGCCGGTATCACGCAGCGAGCGGTTCATTTTTCCGGCCTCATCTGCAAACACACGGTAGCCGAGCAGGCGTTCGGCCATCCGCTGCAACTGGGCCTCGGTATCGCCCGGCTCCATGCCGACCAGGGCCAGCAGGCCGGGGCCGATCTGCCCCACCGCCTCACCTTCCACATGCACGGCAGCCTGGCTGACACGTTGAATCAGGACGAGCATCGGCGGGCTTCCAGGCAAGGGGCCGGCCACGATAGCAGCGCCCTTGGCTAAACTGGGGCCGATGAATCCACACCGCAAAGCCCGGCTGGTCTACCGCGCCACCACCCTGTTCGCCCGCCTGCCCTGGCCATTGCTGCGCGGGTTCGCGCGCGCCCTGGCCTGGACGTGGGTGCGCCTCGATGCCCGCGAGAGCCGCGTCACCCGCCGCAACCTGGAGCTGGCCTACCCCGAGCTGGACGCACCGGCACGCGACCGCCTGCAGCGCGAACTGCTGCGCTCCACCGCCCTGCAGGCCATCGAGACCCTGCGCCTGTGGAGCCGGAAGCCCGCCGACAACCTGCGCCTGCACCTGAAGGAGCGCCACGGCCAGGCGCTGTACGACGCGGCCCTTGCCAGCGGCAAGGGCGTGATCGTGGCGGCCCCGCACTACGGCAACTGGGAGCTGCTGAACCAGTGGCTGGCCTCGCGCGGCCAGATCGCCATCGTCTACAAGCCGCCGGAGGACGAGGCCAGCGATGCCTTCCTGCAGATCGTGCGCGGCGGCGACAACGTGCAGCAGGTGCGCGCCGAAGGCCCGGCCGTGCGCCAGCTGTTCAAGGTGCTCAAGGACGGCGGTGCCACCGGCATCCTGCCCGACCAGCAGCCCAAGGCCGGCGACGGGGTGTTCGTGCCGTTCTTCGGCGTGCAGGCACTGACCATGACCCTGGTCAACCGCCTGGCCGAGCGCACCGGCGCGACCGTGCTGTATGGCTGGTGCGAGCGCATCGGCCCGGACATGGAATTTGCCCTGCACATCGAGCCGACCGACCCGGCCGTGGCCGATCCGGACCCGCACGTGGCGGCCACCGCGCTCAACGCGGGCATCGAGCGCATCGCCCGCCGCGACCCGGCGCAGTACCAGTGGACCTACAAGCGCTATACGCTGCGGCCACCGGGCAGCGGCGAGGAAGACCCATACGCGACCGACGAACATCCGCACTGAGAGCCGCTGCACCGGCCTGCGACACACCGCCGCAGCACGTTGAATACGACGCTGGCGCCCCCATAGAGACACCGATGTCCGCCTCCCCCGGTCCTGCCATGTCTGCTTCCTCCCTGTTCGGTGATCCGGCAGCGATCCGCTGCGAGCGCGCGGTCGCCGAACTGCGCGCCGGTCGCCCGGTCCTGCTCCACGATGGCCAGGGCCAGCGCCTGGCGGTGATCGCGCTGGACAGCGCCACTGCCAGCAGCTTCGCCGCCTTCGCCAGTGCCGCGCGCGAGCGCCATTACCTGTACCTGACCGCCACCCGCGCCCGCGTGCTCGGCGTGGAGGCACCCGAGGGCGCGCGCCTGCCGCTGGCCGGCGTTGCCTTCGATGCCCTGCCCTCGCTGGGCTACCTGCGCGAACCCGGACCGATGCCCGCGGCCTGGAGCGCAGGCGATGCGTTCGATGCCGGCGCTGTCGAACTGGCCCGGCTGGGCCTGCTGTTGCCGGCGATGGTGGCCGTGCGCCTGGATGCAGACGACGCCACGTTCGATGGCGCGGCCGAGGTTGGCCTGTGCGATCTGGCCGAAGGCGCCGCGCACGCCGCACATGATTACGAACTGGTGGCGCGTTCGCCGGTGCCGCTGCGCGACGTCGGCATGACCACCTTCGCGGTGTTCCGCGGTGGCGTCGCCCAGCGCGACCAGGTAGCGATCATCGTCGGCGAACCGGATCTGTCCGCAGTGGTGCCGGTGCGCGTGCATTCGTCCTGCCTCACCGGCGACCTGTTCGGTTCGCTCAAGTGCGATTGCGGTGACCAGCTGCGGCGCGGCCTGCGCAAACTGAAGGAACTGGGCGGCGGCGTGCTGCTGTACCTGGACCAGGAAGGCCGCGGTACCGGCATCGCCGCGAAGATGCGCGCCTACGGCTACCAGCATGACGGCCTGGATACCATCGACGCCGATGCGCAGCTGGGCTTCGGCGCCGACGAGCGCCGCTATGGCAGCGCGGTGGCGATGCTGCGCGGGCTGGGTGTATCCCGTGTTGCCCTGCTCAGCAACAACCCGACCAAGGCACAGCGCCTGCGCAATGCCGGCATCGAGGTGCTGGACTGCATTCCGGTCACCGGCGAGATCACCGCCGAGAACGAGCACTACCTGCGCACCAAGGCCGACCGCGCTGGCCATCTGCTGGATGTCGATGCGCTGATCCAGGCCGCCCAGTAACGCGGGCGACCTGCTAACGTCTGCGCGGTGCGGTCATCACCGCGCCTGCCCGCCCTGCTGCCCGACGGACGCCCGCGTGACCGAACTGCCCTTGCCTGTTGCTGCTGCCGAAATGCCCCTCGACCACTGGCAACCCCTGCCGCGGCGCGCTGCCCGGTTGGCGGCGCTGGAGGGCGCCTTCGGCGGACTGTTCATCCCCGGCGCACCGCTGGCGGCCCTCTGGTGGTTCTTCGATCTTCCCGGTGGCCTGTGGGCAGCGATGCTGGGCCTGCTGGTCGGCCTCGCCTTCGGCGCCTGGATCGGCCATCGGCGCCTGACCCGCACCCGCTGGCGGCTGGACGCACAGGGCCTGGGCCTGCGCCGCGACCTGATGTGGCAGCTGGAGACCCGCATTCCCATTTCGCGCGTGCAGCACCTGGACCTGCGTCGCGGGCCCCTGGAGCGGCGTGCAGGCCTGGCCACGCTGATCGTGCACACCGCCGGCACCCGCCTGAGTGCGGTCACCGTCAGCGGCTTGGACGAAGCCGATGCCGAGCGCCTGCGTGACACCCTGGCCCATCAGCTCGACCAGGACGCCGACGCCCTGTGAGCCTGCCCCCGCCCCTGCCGCCCTCGCTGCCCAGCGGTGGCGACGAGCATCGCCTGCATCCGTGGTCGTGGCTGTTCGTGCTGCTGATGCAGCTGCGCCACTATTTCCTGCCGCTGGTCGCGTTGCTGGTGTTCGGCCAGCGCGGCGACCGCGATCCGATGTGGGCACAGTTGATCCCGTTGACCGCCATCGCCGCGCTGGTGCTGGTGTCGGTGCTGCAGTACCTCAGCTACCGCTATCGCATCGGCAACGATGCGATCACCGTGCGCAGCGGCCTGCTGGCGCGCAACCGGCGCGAGATTCCCTTCGCCCGCATCCACAACGTGGAAGTGCGGCAGAACCCGTTGCACCGGTTGTTCGGGGTTGCCGAACTGCGCCTGGAATCGGCCGGCGGGGTGCGTCCGGAAGCGGAGATGCGCGTGCTGCGGCTGGACCAGGCGCTGGCCCTGGAACAACTGGTGCGCCAGCGTGGGCAGGCGCCCCAGCCGACGCCTAGCGGCGCGCCGGCTGCCGATGTCGTGCCATCCGACGACGAGCAGGTATTGCTGCGCCTGTCGAGCTGGGATGTGCTGCGCATGGGCCTGCTGTCCAACCGTGGCTGGGCGCTGGCGATCGCCGCCTTCGGCGTCCTGTTCCAGACCGTACCGCGCCCGGTGATGGACGATGCCATCCAGCGTGGCGGGCGCGAGGCCTTCGGCTACGCCAGCCACCTGCATGCCGGGGTGACCGGCGGGCTGGTGCTGTTGGCGGCCGCGTTGCTGCTGGGCTGGCTGTTGCTGCGGGTGTTGTCGGTGGTGTTGACGCTGCTGCGCTACCACGGCTTCACCCTCAGCGAGCGCGAGCGGCGCCTGACCGTCTCCACCGGCCTGCTAAGCCGCACCCGCAGCAGCGTCGCGCGCCGCCGCATCCAGGCATGGACGCTAGGCGAGAGCACCCTGCAACGCTGGTTCGGGCTGCGCCAGCTGCGTATCGACAGCGCTGCCGGTGGCCCCTCGCGCGACGACGACCGCGCGCTGCGCGAACTGGCACCGCTGGCTGGTGCAAGCGCCTGCGATGGGCTGGTGCGCCACCTGCTGCCGCAGCTGCAATGGCCGCCGCAGCAGTGGCAACCGATTCCGCAACGCGGATGGTGGCGATTGTCGCTGTCCACCTTGCTGGTGGTGCCGTTGCTGACCGCCGCGCTGTACTGGCGCTGGGGCCTGCCGGCCCTGGCACTGCTGGCCTGGCTGCCGGTCAGCCTGTTGATCGCGCACCGGCAGATGGCGCGGATGGGCTGGCACCTGGATGGCCAGTTCGCGGCGGTGCGCGGCGGCTGGTGGAAGCGCTGGTGGCGCTGGGCCGAGCTGGACAAGGTGCAGGGCCTGCGCCTGCAGCGTTCGCCACTGGACAAGCTGCTGGGTACGGCCAGCCTGCAGCTGGACACCGCCGGTGCGCATGGCGATGTGGCACTGGCACTGCGCTACCTGCCGCAGGCGCGTGCACATGCCTTGATGGAAGAACTGGCCACGGCGCTGGCACGGCGCAAGCTGCGCTGGTAGCGCGGCCGATCGTTGAATCGCCATCCACGCGTGGCGTGGATCTACTGCACCACCCACGCATGGCGTGGATCTACTGCACCACCCACGCGTGGCGTGGATCTACGGTAGTGCCGGCCGCTGGCCGGCAAACGCAGGCATTCCGGTGGTTGCCGGCCAGCGGCCGGCACTACCCACATCACCGCTGCGACGGACCCCAGTAGCCCAGGTCCTTGCGGATCTGCAGGTCGCGCACCCAGCTGCCAAACGGCTTGCGACGCAGCACGCCCATCTCGCCGGACAGGAAATCCTCGGTGGCGGCGATCACCCGCTCGCTGGACAGGCCATCGCGATAGGGGTGGATGGCATCGGCGTAACGCACGATCTCCGCCTGCAACGCCGCGTCGGGATGCAGCGCGCGCGCCAGCATGGCCGGCAGCTGCTGCGGATCATCGAAATCGATCATGTGCGGCTTCGGCACGCGGTTGCGGAAGGTCACCACCGGCTTGTGCTGGACGATGAACTCCGAAACGATCGATGAGGTGTCCGACACCAGCACGTCGGCGGCGCGCTGGGCTGCCATCACCTGCTCCGGTTCGATGAAACGCGCATTGGCGCCGGCCAGCGCGCGGTAGCGTTCGAACAGTTCCGGCGGGCACTTCGGGTGCAGGGTCAGCAGCCAGTAGTGCTGCCCGGCGGCGATGTCGGCCGCGATCTGCGCATGCAGGTGCGGGGCGGCGCTCAAGCGCTCGGTGAAGGTTGAACCGAACAGGATCACCGGGCGGCCGCCGGCTGCACTGCGCAGCGCGGCACTGTCGCCACCGTCGTCGCGGAACAGCGGGTCCAGCTTCGGCCAGCCGGTTTCCGCCACGGCGAAATGGCCCTCCACTGCCGCGATCTCGCGGAACGGCGCGGTGGTGGCAGGGCCCTGCGTGCAGTACAGGTCGAACATGCCGCGCACCCGGAAGTGGCCACGCGCACTGTCGCGCTTTTCCACGTTGAAGCCATGGAACAGCTGCACCTTGGCCCCCGACAGGAAGGTCGGCACCCAGTTGGCCGCGCTGAACACCGCCCGCGGCCGCATCGCCAGGGCCTGCATCAGGCCGATGTTGGGCACGCCGGGAAGCTGGCTGCCAGCCGCGCCATCTTCGAACCAGGCCGCCACTTCCTGGCCGGAAGCGTGCAAGGCCTGCACCAACGGGGCGAGAATAGGCAGCGCATAGCGCTCCGTCGCAAACAACAGGTACCCGGCCATCATGTCCTCCACGACCGCTCCCATCGAACGGCCTCGCATCTCGGCCTGCATTATCGCGTTCAACGAGGCCGGGCGCATCGGCGACTGCCTGGCCTCGCTGGCCTTCTGCGATGAGATCGTGGTGGTGGACTCGCAGTCCACCGACGCCACGGTGGCCATCGCCGAGGCGGCCGGCGCCCGCGTGCTGCAGCGTCCGTTCGATGGCTTCCGCAGCCAGAAGGCGTTCTGCGTCGAGCAGGCCACCCACCACTGGGTACTGTGCCTGGACGCCGACGAGCGCATCAGCCCGGAACTGCGCACGGCCATCGAGCAGGCCCGCGACGGCGGCTTTGCAGGTCATGCGGGTTACCGCTTCGCCCGCCTGTCGGAGTACTTCGGCAGGTTCCTGCGCCACGGCAATGCCTATCCGGACCGGGTGCTGCGCCTGTTCGACCGCCGCCACGGCGGCTGGCGCGGCAAGCGCGAGATCCATGAGGCGGCCAGTGTCGATGGCACGGTCGGCACCCTGCGCGGGGACCTCATCCACTTCCCCTACCGCTCGCTGCAGCAGCAGCTGGCCAAGACCGAGAAGTACGCGCGGATGATGGCCGAACACGAGTTCGCGCGTGGCAAGCGGGCCACCCTCGGCAAGCTGGTGCTGGCCCCGGCCTGGCGGTTCTGGCGCGGCTTCCTGTTCCGTGGCGGCTTCCGCGACGGCTGGCATGGCCTGGTATACGCCTACGTGCGCGCCAACTACGTGCGCCAGAAGACCATCATGCTGTGGATGCTGGGCAACGGTCAGGCCGTGTCCGATCCGCCCAACCCCTGAGTGCGGAGCCGAGCGTGGCTGGACGCTACCGGGCGTTCTTTGCCCGGTGCCGGGCACCTTCCACGATCGACAGGCCGGTCAGCAGGCCGACGATGGTGACGTAGAAGCTTGCGGTCATCTGGTGCGCGAACATCGACTGGGTCAGGCCGCACAGGATGTAGGACACCACCACCATCACGCCGGCGGCGGCAGGGCCACGGAAGGTAGCGTGTCCACTGCGCCGGTGCAGGCGCAGGAACACCCACAGTGGCACCCCGTATACCGCCAGCAGCAGCAACATGCCCGGCAGGCCCTGGGTGGCCGACCATTCGGCCAGATCGTTGTGCGCATGGCGCAGGTGGCAGCGGATTTCCTGCGGATTCTCGCGGCAGGCCGGCACACGCTTCATGGCCCTGTCGAAGTGGCCGATGCCCACCCCGGTCAGTGGATGGTCGAGGAAGGTCTCCCACGCCACCTGCAGGCGCTCGACGCGCGCCCCGGCCGAAGAGTCGCTGTCACCCTGCTCCATGCGCTGCACATCGCTGTGCAGTTCGGACAACCGCACCTGGTGGCGCAGCTCGGGCACCGACAGCAGCAGGGTCGCGCCGATGGCCAGCATGCCGGCAAGCACTGAAAGACGCGCCGCGCCGGTGCGCCAGCGCAGGCTCAGTGCCAGCACCACCAGCAGCGCCAGCAGGGCCGCGAACACGCCCCGGCTTCCGGTCAGGATGATGGTTCCGCAGCCGGCGGCCATTCCGACGATCACCAACGACCAGCGCCGCGACGGCCGGCAGAACACCAGCAGCACCATCAGCATCATCACGATGTCGGCGAGCACGATCGCGTTGGTGAACAGTTCGGCGCGTGCCGCACCCTGGAACACCTGCAGCGCCGAAAGCACGAAGGTGCCCACCAGTCCGGCCAACGCACCGCGCCACAGCCAGCGCATGTCCGGGCGCAGCGCACACACCCACAGTGCGATCCACGGGATGACCAGGAAGCGGGATCGATTGTCGACATCGCGCAAGCCCTGTTCGAACAGCGCGACCGACACGATGGCCATCACCAGCACCGCCAGCATCAGCCAGCTGAGGACCTTGATCGGCTGCTTGTCCATACGCCGGGCCTGCCACAGCAGGCCGGGCACCATCGCCGTGCTGACCAGCAGCAGCAGCGCGTAGGGCAACAGGTTGATCGGGATCGTCAGCACCAGTGCCGGCATGCAGAACAGGCCGATCTGCGCCAGCCAGTGCGCCGCGCGCGGGCGCCTGCCTGCGGGGACGCCCAGCGGATCGCCGATCGTGGATTCCAGGTTGTGCTGTGAAGCTGCCACGTCGAAAAAGTTCGCTGCAATCCGGCGGAATGAACGGGATCACCGGCACGGCCAATCCCACGCTGACGTTTTACTGCCTTTGCTGTCGCTTGGGCAGTCTGGACAAGCACGGGCCAGGATGGTTATTCCTCACGTTGCAGCCGTCGTTCACGTTCGCGTTCCTCCGCGCTGGCCACGCAGCGGCCCTGCACGGCAGCAGCCGGTACCAGCCACCAGCGGCGGCGGTTGGCGATCCCGGCCAACTCGGCGTGGTTGCGGTCGATGCAGGGCAACAGCGCGTCTTCGTGGACCAGCAACCAGCGGCGCCGGGGCGCCAACTGCTGCCATTCCACGGCCGCAGCCAGCTGCGCATCCCAAGGCTCGTTGAAACCGAAGGTGGCTGCCGGGCGGTCGGCCATCAGCAGATTCTGCTCTTTCCAGGCCACCAGTCCCAGCTCCGCATCGGCGCCGATACGCTGGCCGGTGTGCCGCATCAGGCCGCGGGCGGAACTTGAATCATTCAGCAGCGGATAGCCGATCAGGCTGTACAGCACCCACACCGCAGTGAGAGTCGAAACCAGCGCCAGTTGACGGCGGCCGCGCCCGAACAGCAGCAGGCTGGCCATACCCCAGCCGCCCATCGCCATCGCCGCCCAAGCCAGGGCGTTCATTTCGCCATTGCCGATGCCCCGCGTCTGCATCAGCCGCACTTCGAAGCCGGGCTTGCCCAGCAGGGCAGACAACCCCGCGGCCAACGTCCCCAGCGACAGCAGCAGGGTGAACGCGCCCAGCAGCCATTGCACATCGCGCCGGCGCAGCAGCCCCGGCAGCAACGGCGCCAGTGCCAGGCAGAACATCGGCAGCGCCGGCAGGATGTAGACGTCGCGCTTGCCATTGGGGATCGAGAAGAACAGCACGATCAGCGCCCACCAGCCCAGCAGCAACAGATAGCGCGCATCCCGGCGCTGCAGCCGGCGCCGCCAGGCGGGGATCGCCCACGGCACCGCCAGGAAGGCCGGAATCCACATCGACGGCATGGTGCCCAGGAAGTACCACCATGGCTGGTGGTGGTCCCACGATTGCGCATAGCGCTTGGCGGTCTGCCGAAACAGGATGTCGTCCATGTAGGCCAGGTATTCGCCGGAACGGGTGGCCAGCGCGGTCATCACCATGGGCACCAGCCACAGCGCGACGGCCAGCACGAATGCCAGCGGCGCCAGCCAGAAGCGCAGGTCGCGCGCATGCAGTCGCACCCGTGGCCAGTGCAGGGCCGAACCGATCACCGCTGGCACGATCATCAGCAGCGCGATCACGCCCACGCCCTTGGTGATCACCCCGATGCCGGCAAAGAACCAGCCCAGCCACCACCAGCGCCAGGCAGGCCCCAGCAACAGGTGGCGAAGCAGGCCATAGTTGGCCAGGGTGATGAACAACACCACCAGCGGGTCGATCTGCGCCTTCTTCGCCTGGAAGGTGAACTGCAGGGCGAACAGCAGCGCCCAGCCAGCGTACAGGCCGACCTGGCGTGTCCACAGGCGCCGCCCGAGGTCGACCACGCACCACAGCGTGCCCAGTGCAGCGATCAGCGAAGGCAGCAGGAACGCTACGCGCCAGTTGCCGATCACGCTGTACAGCGTGGCCTGCCACCACATCAGCATCGGCGGCTTGTCCGAGTACAGCTCCAGCCCACGGTGCGGGAACAGCCAGTCGCCGCTGTCCACCATCTGCTTGGCGACCAGGGCGAAGCGCGGTTCGTCCGAGGGCCAGGGATCGCGTAGTCCCAGCCCGGCACCCAACACCAACAGGGCCATCACAACGAACAGCCATGTCTGGCGTGACGCACGGGTTTTCAGCATGGGGGCTCGGACAGCGGTTGGGTCAGCCCTTTTTTAGCAGACGCGCGTAGAAAAATCCGTCAGCATCGTTTTCACCGGGCAGGCGCTGGCGAGCAATACCGTCACAATCCAGACCAAATGCGTCATCCAGCGCGACCGCTTCCGCATCCGCGTGCCATTTCAGGAAGCCCTTTACCTGATCGACGTTTTCCGCGCGCAGGATCGAGCAGGTGGCATACAGCAACACACCACCGGGGCGCAGCATCGACCAGCAGGCTTCCAGCAGGCGGGCCTGGATGCCGACCAGCGCATCGATGTCTTCCGCACGGCGATGGAACATCACGTCCGGTTGCCGGCGGATGACGCCGGTGGCCGAGCACGGTGCGTCCAGCAGGATCGCGTCGAACGGAACGCCGTCCCACCATGCCCCCGGATCGCTGGCATCGGCCACCAGGACCTGGGCGCCTTCGCCCACACCGGTGCGGGCGAACGTATCCCTGGCGCGCGCCAGACGACGGGCATCGATATCCAGCGCCAGCAATCGCAGGCTGGGGTCTCGCTCGAGCAGGTGCGCCGACTTGCCGCCCGGGGCGGCACAGGCGTCAAGCACGCGGCTGCCGGCCGGCGGCGCCAGCGCGTCGGCTGCACACTGCGCCGACAGATCCTGCACCGACAGCAGGCCTTCGCCGAAGCCGGGCAGCTGGTTCACCGGAACCGGCACGGCCAGTCGCAGCGCATCGGCGCTCAGCGCGCTGGCTTCGGCGGCAATGCCCGCCTCGGCCAGGGCCGCCATCATCTTGTCGCGCCCGCCCTGCTGGCGGTTGGCACGCAGCCACAGCGGCGCCGGCTGCAGGCTGGCGGCGAAGATCGCTTCGGCCTGTGCCGGCCAGTCGCGCTCGACGGCCTCGGCCAGCCAGGCCGGAAATGCGTCGCGTGCAGGTTGTTCGGGGAAACCCTCGCGCTGGGCGCGGCGCAGGATCGCATTGACCAGGCCAGCCTGGCGCTCACGGCCGAGTGCGCGCGCAGCGTCGACCGTGGCCGACAGCGCCGCATGGGCCGGCAGGGCCAGCACATCCAACTGGGCGAAGCCCACCATCAGCAGCGTGCGCAGGTCGGCGTCGCGCGCGGACAGCGGCTTCTGCATCCATCCCTGCAGGGCGGCGTCATAGGTGCTGCGACGACGCAGCACCGCAAAGCACAACGCTTCAAGCAGCGCGCGGTCGCGGGTGTCGGCCAGCTTCGGCAGCGCCCAGGCCAGTTCCGCCTTGAGCGAACGACCGCGGGTAAACACCTGCGCAAGCACGCGCGCAGCCAGCATGCGGGTGGCCGCGCCCGGCGCCGCCTTGGCGATGGAAAAATCGTTTGCCTTGCTCACCCGTCAAACCCCCACGCGCAGATCACGGCGCGCATTGAGGTAGTCGGCAGCGGTGATTGCCTTGCCGCCTTCGCGCTGCAGCACGCGCAGGCGCAACGCGCCCTGCCCGCAGGCGATGTCGATGCCCTCGCGGCCAGCGGCCAGCACCGTACCCGGCGCCTGGCCATGCGCCACATCCAGCGCCACCGCGCCATGGATGCGCACGCGCTCACCGGCCAGCAGTGCCTCGGCAATCGGCCACGGATTGAATGCACGCACCGTGCGCGCCAGCGCTTCTGCGTCCTGCGCCCAGTCAAGTTTTGCCTCGGCCTTGTCCAGCTTGTGCGCGTATGTCACGCCCTGCTCCGGCTGCGGCCGTGCGATCGGCTTGATGCCGGCGCGCAGCAGGCCCAGCCCATCGGACAGCACCTGTGCGCCAAGCTCGGCCAGCTTGTCGTGCAGCTGGCCACCGGTATCGGTAGCGGCGATCGGCAGCTCCTGGTGCAGCAGCACCGGGCCCGTATCCAGGCCGGCTTCCATCTGCATCAGGCAGATGCCGGTCTTGCTGTCACCGGCCTGGATGGCGCGCTGGATCGGTGCGGCGCCACGCCAGCGCGGCAGCAGCGAACCATGCACGTTCCAGCAACCGTGGGTCGGAATGGTCAGCACCGCCTTGGGCAGGATCAGGCCATAGGCCACCACCACCATCAGGTCCGGCTGCAGGTCACGCAGCTGCTGCTGGGCCGCTTCGTCCTTCAGCGTTTCCGGCTGGTACACGGGGATGCCACGGGCGACCGCTTCCAGCTTGACCGGCGAAGGCGCCAGACCACGGCCGCGACCGGCAGGGCGATCGGGCTGGGTATAGACAGCCACCACCTCGTGATGACGCGCGGCCGCGCGCAGCGACGACACCGCGAATTCCGGCGTACCGGCAAAGACAATCCTCATGGCAACCCCACTTGCAGGATGAAATCGTGCAGGAAAAAAAACGGCGCCGTCGGCCGGCGCCATGCAGCCCGCGCGTCACGCGCAGGCGCGGGCCACCCCGAAGGGCGGCCCGGAGCAGCGATCACGCCACGTGCTTGCGCTGCTTGGCCAGCTTCTTGCGGACCATCTCGCGCTTCAGCGGCGACAGGTAATCGATGAACAGCTTGCCGTCCAGATGGTCCATCTCGTGCTGCACGCAGACCGCCAGCAGGCCGTCGGTGGTCAACTCCTGCGGCTGCCCCTGGCGATCCAGGAACTTGACGGTGATGGTGTCGGCACGGGTCACGTCGGCGAAGATGCCGGGCACCGACAGGCAGCCTTCCTGGTACACCTGGCCCCCGTCCTTGGCGACGATTTCCGGGTTGATGAAGACGCGCGGCTCGTTCTTTTCTTCGCTCACGTCGATGACCATGAAGCGCTGGTGCACGTCTACCTGGCTGGCAGCCAGGCCGATGCCCGGGGCGTCGTACATGGTCTCGAACATGTTGTCGAGCAGCTCCTGGAACGCCGGCGTGGTCACTTCGGCGGCATCGATCAACGCAGCCTTGGTACGCAGGCGCGGATCGGGGAACTCAAGGATGGGGAGTAAAGCCATGGCAGTTTCCGGGGTTGGGGCCGGGGTACGCCGGCATACGTCGCAGATTCTAGCTCCAACGCTTGCCTTGCGCCCCGGTTTCTGGACTATAGTGCGCGAACCTGTTGGGGAATCAGGGCTTCACACCTATGTTGCTTCGTTTTCGTACGGTCGTCGCCGCGGCGATGCTGACCGTGGCTGCCTATGCTACCGCCGTGGAAGTGAATGGCGGGCACCCGGACACCTATGTGGTCCGCAAAGGGGACACCCTGTGGGACATCGCAGGACGATTCCTGCAGAAACCATGGCTGTGGCCGGAGATATGGCAGGCCAATCCGCAGGTCGCCAATCCACACCTGATCTATCCCGGTGACGTCCTCAGCCTGGCCTACCTGGACCGCGTGACGGCCCAGCCCGGCCCGCGCCAGGAAGCCCCGGTAACCGGCGTGCCGCTGGCCCAGGTCGAGCCGTTCCTGAAGCAGCTCAGCGTGGTCGACAGCATCGAACAGCTGCCCTATGTGGTCGGCCTGGAAGACAACCGCCTGCGCGCCACCGGTGGGCAGACCGCCTATGTGCGCCTGGCCGACGCCCAGGTCGGGCAGCGCTGGGCCGTGGTCCGCCCGACCGTGCGCTACGCCCAGCCCAAGCCCACCGAGGACCTGACCGCCAACGGCGACGTCACCCCGGGCAGCGGCAATCTCTGGAAGGCGTTCAGCGCACCCAACCACCGCCGCGGCGTGCTGGGTTACGAGCTGGCACAGGTCGGCACCGGCACCATCACCCAGGTGGCTGGCGGCAAGACCGAAGCGTCAACCCTGGTCCTGGACAACGCCAGTGGCGGCCGTGAAGTGCGTGCCGGCGACCGTCTGGTGCCGGTCGAGGCCACGCCGTACGACCTGCAGTTCTTCCCGCATGTCCCCGCCGCCGGCGTGGAAGGCGTGGATGTACGCGTGCTGGCAGTCACCGATATGTTCACTACCGGCGGCCCGCGCGATGTGATCGCGATTTCCGCTGGTCGCGCCCAGGGCGTGGACAACGGCACCGTGTTCTCGCTGTGGCGCCATGGCAGCCACGTGGCGCACCGGATGAAGTTCCCGGGTTCCTCTCGCATGGACGACTCGATCAGCACCGGCGCCGGCCGGGTCAGCCTGCCGGATGAGTACGCCGCGCATGCCATGGTCTTCCGCACCTTCGACAACGTCAGCTATGCGTTGGTGATGCAGGGTGTGAAGCCGGTGCGTGTGGGTTACAGCGCGCTGCATCCGGACGCGAAATGATCCGGCGCCGGGCCCCGCCCGGCCTCGGCAGGGAGTGCCGGCCGCATCGGCCGGCAACCTCCGGGATACCCTGACAGCAATACGCGAAGGCGCCCTAGGGCGCCTTTGTTGCGTGAGGCCGATAGTCGGGGGATGACTGAGCATGGACATGAGGCGCTGCTGCGCCTGTTGATCGCGGCTGGTTCCCTGGCACCCAGGCGCGCGCTGCTGCAGACCACCGGCAATGCGGATGCAGCGTTGGCGCTCGGTGTTGCAGGCTGGCGGGCCCACGGCTGCACACCGGAACAATGCGCTGCGCTGGAGCGTCCCGACACCCGCGCCCTCGCGCTTGCGCAGCGCTGGCTGCAGCAGCCTGATCATCATCTGCTGGCCTGCAACGATCCAGCCTTCCCGCCCCTCCTGCTTGATGCACCCAATCCGCCCCTGGCGCTGTTCGTTGCCGGCGATCCGACCATCGCCTGGCGTCCTGCGGTGGCACTGGTCGGCAGCCGTTCACCCACCCCCGCCGGTCGTGCCCTGGCCGCCCGGTTTGCCACCTGCTTCGTCGAGGCCGGGCTGGCGGTGACCAGTGGATTGGCGGCAGGCATCGATGCGGCCGCCCACCAGGCGGCGCTGGAGGCAGGCGGCTGCACCCTCGCGGTGATAGGCACTGGCCCGGACCGCGCCTATCCCACCAGCCATGCCCGCCTGCAGGCAAGAATCGCCACCGACGGCGCGGTGCTCAGCGAGTACCTGCCAGGTACGCCCGCACGGCCGGGTCACTTCCCCGCGCGCAACCGGCTGGTGGCCGGGTTGGCCCTGGCCACGGTGGTGGTCGAGGCCGCACAACGCTCGGGCGCCCTGATCACCGCCCGGCTGGCAGCCGAAGCCGGCCGCGAGGTCTGCGCGATACCCGGTTCGGTACTCAATCCGCGCGCCGCCGGCTGCCACCGGCTCATCCGTGAAGGGGTTGCCCTGGTCGAACGGCCCGAAGAAGTGCTGGAACTGCTGGCCCCGGCACTGCGTCACCAGCTTCCGGGCTTGCAAACCCGGCTTGCCACCCCCACTGAACAGGCAGCGCCGGCGGACCTGCCGGCATGCTGGGCGAACGACGCTGACTACCAGCGCTTGTGGCGGGTGCTGGAGCACGACCCAATCAGTATGGATTCACTGATCACGCAGTGTGGATTGACGGCGTCGGAGGTGTCCTCCATGCTGCTGGTCATGGAACTTGCGGGGATCGTGGTGTGCGTACACGGCCGCTACTGTCGACGTCCCTAGTTTCTTCACCTCCACAGCGTCGCGCGACGCAGGCCGAGGGGCAATGAAAGAGAGCATCCTGGATGTACTGTTGTACCTGTTTGAACACTATTTCAGCGAAGATGCGGACCTGATCCGTGACCGCGACTCACTGCAGAATGGCCTGATCCAGGCCGGTTTCAGCCCCACTGAGATCAACAAGGCATTCGAATGGCTCGATGCCCTGGCAGCGCAGCGCCCAAGCGCGGCCCAGGCCCGGGTCGATGGCCCGGTGCGCATCTATCACGGCCCGGAGCTGGACAAGCTTGACGTGGAGTGCCGTGGTTTCCTGCTGTACCTGGAACAGCACGGCATCCTCGATGCCGGCCAGCGCGAGCTGGTGCTGGACCGGGCGATGGCCCTGGACCAGGACGAACTGGACCTGGACGACCTGAAATGGGTCGTGCTGATGGTGCTGTTCAACCAGCCCGGCGCCGAGGCGGCCTACGCCTGGATGGAAACGCAGATGTTCGTGGACGAGCCAGAACCCCTGCACTGACCGTACACTTGGGGACCGTGCGCATTCAGGAGCGTCCCCGTGAGTGAGTGGTTCCATGCCGAAGGCAACCGCCAGCAAGGCCCGTTGCCCTCGGAACAGTTGATCGAGCTGTTCCGCAGCAACCAGATCACCCTGGACACCCTCGTATGGCGCGACGGCTTGCCGCAATGGCAGCCGTTGCGCAACGTGGTCGACGAACTGGGCCTGATCGTGCCTGCCGTTGATGCAGCCGCCACGGCACCACCGCCGCCGCCTGCCGCCCCTCTGCCGCCCACCCTTCCCCCCGCCTCTCCGTACGCGACCACGCCGATGGACGCTGCCCCGGTCGCGAAGAAGGGCCTGTCCGGCTGCGCGTTGACCGCCATCATCGGCGGCGTCGCACTGCTGGTGGTGGTGCCGATCCTGGCCATCCTGGCCGCGATCGCCCTGCCGGCCTACAACGACTACACCATCAAGGCCAAGGTCGCCGGCGCGGTCACCGTGCTGCAGCCGCTGAAGGACAAGGTCCAGCACTTCGCCGATGACCAGGGCCGCTGCCCGGGCGCCAACGACGCCGGCTTCCCGGCGGCGGACGAATTCGCAGGCCAGGGCCTGTCGGCCGTGCATATCGGCCGCTTCAACAATGGCCACTGCGGCATCGAAGCGACGCTGGCGGTTCCCGGCAAGAGCCAGGATGGCGACCTGCTCTGGCTCGAATACGACCGCGACAGCGGGCGCTGGGAATGCAGCGGCGAAAGCGACGACAAGTATCTGCCCACGCAATGCCGCGGCTGAGCCGCGCATCGGGCAACCCACCAAGGACGACCCAACAGGGGACATGCAATGACTGAGTGGTACTACGCCGAAGGACAGCAACGCCAGGGACCGCTGGAGGTCACCGAGATCCGCCAGCGCTTCCAGCGTGGCCAGTTGAACCTGGACACCCTGGTCTGGCGCGAAGGCATGGGGCAGTGGGCGCCGCTGCGGCAGATGGTGGAAGAGCTGGGCCTGCAGACCCTGGCCGATGCCAGCACGTCCACCGCCACCGGTGGCTTCGACCTGCGCAACGACTACGCCGCGATCGACAACGGCACCGCGCCCCTGCCGGGCACCGGCGCCCTCAGCAGTTCGCCGTACACCGCGCCCGGCGCGGGCGGCAGTGACTATTCGCAGCCGGTGCAGGGCGGCGAGGTGGTCTACGCCGGCTTCTGGAAGCGCTTTGCCGCCTACCTGATCGACTACTTCGTCCTGCTGATTCCCAGCGGCGTGGTCGGTGGCGTACTGGGCTTCGTGCTCGGCGCGGGCATGGGCGCTGCCGGCAGCGGCGAAACAGCGGTTGAAGTGGTCACCCAGCTGATCAGTGGCCTGGCCGGCCTGTTCATCGCCGCCGCTTACTACGGCTGGTTCCATGCCTCCCGCGGCGGTGCCACCCTCGGCAAGATGGCCATCGGCATCAAGGTCGTGCGCGGCAATGGCGATCGCCTGACCCTGGGCCGCAGCATCGGCCGCTATTTCGCCACCATCCTCAGTGGCCTGACACTGTGCATCGGCTACCTGATGGCCGCCTTCACCGAGCGCAAGCAGGGCCTGCATGACCTGATCTGCGACACGGTGGTGGTCGACCGCTGGGCCTATACCGACCAGCCGCAGCTGCAGCGCCGCGAGATGGGCACGGTGACCATCGTGATCCTGGTGCTGGGCGGCCTGCTGATGCTGGCCGGTTTCGCCGCGATCATCTTCGCCGTCGGCGTCATCGCCAACATGGCGTCGTGATCGCGGATCGAGGGCCAATGCGCCGTCGCGGACGGCCATCCTCACGCCCCCTGCTTGACAATGGCAGGCCGGGCGTGATTCCTCTAATAAGGTGAAACCTGAACGCCCGGCACAGTCCCGGGCGTTCAGTTTATTGATTTGCCCGTGGCCGCTTCACTAATGCGGCCGTTTGCTCCACCCTAGCGGCCCTTCCCCGCGGCTTACCCACAGACCCTGCTGCCATGCCCAAGCACCTGCTCATCGTTGAATCGCCGGCCAAAGCCAAGACGATCAACAAATACCTCGGCAAGGACTACACGGTCCTGGCCTCGTATGGGCACGTGCGTGACCTGATCCCGAAGGAAGGCGCGGTTGACCCGGACAACGGGTTCGCCATGCATTACGACGTGATCGAGAAGAACGAAAAGCATGTCGATGCGATCGCCAAGGCCGCAAAGGGCGCCGACGACATCCTGCTGGCGACCGACCCGGATCGCGAGGGTGAAGCGATCAGCTGGCATATCGCCGAGATCCTGAAGGAGCGCGGGCTGGTCAAGGACAAGCCGATGCAGCGCGTGGTGTTCACCGAGATCACCCCGCGCGCGATCAAGGAAGCGATCAGCCAGCCGCGCGAGATCGCCAGCGACCTGGTCGATGCCCAGCAGGCGCGCCGCGCGCTGGACTACCTGGTCGGTTTCAACCTGTCGCCGGTGCTGTGGCGCAAGGTCCAGCGCGGCCTGTCGGCAGGCCGCGTGCAGAGCCCGGCGCTGCGCATGATCGTCGAGCGCGAGGAAGAGATCGAAGCCTTCATCGCCCGCGAGTACTGGTCGATCGCCGCCGAGTGCGCGCATCCCTCGCAGCACTTCAACGCCAAGCTGGTCAAGCTGGACGGGCAGAAGTTCGAGCAGTTCACCGTCACCGACGGCGACACCGCCGAGGCCGCCCGCCTGCGCATCCAGCAGGCCGCGCAGGGCGCCCTGCATGTCACCGACGTGGCCAGCAAGGAGCGCAAGCGCCGCCCCGCGCCGCCGTTCACCACTTCCACGCTGCAGCAGGAAGCTTCGCGCAAGCTCGGTTTCACCACGCGCAAGACCATGCAGGTCGCGCAGAAGCTGTACGAAGGCGTGGACATCGGCGGCGACGAAGGCACGGTCGGCCTGATCTCGTACATGCGTACCGACTCGGTGAACCTGTCGCAGGACGCGCTGGCCGAAATCCGCGACGTGATTGCCCGTGATTACGGCATCGCCTCGCTGCCCGACCAGCCCAACACCTACCAGACCAAGTCCAAGAACGCCCAGGAAGCGCACGAAGCGGTGCGCCCGACCTCGGCACTGCGCACCCCGGCCCAGGTCGCGCGGTTCCTGACCGACGACGAGCGCAAGCTGTACGAGCTGATCTGGAAGCGTGCAGTGGCCTGCCAGATGATCCCGGCAACGCTCAACACCGTCAGCGTGGACCTGTCGGCCGGCAGCGAACATGTGTTCCGCGCCAGCGGCACCACGGTGGTGGTGCCCGGCTTCCTGGCCGTGTACGAGGAAGGCAAGGACAGCAAGAGCGCCGAGGATGACGATGAAGGCCGCAAGCTGCCGGCGATGAAGCCGGGCGACCGCGTGCCGCTGGAGCGCATCGTGGCCGACCAGCACTTCACCCAGCCGCCGCCGCGCTTCACTGAAGCGGCGCTGGTGAAGGCGCTGGAAGAGTACGGCATCGGTCGTCCTTCGACCTACGCCTCGATCATCCAGACCCTGCTGTTCCGCAAGTACGTGGAAATGGAAGGCCGCAGCTTCCGCCCGTCCGATGTCGGCCGTGCGGTGTCCAAGTTCCTGTCCAGCCACTTCACCCAGTACGTCGACTACGACTTCACCGCCAAGCTGGAGGACGAGCTCGATGCCGTCTCGCGTGGCGAGGAAGAGTGGATTCCGCTGATGTCGCGCTTCTGGGGACCGTTCAAGGAACTGGTCGAAGACAAGAAGGAATCGGTCGACCGTGCCGAGGCCAGTGGTGCGCGCGAGCTGGGTACCGACCCGAAGACCGGCAAGCCGGTCAGCGTGCGCCTGGGCCGGTTCGGGCCGTACGCGGCCATCGGCAGCACCGCCGAGGATGCCGAGGACAAGCCCAAGTTCGCCTCGCTGCGGCCGGGCCAGTCGATGCACACCATTTCCCTGGAAGACGCGCTGGAACTGTTCCTGATGCCGCGCGCGCTGGGTGAGGACAAGGGCGAGGACGTCAGCGTCGGCATCGGCCGCTTCGGCCCGTTCGCCAAGCGCGGCAGCACCTACGCTTCGCTGAAGAAGGAAGACGACCCGTACACCATCGACCTGGCCCGCGCCGTGTTCCTGATCGAAGAGAAGGAAGAAATCGCGCGCAACCGGATCATCAAGGAGTTCGAGGGCAGCGACATCCAGGTGCTGAACGGTCGTTTCGGCCCGTACATCAGCGACGGCAAGATGAACGGCAAGATCCCCAAGGATCGTGAACCGGCATCGCTGACCCTGGCCGAGGTGCAGCAGTTGATGGAAGAAACCGGCAAGCCGGTGCGCAAGGGCTTCGGCGCCAAGAAGGCCGCCGCCAAGAAGGCACCGGCAAAGAAGGCGGCAGTGAAGAAGGAAGCCGCGCCGAAGAAGGCTGCTGCCAAGAAGGCGCCGGCCAAGAAGGCGGCTGCGAAGAAGGCCGTGGCCAAGAAGGCACCGGCAAAGAAGGCCGTCAAGAAGGCGGCCAAGTAGATCCACGCCATGCGTGGATGATCTGCCACGGTGAGCGGACCCACGGTCCGCCCCCACCGCTCCACCCGCTCTGCACGCAGCGGGGGGATAATGAAGGCCCACGCCGGGCCCGGTCGCCGCCATGAAAGAACTCACACTGGACGCCGCAGTCGCCACGCTCCGCAGTGGCGGGGTGATTGCCTACCCGACCGAAGCGGTCTGGGGCCTGGGTTGCGATCCTGCGCACGAGGCAGCGGTGCACACGCTGCTGCGACTGAAGCAGCGCCCGATCGAGAAAGGCATGATCCTGGTGGCCGCTGACCTGTCGCAGCTGCAGGGCTGGGTGCGCCTGCAGGCGCTGCCCGATGCACGCCAGCGCGCAGTGCTCGCCAGCTGGCCCGGCGCCAACACCTGGATCCTGCCCGCCGGTACCCGCGCGCCCGGCTGGATCACCGGCGAACACAGCGGCATCGCGGTACGCATCAGCGCGCACCCGCTGGTCGCAGCGCTGTGCCAGGCCTGGGGTGGCCCCCTGGTATCAACCAGCGCCAACCTTGCCGGCGAGCCCCCCGCGCGCAGCCGCGAAGAACTGGACCCACGCCTGCTGCGCCTGCTCGACGGCATCCTCGATGGGCAGACCGGCGGCCTGGCCCAACCCACGCCGATCCGCGACGCGCTCAGTGGCAACGTACTGCGCTCCTGACAGGTCCATTGCGTCGGCGTTGCCGATCGCGCACGCTGCGCCCATGACCCTGCTGCGCGCTGTCCTGTCTCTGGCCCTGCTGCTGTCGTTGCCGGCCCTTGCCGCCGACGACGTGCGGGTCTACCGCTGCGTCGGCAGCAATGGTGCCGTCGCGCTGCAGGACAAGCCCTGCACGACCGGCCGCCAGCAAGTGCGCGACCTGCAACGGCCGCGCGACCCGCCGCCACGGGTGGTCAGCACCGAGGCCGCGCCGCCCGCACCGGTGCAGACGCCAGCGATGCGCGAGCGCGAGGTGCGCCATGTCTACATCCAGCCGCCACAGCCGATGTACGAATGCGTGAGTGAAGACGGCGACCGTTACACCAGCGACAACAACGAAGGGAATCCGCGCTGGGTGCCGCTGTGGACCACGGTCTGGTACCCGCATGGTCATCCTGGCGGTGCGTACCCCGGACCGCATCCGGGGCCGCGTCCGGCCGGCAGCGGCAACACCCTCGGTCCCCCCATCGGCGGCGGGCCTGCGGTGTATCGCCCGCCGTCAGTGGGCGTCGGTGTCAACGTGCCTGCCGGCAACATCCTGGTGCGCGATACCTGCCACGCCCTGCCCCCGCAGGAAGTGTGCGCACGCCTGCGTGATCGTCGCTGGGAACTGGACCGGCGTTACAACAGCGCGCTGCAGAGCGAGCGCACCGCGATCAGCAAGGAGCAGCGTGGCATCGACGCGCGGCTGGCGCAGGACTGCGGCGGCTGAGCCCTGTGCTGGGGACGGTACCCCCTCTTTGGTAGATGCCCACCTTGGTGGGCACTGGCAAACAGCGGTGCCAACCAAGGTTGGCAACTACCGGGGCATCTGAGCCCTGCGCTGGGGGCTATGCCCCCGCTTTGGTAGACGCCCACCTTGGTGGGCACTGGCAAACAACGGTGCCAACCAAGGTTGGCAACTACCGGGGCATCTGAGCCCTGCGCTGGGGGCTATCCCCCCGCTTTGGTAGACGCCCACCTTGGTGGGCACTGGCAAACAGCGGTGCCAACCAAGGTTGGCAACTACCGGGGCATCTGAGCCCTGCGCTGGGGGCCATGCCCCCGCTTTGGTAAATGCCCACCTTGGTGGGCACTGGCAAACAACGGTGCCAACCAAGGTTGGCAACTACCGGGGCATGGACCACCGCTGTAGGCTGCTCGCATGAGAAGACTGATCTGGCTGGCCATGGGCCTGTTGCCCGGCAACGCGTTGGCCGACGACATGGTGATCTACCGCTGCATGGGCAGCAGCGATGTTCCTACGTTGCAACGCACCCCCTGCCCCGCCGGCACCCGGCAGGAAATCCAGCGTGTCCCGGCGCCTTCGCCGACGGCGCCGATCGTACCGGTGCAGAACAGCCCCGCTCCCCCGCCTGCAGCGATGCCGTCCGTGGACGTCGCCGTCGAGCCTGCCGCGACGCAGCCACGTGAGGGCCGAACGATCATGGAAGCACGCATGGTCGAGCGCGAAGGCGGCGACGCCATACTCGACAGCGCGGTGCTGCCACGTTCGAGCGACACCACGTCGGGGGATGGCAACACACCGTCAAAGCCACCGCTGCCGGCGATCTATCAATGCCTCAGCAGCGAGGGAAGCTCGTACCTGCATGAGTACGAGGCTGCACCAGGCCGCTGCGAACTGTTGAACGTGCAGGGCCTGGGCGGAGCGACACCGGTGAACGCCGCCAGCTGCGAGGTGGTCCGGGACCGCTGCACTGAAGTGGCCGAAGCGCAGCGCTGCGGCAGCTGGCAGCAGCGCTTCCGCGATGCACGCGGTCGCGAGCGCTTTGCTGCGCCCGAAAACCAACCGGCAGCGCGCGGCGAACGCGAACGCCTGCAGGCCGTGCTGGAAGCCAGCGACTGCCCCGTACCGAAGTAGAGCATCCACGCCCGCCGTGGATGCCTCCATCCGCAGCGGGCGGTCCCGTCAGAACCCGTATCGCAGGAAGCCGCCATCCACCGCGATGCATTCGCCGGTGACATAGCTCGATGCCGGCAGGCACAGGAAGCCCACGGCCGAGGCCACTTCCTCCGGCTCACCGATGCGCCGCATCGGCGTGCGTCCGATCACTTCCTCGTAGTAGTCGGTATCGGACAGCGGGCCGGACGTGCGACGGGTCCGGATGTACCACGGCGCTACTGCATTGACCCGGATGCCGTCCTCGGCCCACTCCACCGCGAGGTTGCGGGTCATCTGGTGCATCGCCGCCTTGGTCATGCCATAGACCACGCCGCTGCGCACATGGGTCAGGCCGGACACGCTGCCGACGTTGACGATGGCCGACGAAGCGTGGCGCGCGAGCAACGGATGCGCATAGCGCGACAGCTCGAACGCCGAGAACAGATTGGTCTCGAAAATGCCGCGCCACTCGTCTTCGGAATATTCCGTGGCGGGCTTGGTGATGTTGCCACCGGCATTGTTGACCAGAATGTGCAGGCCGTCGGCGTGGTCCTCGACCCAGTCCAGGATCTGCCGGCGATCTTCGTCATCGGACACATCGGCGGCCAAGGCATGCACCTGGTGCTGCGGATACACATCCAGCAGTTCGTCGCGGGCACTCTCCAGCATGTCCAGGTCGCGGCCGACGATCATCAGATCGGCGCCGAGACCGGCCAGTTCATGCGCGATCGCCAGGCCGATACCGGCGCTGGCACCGGTGATCAGGGCCGTCTGCCCATCCAGGCGCCACCGTTGCTGGGTCATATGTCCTCCGGGGCCGCGCCCGCTGTGTTTCGATGCGGCAAGGATACGCGCTCACGACCGTCCGCCGCCCGGGATGCGACACTGACTGCACGTCCCTCGTGGAGAGCTGCCATGCGCGTCCTGATTCCCGTCCTGCTGTCGGCCGTCGCGCTGGCCGGGTGCCAGCGCCCTGCACCGCCCAATCCCGAACGACCACCGCAACCGCAGGCGATGGCCAAGGCGTTCAATCAGCCGCTGGACCGCGCAAAGGCCGTGCAGAAGACCCTGGACGAGGCGGCCGAACGCGAGCGCAAGGCAGAGGCCGACGCGCAGTAGAACCCCGCATGCAACAACGCCCGGCCAAGGCCGGGCGTTGTGCGTTCAGTAGATCCACGCCATGCGTGGATGGGCCATCAGAACCCGCAGAAGCAATACGCCAGCGACTTCACCGGTGCACCGTTGCCCTTCTCGCGGGCCGCATTTTCAACGAAGCGCAGCTGCGTATCGATTTCCGGCATCGTTCGCGCCAGCATCATCCGGCCCACGCCGGAATCGGCCAGCATCCAGGCGCCGACGTGGCTGCCAGCGAAGCCGCTGACGAACTGCGCGAACGGCGTGGCCGCCTTCTCGATGTAGCGCACACGGTACTTGTCGGTCGCGCCCAGCTTGGCCCGGCCAGCAGCGTCAGCCACGGCGTCCTTCAGGCCACCGAAGGCATCGACCAGACCGCGCTCCTTGGCCTGCGCACCGCTCCAGACGCGCCCACGGGCCACTTCGTCAATCGCCTCGACCGGCTTCTTGCGGGCCTCGGCAACACGGCCGGTGAAATCGGCATAGCCCTTGTTGATCACCGACTGGATGACCTGGCCCACCGCCGGGTCCATCGGTCGGGTGACGTCGAAGGCACCGGCGAAACGGGTGGTGCCGACGCCATCGGTGTGCACGCCGAACTTGTCCAGCGCACGGCTGAAGTTGGGGATCATGCCGAAGATGCCGATCGAACCGGTGATGGTCGACGGATCGGCATAGATGCGATCGGCGTTCATGCTGATCCAGTAACCACCGGACGCAGCGAGGTCACCCATGGACACAACCACCGGCTTTCCGGCAGCCTGCAGTGCCACCACTTCGCGACGGATCTGCTCGGAGGCGTAGACTTCGCCGCCCGGCGAATCCACGCGCAGCACCACGGCCTTGACGTCGTCATCGTCGCGGGCAGCACGCAGCAGCGCCGAGGTCGATTCACCACCGATACGGCCGGCCGGCAGATCGCCGCCGCTGATTTCACCGGAGGCCACGATGACCGCGACCTGCGGACGCGAATCAACCGGGTTGCGGCGCGCATCGAGCTGGGCCATGTAGGTGCCGAAATCGATGTTGCGGAAACCACCGTCGGCGTCTTCGTCGGCCACGCCGCGCTCGATCATCAGATCCTCGAATTCCTCGCGGGTCTTCAGCGCGGTCACCAGCTTCTGCTGCAGGGCGAACTTGGCCAGGTC
This sequence comes from Stenotrophomonas indicatrix, assembly GCF_002750975.1. Classification (NCBI taxonomy): domain Bacteria; kingdom Pseudomonadati; phylum Pseudomonadota; class Gammaproteobacteria; order Lysobacterales; family Lysobacteraceae; genus Stenotrophomonas; species Stenotrophomonas indicatrix. Next base: position 3,670,808 of record NZ_PEJS01000001.1, read on the forward strand.
GCCGCCGGCGGCAGCGACGCCTTCAGGCAGGGTGTCGATACCGGCCGCCAGCTGTGCCGGATCCAGGCGGCGGGCCTTGGCGATATCGCCGAGGTAGCGCTGCCACACATCGTTCATCCAGAACAGATCGGCTTCCTTGGACGCCGGCGACGCCGCGTCGAGCACGTACGGCTCGGCCGCCGACTTGTACTCGCCTACCTTGAACAGGTGCACGTCCACGCCCAGCTTGTCCTGCAGGCCGGTGCGGAAATACTGGCGGTAGCGACCCAGGCCTTCCAGCACCACCGACCCCATGGGGTCCAGGTAGACCTCGTCGGCCTGTGCGGCAAGCAGATACTGCGACTGCCCCATGCTCTCGCTGAAGGCCACCAGCTGCTTGCCCGAGGCGCGCAGGTCCTGCAGCGCGGCGGACACTTCGCGCAGCGAGGCGAAACCGGACGGCTGCAGCTTGTCCAGTTCCAGCACCACCCTCTCGATCTTCTTGTCATCGCGCGCGCTCTCGATCACCCGGATCAGATCGCGCAGCTGCACTTCCTCGGCACCGTTGTCACCGACGGCCTTGGCCAGCGCGCGGCTGACCGGATCGGCACTGTACTGCTCGACCAGGCGGCCTTCCGGCGCGATCACCAGGGTGGTGCGGTCCTGCAGCGCCTTGCTGGCACCTGCGCCCATGCCCGCAGCGACGATGAACATCACCAGCACCAGCAGCAACAGGCCGAAGAACACCAGGTTGAGGATCAACCGGCGGGTGAAATTCATCACGTCCCACAGCCCGATGAAGAAGCTGGCGACAGGATTGCGGTTCGCCGGGGGCAGCGGCGGCACGGGTTGGTTCATGGAGCACTCCGGATGGCTTCTTGCCGTGGTAACAGCATAGCCGGTGCCGCGTGAGGCAGCATCGGACACAAGTCAGGGGATCGCCAGTCACGGTTGCCCGGGACCGGCGTGATGTCAGGCCAGCGTGGACTGGCCAATGCGTTTGCTGCTGCGGCTCAGGCGCCAGCCCATCAGGATGGCGGCGGCGGTCAGGCCGACGATCAGGCCGATCCACATGCCCTGCGGCCCCATGCCCAGGCCCAGGCCGAGCCCGGCACCCAGCGGCATGCCCAGGCCCCAGTAGGCGAACATGGCGATGAACATCGGCACGCGGGTGTCCTTCAGGCCGCGCAGCGCGCCGGCCGACAGCACCTGGATGCCATCGGGGAACTGGAAGGTGGCTGCGTACAGCAGCAGGGTCGAGGCCAGCCCGGCCACGGCCAGGTCGTTGGTGTAGACGCCGACGATGGCGTCGTGGCCGAACAGCAGTGCCGCCGCCGACAGCGTCTGCGTACCCATGATGATCGCGTAGCCGGCCCACGCCGCACGGCGCACGCCGAAGCCATCGCCACGGCCAACCGCATGGCCGACCCGCACGGTGGTCGCCTCGGCCACGCCCATCGGGATCATGAAGCACAGCTGCGCCACGTTGATCGCGATCTGGTGCGCGGCCGCTTCATTGGCGCCCAGGCGACCAATCAGCAATGCGGTGACGATGAACAGGCCACCTTCCATCAGCACGGTGATGCCGATCGGCAGGCCGGTGCGCAGCAGGTCCCAGATCGCTGACCAGCGCGGCCCCTCGAAGTGCGAGAACAGCTGCAGGTGGGCAAAGCGCTTGGTGAACCACAGGTAGGTACCGAAGGCGATCGCCTGCAGCCACATCATCACCGCCGAGGCGATGCCCAGGCCTTCAGCGCCCATTTCCGGGAAGCCCAGCTTGCCGTTGGCCAGCACGTACCCCATCGGCGCCAGCACCAGCAGGCCGCCAAAACCGAGCAGCATGGTCGGCAGCGTCCAATGCATGCCTTCACTGAGATAGCGCATGCAGAAGTACAGCGTCAGCGCCGGGCCACCCCAGCGCACCGCATGCAGGAAGGCCGTTGCGCCGGGCACGATGTCCGGGGCGATGCCGAATGCCGGCAGCAGCGGCGGCACCACGGTGAGGAAGGTGAACATGATCAGGCCCAGGCCCAGCGCCAGCCACAGCGCCTGCCGGAACAGCGGGCCGATCTCGCGCTCACGGCCGGCGCCATGCAGCTGCGACACCGAGGCGGTGAGCGAGATCAGCGTGCCAATCGGGATCAGCATCGGCAGCCACAGCAGCGCAGTGCCGATGGTCACTGCGGCCAGGGTGGATGTCGCATGGTGGCCGGCAATCACGTTGTCGACGAAGGAGATCAGACCGGTGGAGACGTGCCCGAGCACAAGCGGCAGGGCAAGCAGACCGGTAGCGCCGACTTCCTTGCTGAAGCGCGGCGTGGAGGTTGCAGTAGACATAAGGTGCTTGACGCGAACTACGGTTGCGCGCGAAGGGCACAGGCACCGGGTTGCGGCCGGCCATCTTACGCGCGCCGGGCGGTCATTCCCATGACTGCCCCATAAAGGGGACGGAGGGAATTAAGTCGTATCCGTCACAGTCGAGCCAAAACCGACTTAATTCCCTCCGTCCCCTTTTCGCTTATTGGCCGGCCTGGCGCTTGAGCCAGGTGTCGCGTTCGGCGGCGGGGACCGTCAGGAATGCGCTGCGTACGCTGTCGCGTTCCTGCGGCGGCGTGCGCTGGGCGACCAGGGCCAGCTGCGCCAACTGCGACGGACTCAGCTGGCGCAGCACGGCAAGCACGGCGTCGCGCTGTTGCGGCGGTACGAAGCCGAACAGGCCGTGCAGCTTGGGGAATTCTGCGCCCAGTTGCGGGCCCAGCCGCCAGCCTTCGCGGAAGGCTTGGTCCTGTGCCTGGAACTGCGCGCGCAGGCGTTGCTGCTGGTCGGCCGGCAACGCGGCGAAGCGGGCGGCGGCCTGGCGGATGCGTTCGCGCTCACCCTCCGGCAGGGCCCGCCACGCGGCGTAGTCGCTGCGACGCTGGCGTTGCTGGGCGGGATCGAGTTGCGCGAATGCCGCCGCGGCAGTGGGCGTGGCCGATGGTGTTGCCGACGGTGCGGGCAGCGGCACGTTCACTGATTGCGGAGCGGCCGCCAGCGACAGCGGCAGGGCCAGCAGCAGGCCGGCGAAGAGGAGCTTATTCATCGGCAGCAGAGGTTTCCAGCGCTGCGCCGACCGGTTCCGGGTGGGTCGGCTTGGGTTGTGACTCGTCCACCGGCAACGGGCCGCCGGCGGCACTCCAGGCATGCATGTCGGCCTCGGCCAGCAGCGGGTAATCGCGGTCGGCCAGCATCGCAGCATCTTCGCTGGCCTGCGCATCGCTGCCCGCAGCGGGGCGGACATCGCTGGCTGGCAGCGCCTCGACGGTGACCGGCCCGGCCTCACCCACCACGCCTTCGGGCAGGGGGCCATCGGCAGTCAGCGCACGGCCCTGCCAATGGCGCCAGCCCAACGCAGCCAGCAGCAGCACCGCCACGGTGATCAACAGGATCACCGGGCCACGCCAGCGCGGCTTGGCATTGGGGCGGCGACGCTTGCCGCTTGCAGATGCGCGTTCGTCGCGCGGCGGTGCACGCCAGCTGGACGCAGGCGCCTGGTTGTTGGCCGCTGGCGCGGACGGTTGCTGCAGCTGCTGCAGGCGCTTGGCCGGCAGGTCGCGGACACGCAGCTGCACCTGTTCGGCCAGAGCGCGCCATGCAGCGGCGTCGGGCTGGCCATCGGCATCGCGTGGGCAGGCCGTGGCCAACAGGCGCTGATAGCCTTCTTCGTCGACATCCAGAACGCGGGTGGCGATGCCCTCGTCCAGGCTGCCCCCCACCCGCAGCAGCAAGGCCAGCCGCGGCAAGGGGGCCATCTCGCCCAGCGCGGCCAGCGACGGTGGCCACTGACCGGTGGCCGGCTCGCGCAGCGCCTGGCGCTGGCCCAGCAGGGTCCAGAAGCGGCTGGGCCACTGCGCCATCGGCAGGTCGCTGGCGACCGCGGCGAAGGCGCGCATCACCGCCACCAGCGTCTGTTCGGCACGGGCGGGGTCACCGCACTGCAGTTCGGCCACGACCAGAGCACGGCGTTCGACGCCACGCAGAAATGCCGACAGCGCGCCGGCCGCGGTCGAGGAAACAGGGGCGGGCACAGCCGTCATCGGTCACTCCAAAGGTCTGCCGGCATGATAGCGGCAGCCCATCGCTGCCCGGCAGGACTTGCGATTGCAGACGGTTTCTGCTGCAGGTTGTGCACAGCACCACGCGGGAACCGGGCGATTCCTGCGTGAATGGCTGAATTCACCCTGTTTCAGCAATGTTTCACACTTAAGTTGTTGATTTCAATTGAATTTAAAGTGTGGCTATTTTTTGACCAACGGAAGCGTGAGGCCGTCGCCATCGGCCTCATACGGCGCCATGAGCCGCTAACGCACAGACTTATCCACAGAAGATGTGGATAAGACTGAATCTCCAATAGACACCGATATTTAGGTGACATTTATGATTCGCCGGAGGGCATGCCAGTCGCATCTGCCACTGCCATGCGCCCTCGCATGGGCCGTTACACTGGCCCGATGCTCGCCCCTGAATCCGGCCCTGTCCCGACCCTGCAGGTCGCCCTGCCCGTGCCCCTGCCGCGCCTGTTCGACTACCTGCCACCGCAGGGCGAAGGCCCGACGGTAGCGGTCGGCTGCCGGCTGAAGGTGCCGTTCGGCAACCGCGAACTGATCGGCGTGGTGGCCGGCCACGGGCAAACCGAGGACAGCCAGGGCCTGCGCCAGGCACTGGCCTGGTGTGACACCACACCGCTGCTGCAGGGCGAGTTGTGGCAGAGCCTGCAGTGGCTGGCCCGCTATACCCACGCCCCCTTGGGCGAAGTACTGAGCACCGCCCTGCCCGGCCCGCTGCGGCATGGCGAACCGCTGCCCGACACCCATCACTGGGGTTGGCAGCTGACAGCTGAAGGCCATGCCCAGCGCGAGAAGCTGCGCGCCGGCAGCCGACCGCGGCAATTGGCCGAGCTGCTGGCCGAAGCGGTGGTGGACGAAGATGTCCTGTCCGCGCGCATGCAGGACTGGCGGGTGGCCGCACGCAGCCTGGGCAAGCGCGACCTGGCCGAGCGCATCGCCCTGAGCGTGGCGCCGCAGCACGCCCAGCCCCTGCCCGGCCCCACCCTCAATGCGGAGCAGGCCGAAGCGGTGGCCGCGATCACCGCCGCCGAAAGCTTCCAGGCATTCCTGCTGGACGGGGTGACCGGCAGCGGCAAGACCGAGGTCTACCTGCAGGCCATCATCCATTGCCTGGCGCAGGGCAGGCAGGCCCTGGTGCTGGTGCCCGAGATCGGCCTGACCCCGCAGACTCTGGCGCGCTTCCGCGGCCGTCTCGGCATCGCCGTGCATGCGTTGCACTCGGGGCTGACCGACAACGAACGCGCGCGGGTCTGGGCTGCGGCCTCGCGCGGCGAAGCACGGGTGATCGTGGGCACGCGTTCGGCGGTGTTCATTCCGCTGCCGCAACCCGGCCTGCTGATCGTGGACGAAGAGCACGACGGCAGCTACAAGCAGCAGGACGGCATCCGCTACCACGCACGTGATTTCGCTCTGGTGCGGGCCAAGGCGCAGGGCATTCCGGTGCTGCTGGGCAGCGCCACGCCGTCATTGGAAACCCTGCACAACGCCTATGCCGGCCGCTATGCGCACCTGCGCCTGAAGCAGCGCGCCGGTGATGCCCGACCGCCGCGCGTGCGCATCCTCGACGTCCGCAAGCGTCCGCTGCGCGATGGCCTTTCTGCCGACGTGCTGGCCGGCATCGGCGAACACCTGCAGCGTGGCCAGCAGGTGCTGGTGTTCAAGAACCGCCGCGGCTATGCGCCGGTGCTGCTGTGCCACGACTGCGGCTGGACCGCACCCTGCAACCGCTGCGATGCACCGATGACCGTGCATGGCGGTGGCCGTCGCCTGCAATGCCATCACTGCGGTGCGCGGCAGCCGGCACCACTGGCCTGCCCCGCCTGCGGCAGCCTGGCCCTGCAGCCACAGGGCATCGGCACCGAGCGGCTGGAAGAACACCTGGTCAGTGCCTTCGCCGATTTCCCGGTGGTGCGCATCGACCGTGGCACCACCGCCCGCCGCGATGCGCTGGAGCAGCAGCTGGCCAAGCTCGGCAACGCGCCCGGCATCCTGGTCGGGACGCAGATCCTGGCCAAGGGCCACGACCTGCCCAAGCTGACGCTGGTGGTGGTGGTGGGCATCGACGAAGGCCTGTTCTCGGCCGATTTCCGCGCCAGCGAAAAACTGGCGCAGCAGCTGATCCAGGTAGCCGGCCGCGCCGGTCGCGCGCGCGATCCGGGTGAAGTGTGGCTGCAGACCCATCATCCGGGCCATCCGCTGCTGGAGACGCTGGTGAACGGTGGCTACCACCCGTTCGCCCAGGCCGAACTCAACCAGCGCCAGGCGGCAGGTTTTCCACCATTCGCGCACCTGGCATTGATGCGTGCCGAAGCACAGCAGGTCGAGCATGCCAACGCGTTCCTGCTCGCTGCGCGGAAACTGCTGGGTGAACAGGACATGGTGGAGGCCTACGGGCCGATGCCGGCGCCGATGCCACGCCGTGCCGGTTATCAGCGAACGCAGCTGCTGCTGTCGGCGGCACAGCGGCCGCCGCTGCATGGGGTACTGGCACAGCTGGTGCCGCAGTCGTACGCGCTGCCGGAGGCACGCAAGGTGCGCTGGTCGCTGGATGTAGATCCGACGGATCTGTACTGAGGGCAACGCGCTGCGGCCAGAGCCCACCCGCTGGGTGGGATCCGACCCCGATGGCTTGAGGTCGGATCCCTTTCCGCAGAAAAGGGCTCTGACCCCGAACGTCGCGCCTTCGCTTACGTCATCGGTGACATCACGCCGCGCTGGTACGCCGGGCGTTCGCGCAGGCGTGCATACCACTCGGCCAGGTGCGGCAGGTCCGGGCGCTGGATCGGCAGTTCGAACCAGGCGTAGATCAACGAGCCCAACGCGATGTCACCCATGGCGAACGTCTCGCCCGACAGCCACGGCTGCTTGGCCAGGGTTGCGTTGGGCAGCGCCAGGAAATCACCGGCGCGCACGATCGCTGCATTGATGCGCGCCTCATCGCGGTCGGCCGGTGCGGTGCGCATGATGCCCCAGATCAGTTCGGAGTACAGCGGCGCCATCCGCGAGGTGCTCCAGTCCATCCACTTTTCGGCCTGGGCGCGCTCCATCGGATCTTCGGCATACAGCGTGCCCAGCGAATAGCGCGCACTGAGGTAGCGCACGATGGTGTTCGACTCCCACAGCGGCAGGCCGTGGTCTTCGATCACCGGCACCAGGCCGTTCGGGTTCATCGCCACGTATTCCGGCGACTGCGTGCCACCGTGGCTGCCACCCACTTCGATGGACTCGTACGGCAGGCCGATTTCCTCGGCGCACCACAGCACCTTGCGGACGTTGCTGGAATTGCGGCGGCCCCAGATCTTCAACATGCGGGTTTCCTTGCGTACAGCAGTGCGCCGCGATGGCGCGGAGCCGCTACGATACGCCCATCCGCAGGGAGAGACGACATGACCGCATGGGATGCAGTGAACTACACGCTTCTGGCAGCAGGACTGGTGATGCTGGTGCTCGGGTACCGACGCTCGAACCGCAACATGCTGCTGTGCGCCGGCGTGCTGCTGCTGGCCTTCAATGGCATTGAAGACTTCGCCAACGGATTTGCGGAAGGCCATGCCGGCTCCAGCGCACGTACGCTGTAGCCACACCATGTCTTCTGCAGTGCTGCGCGACCGGCACACGCTGGGCAACGCCCGGCGCTACCGGTTCTTCTTCGGCAGCGCGCGTACGTAGGAGGACTTACCGTCCTTCTTCAGTTCGAACAAACCGATCGCCGCCAGCAGGTCACTGAGTTTGCCGTAACCGTAGTTGCGCGGATCGAACGAGGCCTGGTTGCCGATCTGGCTGCCGACCGGGCCCAGGTGCGACCAGCCATCCTCGCCTTCTGCCGAGGACACCGCACGGCGCAGCATCTTCACCAGACGCGTGTCGCTGCGCATTTCCGCCCCGCTCTTGCGTGGGCGCGCATCATCGCTGGTGGCCTGCTCGCTGGGCGCCTGTCCGTTCGATGATTGTTCGTTCGCTGCCTGCTCCACATCCTGCACGCTGGCGTGGGTCTGGCCCAACGCTTCGAGGTAGGTGAACTTCGAGCACGCGTTGACGAAGGGTTCCGGGGTTTTCTTTTCGCCGAAGCCATACACCTTCACGCCATCGGTCAGCAGGCGCATCACCATCGGGGTGAAGTCGGCATCGCTGGACACGATTGCGAAGCCATCGAGGTTCCGCGCGTACAGCAGATCCATCGCGTCGATCACCATCGCCATGTCCGACGCGTTCTTGCCCTTGCTGTAGGCGAACTGCTGGATCGGGCGGATCGCGTACTCGTGCAGCACCGCCTCCCAGCCTTTCAGCCGAGGGCTCTTCCAGTTGCCGTAGGCACGGCGGACGTTGGCCACACCGTAGCGCGCGACCTCGGCCAGGACTTCGTCGATCTTCGAGGCCGGTGCATTGTCGGCGTCGATCAACAGGGCGATGCGCTTTTCCGGTTCGCTCATGGACTCCTCACGGGCAGTTGCCTGAACCCGAGTATCGCCGATCCCGATGCACGCTGACGTGACAAGGAGCGGCCGTGCGAAGATGCCAGGCACTTCCCCCATGCCCCCCTGGAGTGAGTCGATGAGTCGTGATCGCGTCCCCCACCTGGTCGTTGTCGGCGGCGGTTTCGCCGGCCTGTGGGCCACCCGTGCGCTGGCCCGCGAACGCATACGCATCACCCTGGTCGACCGTCGCAACCACCACCTGTTCCAGCCGCTGCTTTACCAGGTCGCCACCGCTGGGCTGTCCGCTCCGGATATCGCCGCACCGCTGCGCCACATCCTCGGCCACCAGCGCAACGTGGAGGTGCGGCTGGGCGAAGTGGTGGCCATCGACAAGCAGGCCCGCCAGGTGCGCATGGCCGATGGCAGCACGCTGGACTACGACAGCCTGCTGCTGGCCACAGGCGCCACCCACGCCTACTTCGGCCACGACGAATGGGCCGACGATGCGCCCGGCCTGAAGACGCTGGACGATGCCATCGCCCTGCGCCGCAAACTGCTGCTGGCGTTCGAACGCGCCGAAGCCGAACCGGACCCGGAAAAGAAGGCGGCATGGCTGAGCTTTGCCGTGGTGGGCGGTGGACCGACCGGCGTCGAGCTGGCCGGCACCCTCGCGGAAATCGCCCGGCATACGCTGCGCAATGAATTCCGCCACATCGATCCGGCCAGCGCCAAGGTTCGGCTGGTCGAGGCCGGTCCGCGCGTGTTGTCCACCTTCCCCGAAGTGCTTTCGCTGAAGGCACGCCGGCAGCTGGAAAAGCTGGGCGTGGAAGTGATGACCGGCACGCCGGTGAGCCACATCGATGGACAGGGCTTCAAGCTGGGCGACCAGTTCGTGCCCGCGCGCACCGTGGTCTGGGCCGCCGGCGTGGCCGCCTCACCGCTGGCGCGCACCCTGGACGTACCGCTGGACCGCGCCGGTCGCGTGCAGGTGCAGCCCGACCTGACCCTGCCTGGTCATCCGGAACTGTTCGTGGCCGGCGATCTTGCTGCGCTGAACCAGGCCAACGGCAAGCCGGTACCGGGCGTTGCGCCTGCCGCCAAGCAGATGGGCAAGTACGTGGCGGACGTGATTCGCGCGCGCCTGCATGGCAAGGCAGCACCCGGGCCGTTCAAGTACGCCGACTTCGGCAACCTGGCCACCATCGGCCGCATGGCCGCGATCGTGCACCTGGGCAAGCTGCAGTTGTCCGGCGTGCTGGCCTGGTGGTTCTGGCTGGCCGCGCACGTGTTCTTCCTGATCGGGTTCCGCAACCGCGTCGTGGTGCTGTTGAACTGGGCGGTGGCGTACTGGAGCTACCAGCGCAGCGCGCGGATCATCTTCGGCGATGACCGCGAAGACCGGCGACCGAAGCGGTAGGTACTGCCGTGGGTGACCTCTCGACCGACACAGTAGATCCACGCCATGCGTGGATGAATTTCTGTGCAGGTTGCATGGAGCGCAGCCACGCATGGCGTGGCTCTACTGCTTCATCGGACCTGGATCATGTCCGGCAGAAATCTTCGCGGTAGGTAGTGCCGCGGGCACGTCCTCGACCGGCACAGTAGATCCACGCCATGCGTGGATGAAGTTCTGCGCAGGCTGCATGGAGCGCAGCCACGCATGGTGTGGCTCTACTGCTTCATCGGGCCTGGATCATGTCCGGCAGAACTCTTCGCGGTAGGTAGCGCGGCGAACGCCCTCGACCGACACAGTAGATCCACGCCATGCGTGGATGAAGTTCTGCGCAGGCTGCATGGAGCGCAGCCACGCATGGCGTGGCTCTACTGCTTCATCGGGCCTGGATCATGTCCGGCAGAAATCTTCGCGGTAGGTAGCGCGGCGAGCGCCCTCGACCGACACAGTAGATCCACGCCATGCGTGGATGAATTTCTGTGCAGGCCGCAGGGAGCGTAGCCACGCATGCCGTGGATTCACCGTTTCATCGGGCCGCCGGGCACACGCCGTTTCGACCATGCTCGGCAGAAATCCTCCTTCCTCGCGGTGTCGGCAATCTGCGCCGCACTCCAATGCCGGGTGATCCAGATCGTCAGTGCGCTGCTGCTCAGGTGCCAGCGCAGCATGTCGTGCTGCGGCTGCCGCATCAGGTGGCGACGTGCAACCCAGAACGCTTCGCGCTCGATATCAGTCGCTTTCTTCAGCGCTCCAGGATCGAAGAACCGCGTCGTGAAGCTCCATGGATTCATCGGCTGGAATCCCATGCGCGGCTCACCGCTGCATGCGGCCACACCACTGGGCGCGCGATCAGCCGGCTGCGGCCAGCCTTCCACCATCGCCAGCCCCAGCAGGTACAGTAGGCCGGGCAGCAGCGCGATACCGGCTGCCAGCAGGCCGACCGAGAGCCACGCTTTACCGGCGGCGCGCATTGCTCATTTCGCCTTCGGCTTCGGGTACCACAGCGCGTTGACGATGACCCAGCGCTGCTCGAAGCGGCCCATATGGAAGTAGTCGACGAACCACGGGGTTTCCAGCCGCACCGATGCGGCGTTGCCGGTCACGTCCAGCACCGTGCAGCGGCGATCCCATTGATCTTTCGGGGTCTTCAACGCGCCCTGCTTCGTCAACGCAACCAGCTCTTCCTTCGACATCCGGCGCAGGCCCAGGCGTTCGTCCGGTGTATCACCGAGCACCGCACGTTTGGCCAGATCCGGATGCAGGGAACGGGCGACGCGCTGCGGGTCGGCTTCCAGTTGACCGTCGACGTAGTCGTGGCAGGTGGCTTCGATGGCTGCGATCGTGGCGGCGTCGGCGGCGGGGCTTGCTGCTGCGGAAAGTGCGAACAACAGGGCAACGGTGGACATCCGGGTCTCCAGCGCTGAGGGCTGGGCGATCATGGCATGGCCGGATGCGCCCCATCCACGCATGGCGTGGATCTACTGCAACAGCCACGCCAGTTTGCGTTCGCGCGGCTGCCGCTTGAGCTCCCATTCGGCACGCGAGGCCGCTGCACGGTCCGGGTACTCACGCACCGCCAGGACCCGCAGTGGCGGCCGCGACCGGGTGTAGCGGGCCCCCTTGCCGGCCTGGTGGGCAGCAAAACGGGCCTGCACGTCGGTGCTGATGCCGGCGTAATAGCTGCCGTCGCGGCATTCGAGCAGGTACAGGAACCACGGGCGGGAGGGCGAAACCATTGCCGGATTATGCCGTGCTGCACTGCAGCGGATATACTGGCGACCGAATGCAGGAGAGAGGCGCCGCGCTGGCGCCCGCCGAAGGCGCAGGCTCCCATGATCGCTCAGGCCGGTGGGCTGGAATCCCACCAACCATGCATTCGACTCGCCGAGCTGGAGAGAGGTCACCGGGCACGCCCGGGACGATCCGCCGAAGGGGCACGCGGCTCACGCCGCTGAACTCTCAGGCAAAAGGACAGCGGGAGCGGCACCGGTCATCGTCATCCCGTCATTGCGCAGGCAGTGGCGGTATGTGCGCATGGCCGGCCCCACCGCGCCCGGAGCCTGTCCCATGCTGCTGTCCATCATCTACCTGATCGCCATTTCCGCCGAAGCCATGACCGGTGCCCTGTCTGCCGGCCGCCGCCGCATGGACCTGTTCGGCGTGGTGATGATCGCCTGTGTCACCGCCCTCGGTGGCGGCTCGCTGCGCGACATCCTGCTTGGCCACTATCCGCTGGGCTGGGTGAAACATCCGGAGTACCTGGGCTTCACCGTGTGCGCGGCACTGATCGCCACCTGGGTGGCGCGCTGGATGCACCACTTCCGCCGCACCTTCCTGGTGCTCGATGGCCTGGGCCTGATCGCCTTCACCCTGATCGGCTGCTCGATCGCGCGCGAGGCCGGCCATGCACTGCCGATCGTGCTGATCGCCGGCATGCTCACCGGCGCCTTCGGCGGCGTGCTGCGCGACATCCTCTGCAACGAGGTGCCGTTGATCTTCCAGAAAGAGCTGTACGCCATCATCTCGCTGCTGACCGGTGCGGTGTATCTGCTGTTGCTGCACTGGGGCGTGGCCGATGCTACGGCGATCCTGTGCTGCCTGGGTGGTGGTTTCGCTGTGCGTCTGCTGGCCATCCACTACCGCTGGGAAATGCCCAAGTTCGTGTACCACGACGAAGTGCATTGAGCGGCGCGGGCCGGCACCACCGGCGGGGTGGCATGACCAAGGTCACGCGGCGACGGCCTGCGTAAACCGCTACCATTGGCGCCCCGTCGCACGCGCGACGGCATCCAGCCACGCCGCGCCTGCGGCCCCGCCAGACAATCCCCCTCCCCCGCTGCCCGTGGCCCTTCGTGGTGCCGACGGGCCCGCATGACCCTGCGTGCGCGCAGGGCGCAGGATGCCCATGTCTGTCGCCGAAAATTCCCGCTCACGTCGTGCCCGCCTGTTGCTGGTCGTTGCCGGTCTTGCCCTTGTCGCTGGCCTGGCGTGGTGGCTGTGGCCGCGGGCCGAGGCGGGCAGTGGCGAAGCCGGCAGCGGCAAGACGGTGCCTGTACGCATCGCCCTTGCCAGCGCCGAGCCGCTGGTGCTGCGGATGAAGGCGGTCGGTACGGTCACTCCGCTGCACAGCGTGGTGGTGCGCAGCCGCGTGGACGGCGAACTGATGCGCCTGCATTTCCAGGAAGGTCAGCAGGTCAACGCCGGCGACCTGCTCGCACAGATCGATCCCCGCCCCTACCAAGTGAAGCTCGCGCACGCGCAGGGTACGCAGCAGCAGAACCTGGCCGAGCTGGAGAATGCCGAGCGCCAGCTGCAGCGCTACCGCGAACTGCAGCGACAGAACTACGTGTCGGCACAGGAACTGAGCGACCAGCAGAGCAAGGTGCGGCAGCTGCAGGGGCGCCGCCTCAGCGACCAGGCATCGGTGGACGAAGCACGCCTGCAGTTGCAGTACACGCGCATCATCGCCCCGGTCAGCGGCCGTGTCGGCCTGCGCCGGCTGGACGTAGGCAACCTGGTGCACGCCAGCGATACCGAAGGCCTGGCCACGCTGGCGCAGACGGCGCCGATCAGCGTGCTGTTCACCGTGCCCGAGCCGGAGCTTCCCGCCCTGCTCGATGCGGTGCAGGCGCAGCCGGCGCTGGCGGTGGAAAGCTGGGACCGCGAAGAACGACGGCAGCTCGCCAGTGGCACCCTGTCCAGCGTCGACAACCGCATCGATACCGCCACCGGCACGCTGAAGCTGCGCGCGCAGTTCGACAACGCCGACCAGGCGCTGTTCCCCAACCAGTTCGTCAATGTGCGCCTGCAGCTGGGTGAGCATCCCGCGCTGCTGATTCCCGATGCCGCCGTGCAGTTCGGCAGCCAGGGCAACTACGTGCACATCGTCGACAAGGACAACAAGGCACAACGTCGCTCGGTGGTGCTCGGTCCGGCCGACGACGGACGCGTGGCGGTGCGTTCCGGTCTGGTGGCTGGTGACAAGGTGGTGATCGAAGGCATCGACGGGCTGGAAGACGGCACCGCGGTGGAGATCATCACCGAGGAGGCATCGACCAGGGCCGGCGCATGAACCTCTCGCGCGCCTTCATCCTGCGCCCGGTCGCCACCACCCTGCTGATGGTGGCGCTGCTGCTGTCCGGCGTGCTGGCCTATCGCCTACTGCCGGTGGCGGCGCTGCCGCAGGTCGACTATCCGATCATCCAGATCACCACGCTGTACCCCGGCGCCAGCCCCGAGCTGACCACGCGCACCATCACCGCGCCGCTGGAGCGCCAGCTCGGGCAGATCCCCGGCCTGAAGCAGCTGTCGTCCACCAGTTCCGGGGGAGCGTCGGTGATCACCCTGCAGTTCGGCCTGGAGGTGTCGCTGGGCGTGGCCGAACAGGACGTGCAGGCGGCGATCAACGCCGCCGGCAGCTTCCTGCCCGGCGACCTGCCGGTGCCGCCGGTGTACCGCAAGGTCAATCCGGCCGACACGCCGATCCTGACCCTGGCGGTGACCTCGCAGGGCCTGTCGCTGCCCCAGGTGCATGACCTGGTCGATACCCGCATCGCCCAGCGCTTGGCGCAGTTGCCGGGTGTGGGCCTGGTCAGCTTGGCCGGTGGCCAGCGTCCCGCCGTGCGCATCCAGGTCAATCCGGCCGCACTGGCCGCCAACAACCTGGGCATGGACCACATCCGCACAGCGATTGCCGCAGCCAACGTCAACCTGCCCAAGGGCAGCTTCGATGGCCCGATCCGCGCGGTGATGCTCGATGCCAACGACCAGATGCGCAGCGTTGCCGAATACCGCGCACTGGTGCTGGCCTGGCGTGAGGGCGCACCGCTGCGGCTGGGCGATGTGGCCACCATCACCGACGGCGCCGAGAACCGCCAGCTGGCGGCATGGAGCGGCACCACCCCGGCGGTGCTGGTGAACATCCAGCGCCAACCCGGCGCGAACGTCATCGCCGTGGTCGGACAGGTGCGTGCGTTGCTGCCGCAGCTGCAGGCCACGCTGCCGGCCGGCGTGCAGATGACCGTGCTCAGCGACCGCACCGAGTCGATCCGCGCGTCCGTGCGCGGCGTACAGAAGGAACTGGTGCTGGCCATCGCGCTGGTGGTGCTGGTCACCTGGGTATTCCTGCGCAACCTGCCGGCTACGCTGATTCCCAGCGTGGCGGTGCCGCTGTCGCTGATCGGTACGTTCGCGGTGATGCTGCTGGCCGGCTATTCGCTCAACAACCTCACGCTGATGGCGTTGACCATCGCCACCGGCTTCGTGGTGGACGATGCGATCGTGATGCTGGAGAACATCGCCCGCCACTTGGAAGACGGTGAAAGCCCGCGCGAGGCAGCGCTGAAAGGTGCCAGCGAGATTGGCTTCACCCTGGTGTCGCTGACGGTCTCGTTGATCGCCGTGCTGATCCCACTGCTGTTCATGGCCGACCTGGTGGGCGCGCTGTTCCATGAGTTCGCAGTGACGCTGGCGGTGGCCATCGGCATTTCGCTGCTGGTGTCGCTGACCTTGACGCCGATGCTGTGTGCGCGGTTCCTGAAACCACATGCCAAGGAGTCAGCGCCCCACGGGGATCTGACCCTGGCCGGGTCGGATCCGGTCAGGGCTCCGACCCCGAAGCGCGACGTGTTCGATCGCATCATCGCCCTCTACGACCGCCAGCTGCGCTGGGTACTGCAGCGCCAGCCACTGATGCTGTTGGCAACCGTGGCCACGCTTGCGCTGACGGTGGCGCTGTATTTCGCCGTACCGAAGGGCTTCTTCCCGGTGCAGGATGCCGGCCTGGTCCAGGGCATCAGCGAAGCCCCGCAGGCGATCTCGTTCCAGGCCATGCGCGAGCGCCAGCTTGCCTTGGCCACGGCCATTGAACAGGACCCAGCCGTGGCCAGCCTGTCTTCCTACATCGGCGTGGACGGCAACAATGCCGCCCTCAACACCGGCCGCCTGCTGATCGAACTGAAGCCACACGGCGAGCGCGAGGGCGCCGACGTGGTGATGGCGCGGCTGCAGCAGCGCGTGGCGAGGATTCCCGGTATCACCCTGTACCTGCAACCGGTGCAGGAGCTGGGCATCGAAGACCGCATCAGCCGCAACCAGTACCAGTTCACCCTGACCACGCCGGACCTGCAGACGCTGGAAACCTGGACGCCGAAACTGTTGCAAGCGCTTCGCCAATCGCCGGCGCTGCGTGATGTGGCCAGTGACCTGCAGATGCAGGGCCGGCAGGCCAGGGTGAGCATCGACCGCGATGCCGCCACACGCCTTGGCGTGAGTGTGGAAGCGGTGGCCGACGCACTGTACGACGCCTACGGGCAACGGCAGATCTCGACCATCTTCACCCAGGCCAGCCAGTACCGGGTGGTGCTGGAGGCCGATCCGGCGCGGCAACCGGGGCCGGAGGCGATCAGCGGCCTGCGCGTGCGCAGCAGCAACGGCCAGACCGTGCCGCTGGGCGCGGTGGCGCGCGTCGAGCAGGGGCCAACGGCGCTGCTGCGCAACCATGTCGGTCAGTTCCCGGCGGCCACGCTGTCGTTCAACCTTGCGCCCGGCGCATCGCTGGGCGAAGCGGTGGATGCCGTGCATGCCGCGCAGGCACAGGTGGCATTGCCGCAGAGCATCGAGCTGCGCCTGCAGGGCGCGGCGGCGGCCTTCAGCAGCTCGCTGTCGAGCACGCTGTGGCTGATCCTTGCCGCCGTGGTGGTGATGTACATCGTGCTGGGCGTGCTCTACGAGAGCTTCATCCACCCCATCACCATTCTCTCCACCCTGCCCTCGGCGACCGTGGGCGCCCTGGCCGCGTTGTGGGTGAGCGGACGCGGCCTGGACCTGATCGCAGTGATCGGCATCGTGCTGCTGATCGGCCTGGTGAAGAAGAACGCGATCATGATGATCGACTTCGCGCTGGACGCGCAGCGCACGCGTGGCATGAGCCCGCGTGAGGCGATCCACCAGGCGGCGCTGCTGCGCTTCCGGCCGATCCTGATGACCACCCTGGCCGCGCTGTTCGGCGCGGTACCGCTGATGCTGGCCAGTGGCTCGGGCGCCGAGCTGCGGCAGCCGCTGGGCTGGGTGATGGTGGGTGGCCTGATGGTCAGCCAGGTATTGACCCTGTTCACCACGCCGGTGATCTACCTGGCCTTCGACCGTCTGCAGCGTCGCCGCGCGACAGCACCGGCAACCGCTGGCGAGGCCGGCGCATGACCCCTGTGGCACGCCTGGCACAGGCCTGCGTGCAGCGTCCGGTGGCGACCCTCCTGCTGGCGGTGGCGCTGGTACTGGCCGGCCTGCTGGCGCTGCGCCTGCTGCCGGTGGCACCGCTGCCCCAGGTCGACTATCCCGCCATTGAAGTCAGTGCCAGCCTGCCCGGCGCCTCGCCCGAATCGATGGCGGCCACCGTCGCCACGCCGCTGGAGCGTGCGCTGGGCAGCCTGCCCGGCATCTCGCGCATCGATTCGGCCAGCACCCAGGGGCAGACCGAGATCGAACTGAAGTTCGTGCTCGGCCGCGACATCGACGAGGCCGCGCGCGAAGTGCAGGCCGCGATCAACCTCGCCCGCGGCCAGCTGCCCAGCGGCATGCCGGGCATGCCGCAGTACCGCAAGGTCAATCCGTCGCAGGCGCCGATCCTGGCGCTGGCGCTGACCTCCGATACGCTCTCGCCGGGCCAGCTGTACGACCTGGGTTCGACTGTGCTGGCGCAGAAGCTGTCGCAGGTGCCGGGCGTGGGCGAAGTGCAGGTGGGCGGCAGCGCGCTGCCGGCGGTTCGCGTGTCGCTGGACCCCAATGCCCTCAATCACGCAGGCCTGGCACTGGAAGACGTGGCACAGGCGATCAGCCGCGCCAATGCAGTGCGCCCACTGGGTGCGGTCGCAGGCGCGCAGCAGCACTGGCAACTGGAAGCGCCGCTGCAGCTGCGCCAGGCCGCGCAGTATCGCCAGCTGGCGCTGAAGGCCAGCGATGACCGCCTGCTGCGGCTGGGCGATGTCGCTGCCGTCGCCGATGGCGTGGAGGACCGCTATGCCAGTGGCTTCCACAACGAACGCCCCGCCGTGCTGCTGATCGTCAGCCGCCAGCCCGGCGCCAACATCATCGCCACCGTCGATGCCATCCAGGCGCAGTTGCCGCAGCTGCACGCCCTGCTGCCCAGCACGGTGGACATGCGCCTGGTGATGGACCGCTCGCCGGTGATCCGCGCCACCCTGCACGAAGCAGAAGTGACCCTGCTGCTGGCGATCGCGCTGGTGGTACTGGTGGTGCTCGGCTTCCTCGGCCAATGGCGCGCAGCACTGGTGCCAAGCGTGGCGATTCCGGTGGTGCTGTTCGGCACGCTGGCGTTGATCGCGCTGATGGGCTTCTCGCTCAATACGCTCTCGCTGATGGCCCTGATCGTGGCGGCGGTACTGGTGGTGGACGACGCCATCGTGGTGCTGGAGAACATCGCGCGCCATCGCGAGCTGGGCGCCGACCGCTGGCAGGCGGCGGTGCGTGGTGCATCGGAAGTGGGCGCTACGTTGCTATCGATGAACCTGGCGCTGGCGGTGGTGTTCGTCTCGATCCTGTTCCTGGACGATTTCGTCGAGCGCCTGTTCCGCGAATTCTCGCTGACCCTGGTAGCGGCGATGACGGTATCGGTGCTGGTGGCACTCAGCCTGGTGCCGATGCTGTGTGCGCGCCTGTTCGTCGATAACGCGCAACAACCCTCACGCTGGCAGCGCGGCAGCAATGCGCTGTTCGAGCACGTGCGCGGCACCTATCTGCGCACCCTGCAGGCCAGCCTGCGTCACCTGCGCTGGCCCTTGCTGGCCTTCGTGGCAGTGATCGCACTCAATGCCTGGCTGTTCCAGCAGGTACCCAAGGGCATCGTTCCGCAGCAGGACACCGCACAGCTGCGCGGCTTCGCGCGTGGCGATGACGGCCTGTCCTTCAAGGCGATGCAGCCGAAGATCGATGCCTACCGCAGACTGCTGCTGTCCGACCCGGCCATCGAGGACATCATCGGGTATATCGGTGGCAGCAACGGGGTCAACAACGCCTTCATCATGATCAAGATGAAGCCGCTGGCCGAGCGCGGTGTCTCCAGCCAGCAGGTGATCGATCGCCTGCGCGCGCGCCTGCCCAAGCTGCCCGGCGGTAATCTGTACCTGTGGGTGGACCAGGACATCCGCTTGGAAGGCGCCGGCAGCAGCGGCAAATACGAATTCCAGCTGCTGTCAGCGGACACCGCACCCTTGCGCCAATGGGCACCGAAGGTCGCTGCTGCGCTGCGTGGCCTGCCGGAACTGGTGGACGTGGAAGCGCAGGGCGAGGCCGGCATGCGCCAGGTGATGCTGGACATCGACCGCGAGGCAGCGGCGCGCCACGGCGTGGACCTGCGCATTGTGGCCAACATGCTCAACAACGCCTTCAGCCAGCGCCAGGTCGCCACGTTGTACGACAGCCTCAACCAGTACCGGGTGGTGATGGAGCTGGACCCGAAGCACACCCAGGACCCGGGCACGCTGGCACGGCTGCAGGTGATCGATGGCAGCGGCCAGCGCATTCCACTATCGAGCATCGCCAGCTGGCGCTATGGCATGGCGCCGGACCGCGTGTATCACAGCGAGCAGTTCGCCTCGATCTGGATCGAGTTCGCGCTGGCGCCGGGCGTGGGCCTGGAACAGGCCACCCGGGCCATTGATGCGGCGATGGCCAAACTGATGCTGCCGCGCTCGGTGCAGGCCAAGCTTTCCGGCGAGGCCGGTGGCCTGGAGCAGCTGCGTTCGCGCCAGTTGTGGCTGGTACTGGGTGCGACGCTGGCGGTGTACCTGGTGCTGGGCATCCTCTACGAGAGTTTCCTGCAGCCCTTGGTGATCCTGTCCACGCTGCCGTCGGCCGGCATCGGGGCGTTGCTGGCGCTGTGGCTGTTCGGCAACGAACTGAACCTGATCGCCCTGCTCGGCCTGTTCCTGCTGGTGGGGGTGGTGATGAAGAACACGATCCTGCTGGTCGACTTCGCCCTGGCCGGCGAACGCCGCGGGCTGAGTGCGCAGGATGCAGTGATGGAAGCGGCACGATTGCGCCTGCGGCCGATCCTGATGACCTCGCTGGCGGCACTGCTGGGTACGTTGCCGCTGATGCTGGCCAACGGTGAAGGTTGGGAGCTGCGGCAGCCGCTGGGCATCGCGATCGTCGGCGGGTTGCTGGTCAGCCAGTGGTTGACGCTGTACACCACGCCGGCGATGTATCTGGCGTTGGCGCGAGTACGGGCGGGGCGGTGAGCGAGGTGGCTTCATCCACGCATGGCGTGGGTCTACTGCGGCCATCGCCGGAGCGGGTTTCACACCACCCCGGCGATGTACCTGGCGCTGTCGCACATACGCAGCGCCAGGCGCATCGCCGGTGCAGACGGGCCGGTCTCCAACTCCGACCGGCCCTGATCGCGGCCGCACCCCCGCAGGCGCTGGCCGCCATCCACACACGTGCCGCACTCAAGCGGCTTCGGACACCTTTACCTCACGGCGGGCGCGCACGGCAGCGGCAAGCCGCTCCAGCACCTGCACGGTGGTGTCCCAATCAATGCAGCCATCGGTGATGCTCTGGCCGTAGACCAGCGGCTGGCCTTCCACCAGTTCCTGGCGACCGCCGACCAGATGGCTTTCGACCATCACGCCGACGATGCGCTGCTCGCCATCTTCCAGCTGGATGGCGATGTCTTCGATCACCTTCGGCTGGTTTTCGTGGTTCTTCAGGCTGTTGGCGTGGCTGGCATCGATCATCAGGCGCGTCGGCAGCTTGGCCTTGGCCAGCGCCTGGCAGGCATCGGCCACGCTGGCCGCATCGTAGTTCGGCTGCTTGCCACCACGCAGGATCACATGGCAGTCCGGGTTGCCGGTGGTGGAGACGATGGCGGTGCCGCCCTGCTTGGTGACCGACAGGAAGTGATGCGGATTGGAGGCCGCGCCCACGGCATCGGCGGCGATCTTGACGTTGCCGTCGGTGCCGTTCTTGAAGCCGACCGGGCACGACAGCCCCGACGCAAGTTCACGATGCACCTGGCTTTCGGTGGTGCGTGCGCCGATCGCGCCCCATGCCACCAGGTCGGCGATGTACTGCGGCGAGATCACGTCGAGGAACTCGACGCCGGCCGGCAGGCCCAGCTTGTTGATGTCGCGCAGCAGGCCACGGGCGATGCGCAGGCCCTTGTCGATCTTGAAGCTGCCGTCCAGGTCCGGATCGTTGATCAGGCCCTTCCAGCCCACCGTGGTGCGCGGCTTTTCGAAGTACACGCGCATGACGATTTCCAGCTCGCCGGCCAGCGCATCGCGCAGCGGCTTCAGGCGCTGTGCGTACTCGATGGCGGCTTTCGGATCGTGGATTGAGCACGGCCCGACCACCACCGCCAGGCGGTCGTCGCGGCCATGCAGGATCTGGTGCAGGGCGGCGCGCGAAGCGCTGACGGTGTCGGAGGCTTCGTCATCACAGGGCAGCATCGCCAGCAGCTGGGCAGGCGGTGTCAGCGGTTCGATGGTGCGGATACGCAGGTCGTCGGTGTGCGGGGGCATGGTGAGGGGTCTCTACGGAACGTTGGGGGTCCGCAGCGTGGCGACATGAAAAAAGCCGCCAGGTTCGCTGGCGGCTTTCGGGAATGCGTCTGAAGCTTTCTTCAGGGTGAGCGCAATCCTTCCTCCGCCGGGGGCTTCGGAAAGTAATACCAATAAAAGCTGGCGTGGGCTGCGTTCATGGGATCTATTGATAGCACAGGGTTTTGGCGGGTGCCAACTGTTTCATCCGCAACTGCGGGCGCGG
Organism: Stenotrophomonas indicatrix; assembly: GCF_002750975.1. Lineage (NCBI taxonomy): Bacteria > Pseudomonadati > Pseudomonadota > Gammaproteobacteria > Lysobacterales > Lysobacteraceae > Stenotrophomonas > Stenotrophomonas indicatrix. Next base: position 3,692,545 of record NZ_PEJS01000001.1, read on the forward strand.
TTCAGCGGACTATCGGCCGCCATGCACTTCCACATCCAGCAGCAGCGTCTCGTGGATGTCGACCCAACGCTCCACCACGCGGTCCAGTTCCTGCCTGGCCTCATCAAGCTGTTCGGGGTTGAGCATGGACCTGGCCGTATACAGATCGGACACCAGCTGCCGCAGGGTGGCTTCCTGGATGGCCACCACCGGCCCTTCCAGGCCGGGCACCTGCAGCGCTGGACTGCTGCCCAGCGCTCCGTACAACGTCACCTGGATCTTGCTCTGCATGCTCGACTTCCCTGCGGGTGGATGCGGCCGAGCGCCATCTTTACCCGGAATGGATGACACGCGCATGTGCCACGAGGGTGCCGGAATGCAGTCCGATGGGGCGGGGGCGCATGGGGTCTCCCTTGAAGGTCATGGGGTTGCCGGCCAGCGGCCGGCACTACCGGGAAACGCGGGTGAACGGTACGGCGCTACAGCGAGCGCAGCGCGCGCTTGCGGATGTATGTATTGGCTGCGCTGTCGTGCGTTGACTGCCACCGTGCGCATACATCGCGCACCCATCCGGGCTGGCTCTTGCCTGCGTCGTTCAGCCAGTTGCCGACCGAGTCCTGCACATAGCGCTCGGGATCGTCAGCGAGGGCCTCCAGCAGGGGCAACGCGTGCTCGGGTTGCTGCTTGAACAGCGCAATGTGCGTGGCCCATACACCGCGGGGGCGAAGCGCCTCACAGGCGAAGCGGCGCTGATGCGGCGAGCGCTGCAGCGTCCAGGGTTGCAGCAGGGCAAGCGCTTCCAGCGGCTCGGCGACGATATCGCTGCGCAAGGCCAACCATGCCCATTCGCGCACACCGAAGTGCGGATCATCTGCCAGTGGACGCATCGCCTGCAGCTTGCCGGCCAATGTCGCCTGCGCGTCGGCACCGATCAGATAGCAGGCCCATCCGCGCACGGTGTCCGAGGGATGCGCCTGCCAGCAGTGCACGTCACCCTGCCCTGCCTCGCGCAGCACCGCTGCGGCCAATGCCATGCGCTGGGTGATTCCCCTGCCTGCGGCGGCCTGCATGCGCTGTATCGAGGCCGGTGGCAAGGTCGGTGCCACCGCCTGCAGCAACGCAGCGAAGTCCACAGCCAGGCACTCGGCCAGATGCGTGCTGGATACGCTGCCCGCATTGAGTGCCTGCAGGCGTGCCGTGCCAATGGTGCCGCTCATGTGCCTGTTTCCTGGCCTGCGTCGGTGTGTCGCCAGACTTTTTCCAACAGCAGCGACAACTGCACCTGTTCGCTGGAATCAAGACCGTTGAACAGTCCGCCGATCCATTGTGTGTGCTGGTCGAACAGATCGGCGGCCAGGCGCTTGCCGCGCGCGGTCAGCACGATCTGCAGCCGGCGGCCATCCTCGGCATCGTTGCGCCGCTGCAGCAGGCCGTCACGCTGCAGGCCATCGAGCAACCCGCTGATGGTGGCGCGGGTGACGCCAGCGCGCTCGGCCAACGCGTGCGGAGGCAAGGTGCCGCCAGCGCCGTGCAGCAGGAACAGCACCACGAAGCGGCTTTCGCTGAGGCCGTGCGGCGCCAGGCGTGAAGCGCAGTCACGGTCGATCGCGTTGGACAGCGAAAGCAGCTGGAAGCACAGGCGCAGCTGGGCCAGGTGGGGATCGCCGCGACGGCCAGCCTCCTGGATGAGAGCCGTGTGTTTTGCTTCAAGCATCCATCATATCCGTGATGATTAGGCGCCTTATTATATTGTCGATCCCGCAGGGCGCAAGTCCGGACCGGGCTGCCGCAGGGCATGACGCGGCGCCGCCCCGGGGCCTGGATGGGGTCGACAGGCGCCGGCAGCCAAAGCTGCGGTAGCATCGCGCCACGTCCCGCCAGGAGTTCCACGCATGTGCCGTGTCGTCCTGTTGTTGCTGACGCTGTTGCCGATGGCCGTAGTCGCTGCGCCACCACCGCTGCCATCGCCAGCCCGCATTGATGCCCAGGCGCAACGGCTGATGCAGGCCGCACACGCACGTGGCATGGCGCTGGCGGTGATCGACGCTGGCAAGGTGGTGCACGTGGCCGCCTATGGCGAGCGCAACGCCGCCGGCGAACCGCTGCGTACCGACACCGTGATGTACGCCGCTTCGCTGACCAAGATGGCCTTTGGCCACCTGGTCGCGCAGCTGGCACAGGACCAGGTGATCGCGCTGGACGCCGGCATTGCCACGTATCTGGACAAGCCATTGCCGGACTACCCCGTCGATACGAAGCACTACGCCGATTACAGCGTATTGGCCGGCGACGAACGCTGGCGCCGGCTCACCCCGCGCCTGCTGCTCAATCATGGCAGCGGCTTTGCCAACTTCGCGTTTCTGGAACCGGATGGCAGGCTGCAATTCCATTTCGATCCGGGCAGCCGCTACGGCTATTCCGGCGAAGGCTTGATCCTGCTGCAGTTCGTGCTCGAACGGGGGCGCCTTGGCCAGGACATCGGCGCGCTGATGCAGCGCCGCGTGTTCGACCGCTTCGGCATGCCCCGCACCAGCATGATGTGGCGCGAGGATTTCGCCACCAACCTGGCCGACGGCTGGACCGCCGATGGCACGCCCGAGCCGCATGACGAGCGCAGCCGGGTGCGGGCCGCCGGCTCGATGGATACCACCATCGCCGACATGGCCAACTTCGCAGCGGGCTATGTGCGCGGCGAAGGCCTTTCAGCGGCGATGCGGCAGGAGCTGGTACGTCCGCAGCTGCCGATCACCACGGCCAGCCAGTTTCCGACCCTGCAGGCGGAACTGCCGGTAGCGGAGCGGCGCAGGGACCTGGCAGCCGGCCTGGGCGTGGTCACCTTCCGCGGGCCGCAGGGGCCCGGCTTCTACAAGGGCGGCCACGATGACGCGGTGGGCAACACCCTGGTGTGCATCGAGCAGGGCCAGCGCTGCGTGGTGATGCTGGGCAACGATGTCCGCGCCGAGGCGGCGTTTCCGGCACTGGTGGCGTTCGTGCTGGGCGATACCGGAGTGCCGTGGGACTGGGAGTACGGCGCGGAGAAGGTGTTCGTGCGCTGACGCCATCCACGCATGGCGTGGATCTACTGGCGTGGACCCATGGGCATGGATTCATTGGCATGGACACATGGGTATGGAGCCATTGGCGTGTGCCCATTGGCGGCAACACGCCACCCACAAAAAAACCCCGCCTTGCGGCGGGGTTTTTCATTGCAGCAGGGAAGCGTGCCGACCTGGATCGGCAGCTACCGGTGCAGCGGGACTTAGAAGTCCATGCCGCCCATGCCACCCATGCCGCCCATGCCACCAGCGCCACCCATGGCCGGCTCGTCCTTCTTCGGAGCGTCGGCAACCATGGCTTCGGTGGTGATCATCAGGCCAGCGATCGAGGCTGCGTTCTGCAGCGCCGAGCGGGTCACCTTGGTCGGGTCCAGGATGCCGAACTGCAGCATGTCGCCGAACTCGCCGGTAGCGGCGTTGTAGCCGAAGCTGCCGGTGCCTTCCTTGACCTTGTTGACGATGACCGACGGCTCTTCGCCGGCATTGGCAACGATTTCGCGCAGCGGGGCTTCCATCGCGCGCAGGGCGATCTGGATGCCGTGGTTCTGGTCTTCGTTGGCACCCTTCAGGCCAGCCAGTGCGGAGACCGCACGGACCAGGGCAACGCCGCCGCCCGGGACCACGCCTTCTTCAACGGCTGCACGGGTCGCGTGCAGGGCGTCGTCGACGCGATCCTTCTTTTCCTTCATTTCGATTTCGGTCGACGCGCCGACCTTGATCACTGCAACGCCACCGGCCAGCTTGGCCACGCGCTCCTGCAGCTTCTCGCGGTCGTAGTCCGAGGAGGTGTCTTCGATCTGGGTCTTGATCTGCGCAACGCGCGAATCGACCGCAGCCTTGTCACCCACGCCATCGATGATGGTGGTGTTTTCCTTGGAGACCTGCACCTTCTTGGCGCGGCCCAGGTCCTTGATGGTGGCCTTTTCCAGCGACAGGCCGACTTCCTCGGAGATCACGGTGCCGCCGGTCAGCACGGCCATGTCTTCCAGCATCGCCTTGCGACGGTCGCCGAAGCCCGGCGCCTTGACGGCCACGACCTTGACGATGCCGCGGATGGTGTTGACCACCAGGGTCGCCAGCGCTTCGCCTTCGACTTCCTCGGCAACGATCAGCAGCGGCTTGCCAGCCTTGGCGACGCCTTCCAGCACCGGCAGCAGGTCACGGACGTTGGAGATCTTCTTGTCGTGCAGCAGGATGTACGGGTCATCCAGGTCAGCGGTCTGCGACTGCTGGTTGTTGATGAAGTACGGGGACAGGTAGCCGCGGTCGAACTGCATGCCCTTGACCACGTCCAGCTCGTTGTCCAGGCCCGAGCCTTCTTCAACGGTGATCACGCCTTCCTTGCCGACTTCCTTCATCGCGTTGGCGATGATCTGGCCGATCGACTCGTCCGAGTTGGCCGAGATCGTGCCGACCTGGGCAATGGCCTTGTCGTCAGCGGTCGGCTTGGAGATGTTCTTCAGCTCGGCGACGGCAGCCACGACGGCCTTGTCGATACCGCGCTTGAGGTCCATCGGGTTCATGCCGGCAGCAACGGCCTTGGCGCCTTCGCGGATCAGGGCCTGGGCCAGCACGGTGGCGGTGGTGGTGCCGTCGCCGGCGTCGTCGTTGGTACGCGAGGCGACTTCCTTCACCATCTGCGCGCCCATGTTCTCGAACTTGTCAGCCAGTTCGATTTCCTTGGCGACGGACACGCCGTCCTTGGTGATGGTCGGGGCGCCGAAGCTCTTCTCGAGCACGACGTTGCGGCCCTTCGGGCCCAGGGTGGCCTTGACGGCATTGGCGAGAACGTTGACGCCGCGCACCATGCGCGAACGGGCGTCTTCACCGAAACGAATATCCTTGGCAGCCATTGCGTTTACCTCATTGGTAGCGCCGGGCCATGCCCGGCGGCTGGGTGTTGGAATCAGGGGATGAAGCAGGTCGCGCCGACGCTCAGCCGATGACGGCGAGCACGTCGTCTTCGCGCAGGACCTTGTACTCGACGCCTTCGCTCTTGTACGAGCTGCCGGCGTACTGGCCGTAGATAACCTTGTCACCGACCTTCAGCGACGGAGCGCGCACGTTGCCGTTGTCCAGCGGCTTGCCCGGGCCCACGGCCACGACTTCACCCTTGGTGGACTTTTCCTTGGCGGAGTCCGGGATCAGGATGCCACCGGCGGAAACTTCGTCGGCTTCGATCGGCTTGACCACAACGCGGTCGTGCAGCGGCTTGATGCTCATGTGGGACCTCTTAAGTTATTGATTGGTCTGAAAAAGTCCGGCGATGTTAGCACTCGCACCAGGCGACTGCCAGCAACGCGCGTGAAAAAGCCCGACAGGTCGGGAGCACGACAGAGATGGAGACCTCCGGAGGCCTTTCAAGGCCCGCCCCCGAAATTTTTCCCGGCGGCCCGGCGGCACTCCTTCCCTGCGCGGACGCCTTTATAGGGATGCGTCGCGGCAAGCCAAGGGGGAATTGGCCACCATTTGGTGACCGCCGTCGCACTGTCAGATATCTGGCGTTCATTTACGACAAAGTGTCACCGGATCGGCTTTAGGGTGGCCCGGCATTCCCAATCACAAGGAGTAGTCGATGCGATTGCTGTCCCCGCTCGCCGCCGCCTGCCTGCTGGCCCTGGCTGCCGCGCCGGCCCAGGCCGAGGTCTTCATCAACGAACTGCACTACGACGACAGCACCGCTGCCGGTGACGTCGGCGAAGCCATCGAAGTGGTCGCCACTGCCGGCGAGGACCTGTCCGGCTACCGCCTGTACCTCTACAACGGCAGCAACCCGTCGGCCGCCACGGTCTACGCCAACAACGCGGTGCCGGCCGGAACCGCGGCCAGCTGCGGCAGCGCCACCCTGGCGGTGGTCACCTACCTCAGCAACGGCCTGCAGAACGGTGCCAACGACGGCATCGCCCTGGTCGACGCCAGCGGCAAGGTGGTCCAGTTCCTCAGCTACGAGGGCGCGATCACCGCTTCCGGTGGCCCCGCCGCCGGCATGACCAGCCAGAACATTCCGGTTGCCGAAACCAACAGCACCGCGGCGGGCACCTCGCTGCAGCTGACCGGCAGCGGCAGCCAGTACGCGCACTTCACCTGGGCCGAATCGGCCAGGCAGACCTTCGGCAGCTGCAACAACAACCAGACCTTCAGTGGCGGTGGCACCCCGGGCCCGAACACGCCGCCGTCGGTGTCCACCACCACGCCGGCACAGGGCAGCAGCACCTTCCCTGCCGCCGCCGACCTGGAAGTGGTATTCAGCGAAACGGTCAACCTCGCCAGCGGCGCCTTCGCACTGACCTGCGGCACTTCGGGCAGCGTGCCGCTGACCTGGCCGGCCAGCGGCAAGAGCGTGAAGCTGTCGACCAACACCGCGCTGGTCGCCGGTGAAGCCTGCCGCTTCGACATCCGTGCCGCACGCATCACCGATGCGCAGGGTGCCCGCCCCGCGACCGACAGCCGCATCGCCTTCACCGTGGCCACCACCACCGGCAATCCGGACCCGGGCAATCCCGGCGGACCGGCCGGTTACTACTCGAAGGTCAACACCAGCAGCCCCAGCCAGCTGCGCTGCTCGCTGCACGCCACCATCAAGGGCCACACCGCGTATCCGTACAGTGGCTCGGGCACCAGCACCTGGACCATCCTGGAAATCGCCGACGAAGATCCGAACAACAGTGGCCGGATCCTTGATGCCTACCGCAACCACAGCTTCGCCAAGGTGACCGACCGTGCAGGCAGTGGCGGTGGACTGAAGTACAACCGCGAGCACACCTGGCCGAACTCGCTGGGCTTTGCCAGCACCACCGGTGACAAGGGCCTGCCGTACGCGCCCTACACCGATACCCACATGCTGTACCTGACCGACGCACAGTGGAATGCCGACCGCGGCAACAAGCCGTTCGGCAAGTGCGATGCCAACTGCGGCGAGCGTGCCACCGAAGCCAACAACGGCCACGGCGGTGGCAGCGGTGGTTACCCGGGCAATTCGAACTGGGTACGTACACCGGATGGCAATGCCGGTACCTTCGAGGTGTGGGGCCATCGCAAGGGCGACATGGCACGCGCGGTGATGTACATGGCCATCCGCTATGAAGGTGGCAAGGATGCGGCCACCGGCCAGTCCGAACCGGACCTGGAACTGACCGACGACCGCAGCAAGATCGTCAAGACCAGCAGCTCGCCGGCCTACATGGGCCTGCTGTCGACCCTGATCGACTGGCACCTGTCCGATCCGCCAGATGCCGCCGAGCAGGCGCGTAATGACGTGATCTACTCGTTCCAGGGCAACCGCAACCCCTTCATCGACCACCCCGAGTGGGCCACCCCGGGCCTGTTCACCTCGGCCAAGCCGGCCACCTGCCAGCTGGCCAACTGACCGCGCAACGCTGCGGTCCACTGCCGTCGCCGGGACCTGCCCCGGCGACGGCCCTATACTCGACGGTCATGTCGACCGTCGATCCCGTCCTGCTGCTGTTGACCACCTGCCCGGACCGGGCCAGTGCCGAGCGCATCGCGCATGCGCTGGTCGCCGAGCATCTGGCTGCCTGCGTGACCCGCCTGGACGGCGCTCAGTCGACCTACCGCTGGCAGGGTGAGGTCACCACCGACGCCGAGCTGCAGCTGCTGGTGAAGACCACCGCAAGCCGTGTCGATGAAGCCATCGCCCGGATCGTCGAACTGCATCCGTATGAACTCCCGGAGTGCATCGCGGTCGAAACCCGGGCCGGCCTGCCGGCGTATCTGGACTGGATCCGGGCACAGACCCGGGAGGACACTGATTGAAGACTCTGTTTGCGCGTGGCGCCGCCTTGTGCGCTCTGTTGTGGCTTTCATTGCCGGCCTTCGCGCTGGATGAGAAGGATCTGCTGCCGGTGGACCAGGCGTTCGCGCTGACCGCCAGCGCGCCCGAGCGTGGCCAGATCCAACTGCAGTTCAAGATCGCCCCGGGCTACTACCTGTATCGCCACCGCACCACGGTGAAGGCCGATCCGGCGTTCAACGCCGCTGCGCTGCAGATGCCCGCAGGCAAGAAGCACCACGACGATTTCTTCGGTGAGGTGGAGACCTACCGCGAGCGCCTGCAGGCCACCCTGCCCGGCGCGCCCACCGATGCCGCCGGCACCATCAGCCTGGAAGTGCGTTACCAGGGCTGCGCCGATGCTGGTGTGTGCTACCCGCCGCAGAAGCGCGTGGTGCAGGTGACCCTGCCCGGTGCAGGCGGTGCGGCGGCCACGCTGCCGACCGCACGCGCCACCGGCGCCAGTGCATTCAACAACCCGCTGGCCGGCGCCGGCAGTGGCGGTGGCCTGCGACTGCCGGGCACCAGCAACAGCCAGGCACTGCCGCTGCCGTCGGATCAGGCATTCGGCTTCGATGCCATCGCCAGCGATGGCAACACCCTGCTGCTGCGCTTCAGCCCGGCACCGGGCTATTACCTGTATCGCGACCGCACCTCGCTGAAGCTGGAAGGCAGCGCCGGGGTACTGGCCGACAAGCCGCGCTGGCCGGCGGCGCAGTCGCACCGCGACGAGCACTTCGGTGATGTGGCGGTCTATTTCAACCAGGTGGAAGTGCCGGTGCCGCTGCGCCGCAGCCGCGCCGAGGCGGTCGACAGCACGCTGGTGGTGACCTTCCAGGGTTGCCAGACCGATGGCATCTGCTACCCGCCGATGACCCGCCGGGTGAAGTTGTCGATCCCCGCCGGCAAGGCCAACGCCACCAGTGATGCACCTGCCGCACGCGACGAAGTGATTCGTTCGCTGCCGGCTTCGGCCACTGCCGGCACCCGCGAGGGCGCCAACGGCACACCGCTGCGCCTGCTTCCGACCGTGCCCAACGACGCACCGGCCGCCACGGGTGGTGCCGACGCCAGCAACGGCTCGCGCGATGCCTTCGCCGCCGACGCGCAGCAGGACAATGCGCTGCGTACCAAGGCTCCGAGCCGCGTACCGAAAACCGACAGCTCGCTGCTGTGGGTACTGCTGCTGGCACTGGGCGGTGGCCTGGTGCTGAATCTGATGCCCTGCGTGCTGCCGATCCTGTCGCTGAAAGTGCTGAGCCTGGCGCAGAGCGGTGAAAGCGCCGAGCGCGCCCGCAGCCATGCCATGTGGTACACGCTGGGCGTGCTGGTCGCCTTCGCGGTGATCGGCGCGCTGATGGTCGGCCTGCGCATGCTCGGCAATGCGGTCGGCATCGGTTTCCAGCTGCAGCATCCCGGCGTGGTCGCGGCGTTGGCCTACATCATGTTCGCGGTGGGCCTGAGCCTGTCCGGCGTGTTCACCATGGGCGGCGGCATCGGCAACTTCGGCCAGTCGCTGGCGCGACGCAGTGGCCCGGCCGGCGATTTCTTCACCGGCGTGCTGGCCTGCGTGGTCGGCAGTGCCTGCGTGGGGCCGTTCTTCGGCCCGGCGGTGGCCTATGCCTTCGTTGCACCGCCGGTAGCGGCGATGCTGGTGTTCCTGTTCCTCGGTCTGGGCCTGGCCCTGCCGTTCCTGCTGATCGGCTTCGTGCCGGCGCTGGCCCGTCGCCTGCCCAAGCCGGGCCAGTGGATGGAAACCCTCAAGCACGTGCTGGCCTTCCCGATGTATGCCGCCGCGTTGTGGCTGCTTTGGGTGCTCGGCAAGCAGCGCGGCGTGGATGGCATGGCGCTGGCGCTGGGTGGCCTGCTGCTGCTCACCGGCGGCCTGTGGCTGTTCGAGCGCAGCCGCTGGCGCAGCCAGCGCGCGGCCGGGCTGCTGGGCGTGCTGCTGGTGATCGCCGCGCTGGTGCCGGTGTGGGGTGTGACCCAGCTGGCACCGCCGTCACGTGCCGCGCAGGCGAGCAGCGAGAACGTGGTGGATTATTCGCCGCAGATGCTGGACCGCCTGCGCGCCGACAACCGCGTGGTGTTCGTCAACATGACCGCCGACTGGTGCGTGAGCTGCAAGGCCAACGAGCGCGCGGTGCTGTCGCGCCCGGAGTTCAAGGAACTGCTCAAGCGCACCAACGCGGTGTACATGCGCGGCGACTACACCAATGTGGACCCGCAGATCACCGCGTTCCTGGATGAGCACAAGGCCGTGGGCGTGCCGCTGTACGTGGTGTACGGCCCCGGCGCCCCGCCGACGGTGCTGCCGACCCTGCTGACGCAGGCGCTGGTGGAAGAAGCACTACTGCGCACCGCGCGATGAAGTGGCAACGGCCAGCGCTGCTGTGGACAGCAGTGCTGGCTGCCGGTCTTGGCCTATGGGCCGGCAACCGGCTGGCGCCGGAGCCGGCGACGGAAACTGCAGCGCCTGTTGCGGTATCGCCGCCGGCGCTGCCGATGCTGCGGCCCGGTGATCCGCTGCCGGCGCTGGTGCTTGCCGATGCTGAAGGTCACGCGCTGGATATCCGCGAACGCTTCAAGGGCCGGCCATTGCTGGTCAATGTGTGGGCCAGCTGGTGCGGCCCCTGCGTGGAAGAGATGCCCGAACTGGCCCGCTTTGCCGAGGGCCAGGGCGCACACGGCGTGCAGGTGTTGGGCCTGGCACTGGATACGCCGGACGGCGTGCGTGATTTCCTGCAGCGAGTGCCGGTGGACTATCCCATCGTGCTCGATACCCCCGGCCCACGCGATGCCAGCGTGCAGTTGGGCAACGCGCGGGGTCTGCTGCCCTACAGCGTGTTGTTCGACGCACAGGGACGGATGGTGAAGGCCAAGCTCGGACCGTTCGCGCACGGCGAAATCGAAGGCTGGGCGAAGTAGGTCGGCAGGGCTGCGCCCTGCACCTGCAGATGCTTTCAAGCAACAGCAACAGCAACCGCTACAGCTACAGCGGGCTTCCGTGGGATGGCGGGGCGGTGTCGGACTGCGGGGACGCCGCAAGTACGTCCTTGTAGGCTTGGCCGCGGCATCCATGCCGCGGACACCCCGCACTCCGACACCGCCCCACCTCTGACAGTTTCCCGCGATCTGGTAGGTCCACGCCATGCGTGGATGACTCCATCGAATTCGAGTATTTCGACAATTGATCGAAAAGCATCCACGCGTGGCGTGGATCTACATCTACCTGTCGACCAAGGTCGACACCCACCAAGAGCAGGCCATGCCTTCCCGACAGATCGCGGAAAACTGTCGAAGGCGGGGTGGGTCCGGTTGCGGGGGTGTCCGCGGCATGGATGCCGCGGCCAAGCCCCCATGGATGGGTTTACGGCGTCCCCCGCAACCGGACCCACCCCGCCTACCCTCAGGAAACCAGCTTCGGCTGTTGCTGTTGCTGTTGAGGTTGCTGTTGAGGTTGCCGGCCAGCGGCCGGCACTACGGCGGGTGCAGGGCGCAGCCCTGCCGGCAAACCCTCCTTGACCGCAGCGGCCCGCGCCCCGGAGAATTACGAGATTAATTCTCATTTGCTGTTGCGCAGGATGCGGGCGGCAGCCTCGACGGCCCTCGATCCCGATGTTCAAGAACGTCCTCTTCCAACTGCACTGGCTGCTGGGCATCAGCGCGGGTGCCATCCTGGCCGTGATGGGCCTGAGCGGTGCAGTCCTGTCGTTCGAGGATGAACTGCTGCGCGCGGCCAATCCCGGCTTCGCCGAGATCGCCGAGCACCATGCCGACAACCAGCAGCCGCTCGCCCTGAGCGAGCTGGTGCCGTTGCTGCAGGCAGGCAGCGAGCGGCCGCTGCAGCGCCTGCGGGTGGATGCCAGCGGCCAGCGGCCATCGGTGGCACGCTTTGCCGGCGGCAAGGACCACTGGGTCTATTTCGATCCCTACAGCGGCGAGCGCTTCAGCGCGCTGCGTGGACAGGCCTTCTTCGATTTCGTCGAGGACCTGCACCGCCACATGGTCGCCGGTGAACGCGGCTCGTGGATCACCGGCAGCTGTGCGATCGCGCTGTTGTTCTTCACCCTGTCCGGGCTGTACCTGCGCTGGCCACGCCGCTGGTGGCACTGGCGCAGCTGGCTGGCGGTGGAATGGGCGCGCAAGGGCCGAGGCTTCCTGTGGAGCCTGCATTCGGTGATCGGCACCTGGGTGCTGCTGATCTACCTGATGAGCGCACTGACCGGGTTGTGGTGGTCGTTCGACTGGTATCGCAACGGGCTGACCCAGCTGCTGGGTGTCGCGCCCCCCGCCAAGCACAAGGTCGCCACGGATCTGCCTCTGGATCTGCACAAGGTCGAGGCCACGCTGTATGCACTGCCCGGCGTGCGCCAGGGCTTCATCGACCTGCGCCTGCCGGAGAAGCCCGGTCAAGCGCTCAACGTTCGGGTGATGTCGGCAGATCCCGCACAACGGGGCGGCCATCACGACCGCGCGCATGACCTGCTGCAGCTCGACCCGGCCACCGGCGTGGTCCTCGACGCGCGCCCCTATGCGCGCCAGGGTGCCGGCGGCCAGCTCACCACCAGCATGTTCGCCCTGCACTCGGGCAGCTTCTTCGGCATGCCCGGGCGCATCGTGGTGATGCTCAGCAGCCTGGGCATGTGCTTGTTCTTCGTTACCGGCTGGCTGTTGTACCTGGACCGCCGCCGCAGCCAGCGTGCCGCCCGCGCGCTGCGGCAGACCGTGCCGGCAGCAACACCCCATGCCGCGGGCACGCCGTGGCTGGTGGTCCATGCCAGCCAGAGCGGCCTGGCCGAGCAGTTGGCCTGGCGTGCGGCGGCACAGCTGCAGGCCGCCGGCCACGGAGTGCAGGTACTGCCGCTTGCGCGCGTAGCTGCCACGCAGCTGCAGGCCTCCACGCAAGCACTGTTCGTGCTCAGCACCTTCGGTGATGGCGAACCACCGGACAACGCACGGCGCAGCGCGCGCCAGTTGCTGGCACAGCTTCCGGACCTTTCCGGGCTGCGTTACGGCATGCTCGCGCTGGGTGATCACCAGTACGCGCAGTTTTGCGGGTTCGGCGTGCAGATCGACGACTGGTTGACGCGCTCGGGCGCGCAACCCTTGTTCGCCCGCATCGACGTCGATGCTGCTTCGGTGGGGGCGCTGCGCCAGTGGCAGCTGCAGCTGACCGCACTGACTGGCATCGGCACCGACGACAGCGTGTTGCCGGCCGCCACAGTGATGCACGGCTGGCGCCTGCTCGGCCGCACCCTGCTCAACGCTGGCAGCGTCGGCGGCCAGATCTGGAAGATCCGCCTGGCACCGCCGGCCGATGTCGATTGGCAGGCCGGCGACATCCTGCACATCGCGCCCCGCCACGACGCGATGCATGCCAGCGCGGTACTGCGCGCGCATGGCCTGGATCCCCAGCAGCCACAGCTGATCGATGGCGCTGCGAAGACCCTGCTGGAACTGGCCAGCGAACGCGTGCTGCCCGAACCCGGCCGTGCGTTGCAGGTGCAGGATGCAGGCCTGTGGTTGTCGGGCCTGCCGTCACTGCCTGGGCGTGAGTACTCGATCGCCTCATGCGCCGCCGATGGCGAAGTGGAGCTGGTGGTGCGGTTGGTCCACGACGCAGCAGGCCGCGCAGGACTGGGCTCGGGCTGGCTGGCCCTGCATGCGCCGCTGGACGGTGCGATAGCGGCCCGCGTGCATCGCAACCCGGGCTTCCATCGGCAGCCGGGCGCCCCGATGCTGCTGATCGGCAACGGCACGGGCATCGCCGGCCTGCGCAGCCTGCTGCGCGAAGCCGCGCACCAGGGCGAGCACGGTCACTGGCTGCTGTTCGGCGAGCGTCAGCGCGCGCACGATTTCCTGTTCGCCGACGAGATCATCCAGTGGCAGGCTGACGGGCATCTGCTGCGCTTGGATCAGGCCTATTCGCGTGATGTGGACGATGGCAGCTACGTACAGCATCGATTGCGCGCTGCGACAGATGAACTGCAGGCGTGGTTGGCACGAGGTGCAGTGATCCATGTGTGTGGATCGCTGCACGGCATGGCCGAAGGCGTGGACCAGGTGCTGCGCGAGGCACTGGGCGATGAAAGGGTGGAACTGCTGCTGGAGAACGGGCGCTACCGGCGCGACGTGTATTGAATCCGTTCGCCGGGCATGGCCCGGCGCTACCCGTCATGGGATTCAACGGTAGCGCCGGGCCATGCCTGGCGAAGGCGATCAGGCCATCACGCCGCCGCCCGTGACCGGCGCTCGGGCTGCAGCCGGAACGCGGCCACCGCTTCGGCCAGCGCACGCACCTGGGTCTGCATCTGCGCAGTCGACGCGCCGGCCTCTTCCACCAGGCTCGCATTGCGCTGCGTGCTGGCCTCCATCTGTACGACGGTCTGGTTTACCTGGGCAATGCCCGCATGCTGGTCGTGCGAGGCACTGCGGATACCGGCCAGCAGGCCGGCCAACTGCTGCACGCTGCTGACGATCTCGTCCATCGTCGTACCCGCCTGCTCGGCCTGCGTACTGCCCTGGTCGACCCGCGTCACCGAATCCTCGATCAGCCCCTTGATCTGCTTGGCCGCATCGGCACTGCGCTGGGCCAGCAAGCGCACTTCGGCCGCCACCACCGCGAAGCTTCGGCCCTGCTCGCCTGCACGCGCGGCCTCCACTGCCGCGTTGAGGGCAAGGATATTGGTCTGGAAAGCGATGCCATCGATCAGCTGGATGATGTCGCCGATGCGCCGCGATGCGTTGCTGATGCCCTGCATGGTGGCCACCACCTGGCCGACCGCAGTGCCGCCGCGCTCGGCAACCCGGGCGGCCTCACGTACCAGTCCATCGGCGCGCTCCGTCGCATCGGCGTTGCGGCCTACGGTATCGGTCAGTTCATGCATCGACGCAGCGGTTTCTTCCAGGTTGGCGGCCTGCTGTTCCGTGCGCTGGGAAAGATCGTGATGGCCGGCAACGATTTCACCCACCCCCACATCCAGGCGGACGGTGGCCTGCTGGATGCGGGTGACGATGTGGCCCAGCTGCGCGACGGTGGCGTTGGCATCGTCACGCATGCGGGCGAACACGCCCTGCAGGTCGCCCTCCAGGCGCACGCTCAGGTCGCCGCGTGCCAGTGCGGCCAGCAGTGCCTGCAGATCGCCGAGGTTGGTCTCGAAGGTGGACAGCAGGCGATTGATGCTGGTCGACAGCGTGCGCACGAAGCCCTGCTTGCCCTCCAGTACGATGCGCCCCTGCAGCTCGCCATGCGCCGCCGCGTCGACCAGCGCCGCCACTTCGGTTTCCAGCAGTGTCTCCAGCGCGCGGCTGCGCCATTCCACTGCCACGCCGAGGAAGTGGTCGTCCTCGACGATGGCGTTGGCGATCAGCTGGTAGCGGGTGCCGGCGTGGCCGATCTCGCGCTCTTCGCGCTGACGGACACCAATCAGCCCCGCCAGTACCGGGTGCAGGCGGACCGCGTCGCTGCCAAGCAACGTCTCTGCAGGAAGATCCAGCAGCTGCAGCAGCGCTGGATTGGCGTAGGCCACCTGCCCTTCCGCGTCGACCACCATCAAGCCGGTCTGCGCGCTGTCCAGCGCCTGCCGCACGCGCGTGTTGCCGCGCGCAACCGCGCGCTCGGTTTCGATCCGCGCACGCAGGCGTTGCTGCATGTCGACCAGGCACTGCGCAAGCTGGCCGATCTCATCGTTGGCGTTATGCACGCGCAGCGTGGTGTCGAGCCGATCATCGGCGATATCGCCAGCGAAACGCAGGGTGTCCTGGATCGGTCGACGCACCGCGCGGACGACCAGCACCAGGCTGGTGATCAGTACACCGGCCACCAGCAGCAGAGTGGTCACGAACAGCACGCTGGCCATCCGTGCGCCCGACTGCTGACGAAGCTGCGCCTGGGCCAGGGCCACACTTTGCGCCTGCTGGAATGCGGCCAGTGCCGGGCCCACGGCTGCCGCCGTCTCGAGCAGCGACTGTGCTTCCACGTCCAGGCCGACACGCGCGGCGGTATAGCCCAGCAGCGCGGCCTGGTAGGCCTCCATGCCCGTTCGCACGTGCTCCTGCACCTCGGCTGGCAGGTCCGCCAATGCCAGATCGAAGGGCAGCTTTTCTTCGCTGGCACGATCGGCGTGGGTGGAATCGCCATCGAGCAGCAGCAGCGCTTCCTGGCGCCGCATCCGCTGCACATGCAGGGAAAGCGCAGGTCGCTCCAGCGCGTCCACCTGTGTCTGCAGTGCGTCGGCGGACTGCTGCAGCTGCGCGGCCAGGCCTGCGTCGCCGCGCCCCATCTCATCCACCCGCTCGAACAACGCGGCGATGCCCTGTGAGAATGCGTCGACGGCTTCAGTCATCGCCTGCAGGACCTTGCGCCGACCCGCATCCATCGGCATTGCACGCAACGCCTGCAGATCCTGCTTCAACATCCGTTGCGTGGCCAGCAACTGGCTGCGGTCGGCATCGTCGAAACTTCGCGCATACTGGGTCTGCAGGCGCCGGGCCTCGGCCACCCGCGCTGCCAGCGAAGCGACGCGGTCACTGCCGTGCTGGTAGCTGGCCTGATCGCGCGCCGCCTGCCTGCTCGAATGGCTGGTCCAGGCATGGACGGCGGCGATGGCCACCAGGCCCAGGCTGCAGACCAGCAGGGTCGCCTTGAGCTTGTCGGCGACGCTCAGCCGATGGGGCTGCAACCAGCGCAGCACGCCAGGGAAACGGGAACGCAACCCGGCAACGCGGCTACGCAAGGACCGAAGGTGGGGAACGACGGCCGACATGACAGACTCCAGGCGGAAGGACGCACCTGTATCGACCGGTTGCAGCAGAACTTTAGCCCCGGATTGATTCCAGCCACGAGTGGCGGGCAGTTGTCGCTGTTGTACCGGCCGTAGGCGACCGGGGGATGACACCGGCGGGATGCGCTTGACCTCAACCCCGGTTGCGGTATCACAGTGGAGGCCCCTGCCCGTGATGCCTGCCATGCCCATCGACGTCCCCCGCTACCTGCAGCGCCTGCAGCTGGATGCCCCACCCCCTCTCACCCTGGCCGGGCTGACCCTGCTGCAGCAGCGCCACAACGCCCTGCTGCCGTTCGAGACCCTGACCAGCCTGCTGCGCGACGCGGTGGCAATCGACCTGGACAGCGTCCAGCACAAGCTGCTGCACGCGCAGCGCGGCGGTTACTGTTTCGAACTCAATGGCGCGTTCCTGGCGCTGCTGCAGGTCTTGGGCTTCGATGCGCAGCCACTGAGTGCACGCGTGCTGCTGTCGGCCACCGAGGGCGAGCTGACTGCGCGTACGCATCTGCTCCTGCGGGTGCGTCTGCAGGAAGAGGATTGGCTGGTCGATACCGGCTTCGGCAGCCTGACCCCGACCGTACCGCTGCGCCTGCACGAGACCGCAGTGCAGGACACACCGCACGAGCGTTACCGCGTGCGGACGCTGGATGATGGCGACTTCATGCTCGCCGCCGAGGCGGGGGATGACTGGCGGGCGCTGTACCGCTTCGACCTGCAGCCACCGGCGCCGATCGACAACGAGGTAGGCAACTGGTACGTGTGCACGCATCCGCAGTCGAGCTTTCCCGGCCAGCTGCGTGCATCACTGACCGGGCCGGATTGGCGACGCACCATCGGCAGCGGCAACTACACCGAATACCGCCCGGGCCAGGCGCCGGCCAAGCGCCCGCTGCGGGATGTGCAGGACGTGCGCGAGGTCCTGCAGCAGGGCTTCGGCATGCGCCTTCCCGACGATCCGCGGTTGGATCCGGCCATCGCCGACTGGCTGCAGCGATCACAGGCCACGTCCGTGTAGCGCCGCGCCATGCTCGGCTGCCGTCCTTGCCGCTATGGGTTGACGGGTGCCTGCAAGGCAATCCGGTTGCCCTCGCTGTCGCGGATCTCGGCCACCCGCCAGCCACCGGCGACGGCCGGGCCAAAGCACAGCACCGCGCCGGCCTGCAGGGCACGCTGCAGGCTCCGGTCCACATCGTCCACGCCCAGGTAGATGCGCGGGCCGTGCTCCGACGGCACGTAGTCGGCGCCGTGCACCAGCGCCATGCTGGCACCTGCGGCGTCGTCGTTGAACGACAGGTAGGCCATCCGGCAGTCATGCAGGTCGATCGGCGCTTCGATGCGTACCTGCAGCCAGTGCTCGTAGAACATCACGGCGCGTTCGAGATCGGCGACCGGAACTTCAACATGCAGGATGGGATTCATGGTGATCGTGCTCGGCGTGCAGATGGATGAAAGGCAGCATCGCAGCCCTGTGCACTGCACGATACGGCCCCGACTGGCATGCTGGACAGCCTGCCACCGTACTGGAAGCGCCCATGTCCCTGGCCGATCACCGTCATGCCCTGGCCCCGTTGGGCCACCTGCGCGTTGCCATCAACCTGGGCAACCCGGTGCTGGCCCAGGGCGACGCCAATTCACCGCGTGGGCCGTCGGTGGAACTGGCCACTGCGCTGGCACAGCGGCTGGGTGTGCATGCATGCTTCAGTTGCCACGACGCGGCCGCATCGGTGGTTGCAGCGGCGAGCGACGATGCATGGGATCTGGCCTTCCTGGCGGTGGACCCGGCACGTGCCGACCGCATTGCCTTCAGCGCGCCGTATGTGGAGATCGAAGGCACCTATCTGGTGCGCGATGACAGTCCAGCGCAACGGGTTGCAGACCTTGATCGCAACGGGCTGCGTATCGCGGTGGGACGCGGCGCCGCCTACGATCTGTTCCTCAGCCGTGAGCTGCGGCACGCGACGATTGAACGTGCCGACACCTCGGCCGCGGCCATCACCCTGTTCGACCAGCAGCGGCTGGATGCAGCGGCCGGCGTACGCCAGCCCCTGCTGGCCTGGGCGCAGGCACATCCCGGCCATCGCGTGCTGGCCGATCGCTTCACCGTCATCCAGCAGGCGGTTGCCGCGCCCATCTCTCGACCCGTAGCGGCGTTGCAGGCACTGTTCGCGGAAGTGCAGGCGATCAAGGCCGGGCCGCTGCTGGGCGAGGCCTTCGCGCGTGCCGGGCAGGCAGTCACGCTGTTGCGGTGACGCGCACTCCATGGCGTCGCGCCTGCCCGCGTGGCGCTACCCCGCGTCTGCGGCCTGCATGTGCCGCACATGCTCGGCCGCCTGGGCGTGCAACCATTCGCGGAAGGCGAGGAAACCACGGTGCCGCACCGAGCGCTGCGGATACACCAGCCAATGCGGCCATGCGGTTTTCAGGCGCCGGTCCGACAACGCAACCAACTGGCCGGAATCCAGCAGCAGCCGCGCCCGCGTCACCCGTCCCAGGGCAACACCGACGCCGTCCAGTGCGGCGCGATGGTGGGCTTCGGAATCATCCAGCACCGCCACGTACCGCGCCGGCGGGCGCTGCCCGGTCAGCGCGAACCATGCGCCCCACGCGCCGTCGGGGTCTCCCAGCAGCGGCCACTGTGCCAACGGCAGGTGGCCGATGCCGCCCATGCGCTCGATCAGTGCCGGGCTGGCCATGGGCAGCAGCCATTCGTCGAACAACGGTTCCACCACCAGCCCCGGCCATTGTCCGCTGCCCAGCCGCAGCGCTGCATCGAACTGCAGCTGCCGGTCGAAGTCGATCAGTCGCTCGCTCGACTGCAGATTGATTTCGATCTGCGGATGCGCCGCCACGAAGTTGCCCAGGCGTGGCACCAGCCAGGCGCTGGCCATCGACGGCACGGCGCTGAGGGTGAGCACATGCTCCGGTCGCGCGGCGTAGGGCTGGAAGGCTTCGTTGATCGCATCCAGATGAGGGCCCACCTGATCCAGCAGGCGCTGCCCTTCCAGGGTCAAGGCCACACCGCGTGCCTGCCGTATCAGCAGCGGCTGGCCCAGGCGTTCCTCGAGCTGGCGCATCTGATGGCTGAGCGCACTGACCGTCAGGTTCATCGACGCGGCGGCGCGGGACAGGTTGCCCAGGCGTGCGGCAGCGACGAAGCCCTGCAGGGCATGCAGCGGTGGGCGGGACATAAGCCTTGAATTCCTCTCAAGTCGACCTTGCGGAAATGTCGCTTTTTGCACCGCCATGCTGCCCGTATCGTGCATTCCACTCAAGTGGAGGCACGATCATGAACATCTTCAGCGGTCTGTTGTTCCTGCAGGGTCATGTGACCAACGTTGCCCTGGCCCAGCGCCTCGCCAGCCCCGTTCCCGCAGCGCCCGATGCACACCGGGCACCCCGTCCGGGCAACACCCCGGCCGCCCGGGGCAGTGTCACCACCCGCGCTGCAGGTGCTCGGGCAACCACGGCTGCGGATCGATAGCGAGCGCGCGATACGCATCGATGGCGTCGCGCAGTGCGGCCACGCCGACGGGCGAACGCAGGCTTTCCTCTTCCGGCACCTGCACTGCGGCCCAGTCATGCAGCCGGTCCAGGCGCTGGACCATCGCAGCCCGCAGCCACAGCCGCAGCGGATAGGTGTGATAGCCCTGCTGCGCCAGCGCTTGCACAGCCTCGGCCAATGCAGCGTTGGCCCCACGCACCCACTCGGTGTGCCCACCGGCCTTGTCCTGCACCGTCATCGGTGCCGGCGCACGATGCAGCTTGAAGGGCCGGCGCAACTGCAGTTCCAGGTCACGCGCATCCCGCTCTGATTCCGCCTCGACCAGCGCGCCTGCTTCCAGATCGAAGAACTCGAACCAGCGCCGATGCAGCGCACTGATCCGGCCCAGCGGATCGCGCGAGAAGCCGATCTTCGCGTAGTCCTCCCAGGCACAGGGAAAGACATAGGCGAACACGCGGCCATCGATGCGGATGTCGGAATCCATTTCCACAGGATCGCGTGGCGGGTATTCGCAGGATGTGCAGGCAATGCCCACGGCATGCGTACTTCCGGCTACGCTTGCGCGACCATGTCTTCATTGCACGCCCCTCGCCCGCCCGTGTCATCGATCACGATCGATGCCGTCTCGCTCGACATCCTGCAGCAGCAGCACGCGGATCTGCGACGACCACCGGCCTCGCTGACCAAGCTGATGACCGCCTACACCGCCTACGACCTGCTCGCGCAGTCGGGCGGTTCGTGGTCGGACATGATCACCATCGACCCGCGCGACGTGTACGAGGTGGCCGACGATGAAACACGGATGGGCCTGGTGCCCGGCGAAAGCATCGTCCTCGGCAGACTGCTGGAGGGCCTGATGGTAGTCTCCGGCAACGATGCCGCGCTCGCCCTGGCCCGTCACCTGGCCGGATCACAGGCGGCGTTCGCGCAGCACATGAACGACCACGCGCGAGCGCTGGGCCTGCACGATACGCACTTCATTTCCGTGTCCGGCATCACTACCCCGGGGCATCTGTCGACCGCACGCGACATGGCGATATTGGCCGCGCAGGTGCTTGGCCGCCACCCCGATCTGCTGGCGATCACCGCACAGCGCAGCTTCGTGCACCACACCCTGCACAAGGCCAACCAGAACGCGCTGCTGGGCGAAGACGGCGTGGATGGTTTGAAGACCGGTTACACACAGGCTGCAGGCTTCTGCCTGGCAGCCACCGCCCGTCGCAGGTGCGCTGGGCACGCGCTGCCACTGCGCCTGATCACCGTGGTGCTGGGTGCTGATTCCCGTGCGTCGCGCGATGAGCAGGTGCGTGCGCAGCTTGATGCAGGCTTCGCCAGCGCCGGAAGCGCCGGAATGGCCGGCGTCCAACCCGCGTGACCGGCAGGCAGGGCAGACACCACGGGCAATGCGCTCTATAGTCCAGCGCCCGAAGGAGTACCCCCACCGATGGATCGACGCCTGTTGTGCTGGATGCTTGCGCTGTCCTGCATGTTCGCCGCTGCAATCACCCATGCCGGCGAACTCAGCCCTGCCGAGACCGACGCGCTGCAGCAGGATGTGCGTTCTCTGCTCTCCACCTTCGCGCGTGGCGATACCGATGCCATGATCGAGCGCACGCATCCGAGCGTGAAGCGTTTTGCCGGCGGCGACGCGGCGTATGCGAAAGCCGCGCGCGATGCGATGAAGGCACTCGGCGACATGGGCCTGAAGGTCATCAGCGATGAGGTCGGCGAACCGACCCGCACCTACGCTGCCGGCGACGAAGAAGTCTGCTTCGTGCCGCGGACCACGGTATTCACCATCGACGCACAGACAGTGAAAAGCCTCACCTTCATGGTCGCCATCCGGCAGGTCGGTGGTACGCAGTGGCGCTACATCGATGGTGCCGCCATGCAGGCAATGCCGGAGCTGCTGCGACAGCTGTTGCCGGACCTGCCGCGTGACGTGCCACTGCCATCAGTCAGCGTCGAGCAACTCTAGGCCGCTTCGCCCACACGATTCAGCTGCCACGCTTGACGATGGCGACGATCACGCGCTCCAGCTCGGCCTCGGCGGCCGTGTGTTCCACCGCACCGGCCGCAACCGCTTCAGACAGGGTTTCGGCGGCACCGAGAATGGCCCACAGCCCGGTAGCCGGCACGGCCTCGCCTACTGCGAACGGGCCCAGCCACTGCGCGCACTTGTCGATGAAATCCTGCTGATAGCAACGGCGTACCGCACGCAGTTCCGGTGACCCGGCCAACGCGGCGAGAATGTCCTGGATCTCGCTGCCCTGCGACAGCACACAATCGATGTAGCCCGAGGCGATGGCATGCGCGCGATCCTTCAGCCGCGCCTTCGCACTGCCGATGCGGTCGTCGAAGACCACGGTCTGCTTATGGTCATAGTCGGCATACAGCGCGGCCAGCAGACCGTTGCGTGTTTCGAAGTGGTCGTAGGCCAGCGGCTTGGTGACACCGGCCGCCTCGGCCAGGCGGGCCAGGGTCAGCGCATCGGTGCCCTCTTCGCCAACCAGCGCCCACGCCACGTCCAGCAGCTGCCGGGCGCGCTGTTCACGGGTCAGGCGGCGACGGGGCTCGGGCGCGGCAGGTCTGGAAGGCAAGGGAGATCGTCAGGGCGCGGGGGTTCCGATCTTACGTCCGATGTCCACTGCCGTCTGCAGATGCGCTTCGGCCATGCCGCTGTCGGCGTCCAGCAGCAGCGTGGAGGACAGCACCGGCGCCCCGCAGTAGTCGAAGATACCCTGCTCGATCTGGGTCTTCATCGCCGCGCCATAGCCACGCCGGTCGATCATCTGCTGGCCCGCGCCGCCCAGCCCGACCAGATGCACCTGCAGCCGCTGCAGCTTTTTTTCCACCTTGCCGTCGGCACCTTCGTCATAGGCCCAGCCCTGGGTGAAGACGCGGTCGATCCATCCCTTCAGCAGCGCCGGGAACGACCACCAGTAGAGCGGGTAGACCAGCACCAGCGCATCGGCCGCATCCAGCCGGGCGTGCTCGGCGGCGACATCGGCCGGCAGCGTCGTGGTCCTGCGGAAGAACGCGTGGTCCTGGGCATTGAAACGTGGATCGAAGCCTTCGGCCATCAGATCCACCGAGGTGACCGTATTGTCGGCATCGGCGTTGACGATGGCCTCACCGATCCGCGCAGCGACGGCGTGGGTGAGCGAGGCCGGTTCAGGATGTGCCACGACAATATGGGTATGCATGATGGGGCTCTGCTGTTCATTAGTTACCAATGGTAACTACGATTGCAGCCAGCACCAGCATCATCGGTGGAATGCTGTTGCGCGCTGCGGTCGCTGTTGTGCACATCACAGCCACACCGGGCTGCCACGGCCTTGATGCCGGTAAGCGGATGCTTGCCGGACCAACGCAGCATTCGCACGACTACACACCATGCAGAGCAACAACGAACGACCCGCACCGCTACCCCGCCTGCTCCTTGTGGAAGACCAGCTCGATCTGGCTGATCTGATGGAACAGGCCCTGACCGACGAAGGCAACGAAATCGCCCACGCCAACAGCGTCTTCGAGGCATTGGGCATGCTCGACAGTGGCCACTTCGATGGCGCCGTGCTGGACGTGGAACTTCGTGATGGCGTGGTATTCCCTGTGGCCGATCGGCTGCTCGAACTGGGCATCCCCTATCTTTTTGCTTCAGCGGTATACGACCAGCTGGTGCCGGTCCGGCATCGGCGCGCGCCCTTCCTGGCCAAACCGTTCCATGTGCAGGGCCTGCAGCGCGCGGTGCGCGAAGCGCTCGGCAGGACGGCCGCCCCGCCGACGCCGCCGCACTAGCCTGCACGCACCTACGGCTTGAACAACCCGTTGAGCTCGGCACCGGACGGGGTGGCCGGCAGCGCATCGAATGATCCACTGGCAAGCATCTGCCGGGAGGCGTCGAGAAAGCCGGACCACGCGCTGCGGGCCAGCGCACCGCCGACACTGACCCGGCGCACGCCCAGACTGGCGGCCTGCTGCAGCGTCATCACGCCGGGCGCACCGATCAGCAGGTTGACCGGCTTGCCACCGGCGGCCTCCACCACGGCGCGGATCTGCTCTGCGGTCCGGATGCCGGGCGCATACAGACAGTCGGCACCCGCCTGCGCATAGGCGCGGATGCGAGCCAATGTATCGTCCAGATCGGGTCGCCCGACGAAGAAGTTCTCCGCGCGCCCCACCAGCATCACGTCGTGCCCGCTTTCATCAATGGCACGGCGCGCGGCCTGCAGCCGGGCCACGCTGTCTTCGATGCTGCGCAGCGGATGGTCCGCATCGCCGCTGGAATCCTCGATCGACAGGCCAGCCACACCGGTAGCGATCGCCATCGACACGCTCTCGTGCACCGCCTCCGGGCTGCGGCCAAAACCATCTTCGAAGTCGGCGTTCACCGGTAGATCGGTCGCCGCCACCATCGCCTGCAGATGAGCGAGGATCTCGCTGCGGCCCATCGCCCCGTCAGGCTGCCCGTGGGCCCAGGCATGGCCGGAACTGGTGGTAGCCAGTGCCTGGGCACCCAGCCGCGCCAGCGCCACCGCACTGCCCACGTCCCATGGATTGGGCAGCAGGAAGCAACCGGATGCATGAAGCGCCCTGAAGGCAGCGCGGCGGTTTCGGATGGCGTCGGCACTCATCACGGACTCCTGGTGGATACGTTTTCCCCGGTTGCTGCCCGCGCAGTGGTCATCTGGCAGCGGGCTTCACGGCGGCGCGGCCCGGCTGCGTTGTCGTCTGCAACTGCAGCCCTTGCAACAGTGCCTTGTCCAGCTTCGCCGCCACGCCCACACTGCGCCCGGCCAGGTTGGCCACCTGGTACTGCACCGCCACGCCCAGCACCTGGGTCGCCTCGGACAGTGTCAACCCATAGGCCTGGCGCAGCCACTGCAGCATGCCCGAGGTGGCGATGCGCAGCGCATCATCGCTGGAGCCGCCCTGGCCCAGGGTCATGATCTGCGTTGCCGATTCCACCCGCGGCGTTGCGATCGCATGCTGCTTCAGCAGCTCGACCTTCACCACCACATCCAGCGATGTCTCCAGCGCCCACTGGGTGGTTTCGCCATCGCCCTGGAGTGCGTGGCCATCACCCAGGTACATCAGGGCGCCAGGCTGCTGCACGGGCAGGTAGACCGTATTGCCTTCGACCACGGCGTTGAAGTCCATGTTGCCGCCGAAGTCACCGGTATCGCCGGTGGAAAAAGGCGGGTAGCCGAAGCCGGGGGCCAGCGCCAGGCCGCCGAGCATCGGCTTCACCGGCACTTCGAAATGCCGCAGGCCACCACCTGCGCCCTGCGGACGGGCGACGCCCCTGCTGCGGTCCAGCTGCCAGCGCACCGGCTTGCCCAGCCCGGTGGCTTCGGCAGCCACCCGCGGCGTCTTCAAGCGTCCCACCAGGCCATCCAGGCTGTCGGCATAGTCACGGTTGAGCTTCAACGAGGTAAGCGTGATCGCCAGCGTGTCGCCGGGTTCGGCACCGACCACGAAAAACGGCCCGACCTGTGGATTGCCGAACAGCGCGCGGGTGACGCCCTTCTCGTCGACGCCGCCGGAGTCCAGCGTGCGGGTCTGTACCGAGTCCCCCGGCCAGATCACCAGCACCGGCGCACGGTCGGCGCTGAAGGTATTGGAATAGTCGGTCGGCGTGAACACATGGCGCTGAGGTGCGGTCGAAACCCGCGCAGGTACTTTCCAGGCGCTGAAGGCGTGGACGGCACGCGCCTCGCGGTTGTTGGTGTCCGGCTGATCGCTCTGTCCCTGCATCCGCGCCCCGTCAATGCGCCCGTCGAACTGGTAGCGCTGGCCCTGGCTGTCGGTTGCGGTGAATACCATCTGCCCGGCACCCAGGGTGCCGGTGACCGGGTCGGCGTCCAGACGGCCGGCGATACGCCCGTCCTGCACGTCCACCTGCAGGGTCTGGTAGTTCCTGCTGCCCCACAGGTCGGTGGCAACGATCCATTGTTCGGCAGCCAGCGCATTCAAGGGCAGCAGCGCCAGCAGCACTGCAGGCAATCGCATGGGGGTGGGCACGGCGCGAGCATCCAGGAGCGCCGACATGGCGGGTTGACCCAGTGTAGGAACACCCTGGCAACCTCCGCAGTGTCGAACGTAATGCGGCCCGGCCGCAGTCTTCCGGCAGGGGGGATGGTCGGCACGCGCAGTTTCCACTGTCTATAGTGAGCAGCCATGCGGCGCACGGCCCTTTCAAACGATCGCTTTAAACACCACTAATTTCGCCGAACTGGACAGCATCCTCAGCTTCCGCCAGACTGCCGCCCTTTCCCGTCAATCGGATCCCATGGCGAAGCTGCTGGTCCTGCATGGCCCCAACCTCAACCTGCTCGGCAGCCGCGAGCCGGAGGTCTACGGCCACACCACGCTGGCCGACATCGACCAGGCGCTGGCCGCCCAGGCCGCTGCCGCAGGTCATGCGCTGGAGAGCCTGCAGTCCAACGCCGAGCACGTCCTGGTGGATCGTGTACAGGCCGCACGCACCGACGGAACCGCCTTCATCCTGATCAACCCGGCCGCCTTCACCCATACCTCGGTTGCCCTGCGCGATGCGCTGGCGGCGGTGGCGGTGCCGTTCATCGAGATCCACCTGTCCAACCCGCATACCCGCGAGCCCTTCCGCCAGCACAGCTATTTCAGCGACAAGGCGGTGGGCGTGGTGTGTGGCTTCGGTGCCGACAGCTACCGCTATGCGATGGACGCGGCATTGGCGCGCGTGCAGGCCGCCGCCGCATCATGAACCTGTCGCGCGTCCTCGCCAGCGTTGTGCTGTGGGCCGGCCTGTGCGGCGCTGCCAGCGCGTTCGACCGCAAGGACGAGGGCATCGACTGCGCGCATCCGACCACCACGATGGAGAGCGACCTGTGCGCCTCGGACGTGGCAGCGGCCGCCGACGTCGAACTCAACACCGTCTACGCCCAGGCACGCAGGCAGCTGCGCACGCCGGCCAACGGCGGCACCTGCAGCTACTGCGGCAACGCCGAACAGGAACTGGTGCTGGCCCAGCGCGCATGGATGCAGCTGCGCGACCACGACTGCCAAGCGGTGTACGCCCTCAACTCCGACGGCACCGCGCGCAACGGCGCGCAGATGCGCTGCCTGATCACCCTCGCGCGCGACCGCACCCGGCAGCTGCGCGACTTCTACGAACTGCTTTGACCCGAGCGCAACGCGCTTCCCACCACACTGACATCAAAGAGCAAAGAGGCCACCATGGATCTCCGCAAAATCAAGAAGCTGATCGACCTGCTGGAAGAGTCGAACCTGGCTGAAATCGAAATCAAGGAAGGCGAAGAGTCGGTGCGCCTGTCGCGCGCTCCGGTGTCCGGCTACGGCATGATGCAGGCCCCGCCGCAGATGATGATGGCCGCTCCGGCCGCCGCCCAGCCGGCCACCCCGGCCATGCCGATGCAGTCGCCGACCGAAGCCTCCACCGGCGGCACCGCCAAGCCGGGCAACGCGCTGCCGGAAGGCCACGTGCTGCGCTCGCCGATGGTCGGCACCTTCTATGCCTCGTCCGCACCGGACAAGCCGGCGTTCGTCAGCATCGGCCAGCAGGTCAAGGCCGGCGAGACCCTGGCCATCATCGAAGCGATGAAGATGTTCAACCCGATCGAAGCCGATGCGTCGGGCACCATCGTCGCCATCCTCGGCGAGAACGGCCAGCCGGTGGAATTCGACCAGCCGCTGTTCGTGATCGGCTAAGGGGCGGCTGCCATGCTCGACAAAGTCGTCATCGCCAACCGAGGGGAAATCGCGCTGCGCATCCTGCGCGCGTGCAACACCCTGGGCATCCGCACGGTGGCCGTGCACTCCACGGTCGACCGCAATCTCAAGCACGTGGCCATGGCCGATGAATCGGTCTGCATCGGCCCGGCGGCATCGGCGGAAAGCTACCTCAACATCCCGGCGTTGATCGCCGCGGCCGAGGTCACCGACGCCCAAGCCATCCACCCCGGTTATGGCTTCCTGTCCGAGAACGCCAACTTCGCCGAGCGCGTGGAAGAGTCCGGCTTCATCTTCATCGGCCCGAAGGCAGACACCATCCGCCTGATGGGCGACAAGGTCGAAGCGATCCGTGCCATGAAGTCGGCCGGTGTGCCGTGCGTGCCCGGTTCTGGCGGCCCGCTCGGCGACGACATCGTCGCCAACACCAAGATCGCCCGTGAGATCGGCTACCCGGTCATCATCAAGGCGGCCGGCGGCGGCGGTGGCCGCGGCATGCGCGTGGTGCACGCCGAAGCTTCCCTGAAGACCTCCATCGAAACCACCAAGAGCGAGGCCAAGGCCGCGTTCGGCAATGGCGAGGTCTACATGGAGAAGTTCCTGGAGAACCCGCGCCACGTGGAGATCCAGGTGCTGGCCGACGGCCAGGGCAACGCCATCCACCTCGGCGAGCGCGACTGCTCGATGCAGCGTCGTCACCAGAAGGTGGTCGAGGAAGCACCGGCACCGGGCATCACCGCCGAGCAGCGCGAGCAGATCGGCAAGGTGTGCGTGGAAGCCTGCATCCGCATCGGCTACCGCGGCGCCGGCACCTTCGAGTTCCTGTACGAAGACGGCCGCTTCTACTTCATCGAAATGAACACCCGCATCCAGGTGGAGCATCCGGTCACCGAGATGGTCACCGGTATCGATCTGGTCGCCGAACAGCTGAAGATCGCTGCCGGCCAGAAGCTGTCGATCAAGCAGAGCGATGTGGTGCTGACCGGCCATGCGATCGAGTGCCGCATCAACGCCGAAGACGCCGAAACCTTCGTGCCGAGCCCGGGCACCATCACCGGCTTCCACGCACCGGGTGGTCCCGGCGTGCGCGTCGATACCCACATCTACAGTGGCTACCGCGTGCCGTCGAACTACGACTCGATGATCGGCAAGCTGATCGTGCACGGTCCGGACCGCGAGACCGCCATTGCCCGCATGCGGGTGGCGCTGAGCGAGATGGTGGTCGATGGCATCAAGACCAACATCGCCCTGCAGCAGCGGATCATGCGTGACAAGGGCTTCCAGGCCGGTGGCCAGAACATCCATTACCTGGAAAAGCGCCTTGCCGAGCGCAAGAGCAAGCCGATCGCGTTGACCTGATCGGCAACTGCAGTCGCTGCACATGAAAAGGGCGGGGTTTTCCCCGCCCTTTTTGCGTTTTTACGGTAGCGCCGGGCCATGCCCGGCGGCCTTCCATCGCCACCGCCCACCCGCCGGGCATGGCCCGGCGCTACCGGCGTGGCGTCAGCGCGCGTCGGCCGCGGTCGCGGGAATCTGCGAGTTCGCCAGTGGACGCACGCCGTTCGGCGAGGTCGGATCGACGATCACCATGGTCTCGCTGGACCCATCGGGCCACACCACCTGGAAGGTGCTGCCGGCCGGCAACGACGAGAACGGCACGCCGCTCTGCGCACGGTAAACGGCGGCAACCTGGCTGGCACCGGCACGACGCACGTCTTCCTGTGTCTTCACCGAGGTCAGCTCCACCTTCGATAGACGCCGGTAGCGGTCCTCGTAGGTGTCGATCATCAGCAGGCCTACCGCACCGGCCGAATAGGCCACGAACAACACCACCCAGAACCAGAACTTGGCCCCATGCAGGAATCGACGGTAGTTCATCGCCCGTCCCTCGTGCCAATCAATCGCTTGATCCATTCCTTCATTTTCCCCGCACCTTGCCGCGAAACCGCGGCGTCATACACAAATTCACGGAAGTCCTGCGTTCCATCCGGCGAACAGATCCCTCCATTCGCACAAAAACTGTTGACCAGCACGCTGTCGGCTCCACAGGGAAGACCGAGTTCGCAGGCCGCAACCCGCCATGCCAGTTCACTCAGCTGTTCACCGGCCACCATGCCGGTCAATGCCTTGTCGCCCGCCGCACGCAATCCCATGCCCGGCGCGATCGCCATGTACGCCTCCGGATCGCGCGAGGTACGTACGCGTTCAACCAGGTCGCGGCGGTACTGCTCGCTGTCCTGCAGTGGCTCACCTTCGGCAAACAACGCCGCTTCGGCCGCCAAGTTGCCCTGCTGGGCCGCACGACGACGCTCGCCGATCACCAGTGCCGGGCCCAGCTTGTCGCCGGGCACGAAGCCACCGCAACGCTGCGCCACCCGTTCGCGCGCCTCCACCATCTCCGGCGCCGCACTCAGGCCGAGGCCGGAAAGCACGTTGTTATCCAGCCGGTAGCCGCCCGGGTCAACGGCGTACTGCGCGCAGTAGTCGTAGACCCGGCTGAGCATCCAGCGCGCCTCGTGGTTGCCCTGGTCGGCCTGCACGCGCAGGCGCTGCGCGTAGGCGTACAGATCGGTGGCACTTTCGATGTCGGCGCGGATATCCAGCGGCAGGCCCGACGGCAGCGCGGTGCCACGTTCGAAAGCCGCGAGGCGGCGTGCCAGCGCTTCGGGCATCACCGGTGCCAGCGCGCCCTGTGCATCGCTGGCCTGGGCGGCCAGCGGCACGTCGAC
The DNA here is from genome assembly GCF_002750975.1 of Stenotrophomonas indicatrix. Lineage (NCBI taxonomy): Bacteria > Pseudomonadati > Pseudomonadota > Gammaproteobacteria > Lysobacterales > Lysobacteraceae > Stenotrophomonas > Stenotrophomonas indicatrix. Next base: position 3,723,120 of record NZ_PEJS01000001.1, read on the forward strand.
ATGCGCGTCCATGGCCCGGCTGTGGCCGTTGGCCCGATAACCGGCCACACCCAGCACGGCCACGGCCGGCAGGACGAGCAACCAGGTTTTCAGGGTCGGGGCGAAAGCCATCGGCAACGTTCGGTGGTACGGCGCACAGGAAAGCGCCGAGTTTAGCAAGGCCCGTGAGGCCTGTCTGAACCGGCTTCGTTCATCTCAAGGCATACGGAGACGCCGCGATGGTCTAGCATGGCCCCCTTTCCCGCGATTGCCCTCACCGCCATGCCGTTCCTGGAACTGACCCTGCGTTGCACCGAAGCCACCCAGCCCCGCTATGAGAATGCGCTGGAGGATGTGGGCGCGCTGGCGGTGACCCTGCTTGATGCCGAAGCCGACACCAGCAACGAACAGGCCATCCTCGAACCCGGCGTGGGCGAGACCCCGCTGTGGGACACCCTGGTGCTCAGCGCGCTGTTCCCGGCCGACAGCAATGCCTTGCTGCTGCTGGCCGCGCTGGAAGCCTTCGATCCGGAGCTGGACTGGAGCAACGGCAGCTTCCGCGCCGTGGAAGACGAAGACTGGGAGCGCGCGTGGCTGGACCAGTTCCAGCCGATGGACTTCGGCAGCCGTACCTGGATCGTGCCGTGGAACCACGAGCTGCCGGAAGCCGCGCAGGCCGCCGACGCCGCCATCGTGCGCCTCGACCCGGGCCTGGCCTTCGGCTCGGGCACCCACCCGACCACCGCGCTGTGCCTGCGCTGGCTGGACCAGTTGGCCGTTGATGGCCAGCTGCAGGGCCAGCGCGTGCTCGACTTCGGCTGTGGCTCGGGCATTCTCGCCCTGGCCGCGCTGAAGCTCGGTGCCGCCCAGGCCATCGGCGTGGACAACGACCCGCAGGCGTTGATCGCCACCGCCGACAATGCCGAACGCAACGGCGAACAGGCACGCATGCAGGTGTACCTGCCGCAGGACGAACCGGTCGCCACCTACCCGATCGTGGTCGCCAACATCCTGGCCTCCGCGCTGGATGCACTGGCCGAACTGCTGGCCGCCCGTGTCGCCAGCGGTGGTCGCATCGCCCTGTCGGGCATCCTGCATGGCCAGGAAGACGAACTGCTGCAGCGCTATGCGGCGTGGTTCGACGACCTGCAGGCCACCCAGGATGGCGACTGGATGCGCATCACCGGCGTACGCCGCGCCTGATCGTGGTTGAATGACCGCTGGATCCGAGCCCGCGCCCTGAGCATGTCCGAGCCGAACCCACCGCGCCGTCCCCTGGCCACGTTCCTGCGCACCGCGCCGGGACGCGATGCCACGCCTGAAGCCACCGAACCGCGCGAACCGGTGCCGACCGATGCAGCGCCGGTGATCGAGGACATCGACCCGGCAACGGACATCGTGGCGGCAACCGAAACAGAACCGGCGGCCGCCGCTGATCCAATCATCGAGCCGGACTTCACCGCCAAACCCGGCATCGTTGCCACCGCCGCCGATGCGCCCAGCTTCCTCGGCGTGCGCCCGCGGGCGCTGCCCACCCCTCGCTGGCATTGGCTGCTGGTGACCGCGCTGGCGCTGCTGCTGTTGCTGCAGAGCGTGCTTGCCGATCGTGCACGGCTGGCCGCCGAGGCCGGTACCCGGCCGTGGATCGGCGCGCTGTGCAACGTGCTGCGCTGCGAGCTGCCCGCTTGGCGCGAGCCCACTGCATTGACCATGACCAGCCGTGAAATCCGCCCGTTGCCGGCCCAGCCCGGCGTGCTGCAGATCCAGGCCAGCATCCGCAACGACGCGCGCTGGCCGCAGGCATGGCCGGACCTGCGCCTGTCGCTGTCCGATGCCGATGGTCGTGTGATCGGCACCGGCGTGTTCGCACCAGCGCAGTACCTCGGCGAAAACCCGGGTGCGGCCCCTCTGGAACCGGGCCAGAGCGCACGCATCGCCTTCCGCGTGCAGGAGCCTGCCGCATCCACGGTCGCATTCACCTTCGAGTTCCTTTGACCTGGGCCTGACCGTCCGGCCGTGGCAGGTCGGGCACGCTCGCGCTAGACTGACCGCCATCACCTCATCCGGTCCGGCGCCCCGCGTGCATGGACCAACCAGATCGGGAACCCCCTTGAACGCTGTCCTTTCTCGTCCTGACAACAGTCGTGGCGCTGCCCGGCCACCGCTGCGCGAACATGTGGCCCAGTCCGTGCGCCGTTACCTGCGCGACCTCGATGGCTGCGATGCGGACGATGTCTACGAGATCGTGCTGCGCGAGATGGAGATTCCACTGTTCGTGGAAGTGCTCAACCACTGCGAAGGCAACCAGAGCCGCGCAGCGGCGATGCTGGGCATCCACCGCGCCACCCTGCGCAAGAAGCTGAAGGAATACGGCATCAGCGCGTAAGCGCGGATGCGTCTACCGCGGAACACCCCATCCGGTAGCGCCGGGCCATGCCCGGCGGCATGGTGATCTGCCGCACTTCGTGCTCGCCGGGCATGGCCCGGCGCTACCACGGCATCGACCAGGGTCAACCACCTCCCGCCTTCCAGTAGTAACGCACCACGTGGAAGAACACCGGCGCGGCGAAGCACACTGAATCCAGCCGATCGAGCATGCCGCCATGGCCCTCGATCATGTTGCCCCAGTCCTTGATGCCGCGGTCGCGCTTGATCGCCGACATCACCAGGCCGCCCCAGAACCCCATCAGATTGATCAGCAGCGACAGGCCGAACGCCTGCAGCGGCGTGAACGGGGTGATCCACCAGAGCGCGGCGCCCAACGCGCTGGCACAGAGCACGCCGCCGACGAAGCCTTCCACCGTCTTCGACGGCGACAGCTTCGGCGCGATCAGGTGCTTGCCCAGCAGCTTGCCCCAGATGTACTGCAGCACGTCCGACGACTGCACCACGATCACCAGGAAGGCGAACAGCAGCACGTTGCGCGCCGGATCGTAGCCCGGCACGCGCAGGTTCAGCAGCAGCGGCACATGCGAGATGCAGAACACGCAGATCATCAAGCCCCACTGCACCTTCGACGTGCGCTCCAGGTAGTGGGTGGTGTCACCACCGATGGTGGCCAGGATCGGCAGGAACAGGAACGCGTACACCGGGATCAACAGCGTGTACATGCCATACCAGTCGATCCAGACCAGGTAGTACTGCCACGGCAGCACGATGTAGAACGCGGCCAGCAACGCGTAGTAGTCACCTGATCGTGTTGGCGCCAGGGTGATGAATTCGCGCAGTGCGAACAGCGAGATGATGGCGAACAGCACGATCACTCCGGCGCGCCCGAAGAACAGCGCCAGCCCGACCACGATGGCCATCACCCACCACGCGCGGATGCGCGAGACCAGGTTGGCGATCACCGCGCTGGGCTGTCCACGCTGGCGCCAGCGCAGGGTTTCGGACACCAGCGTGGCCAGCACCAGCACCGCGCCTACGCCCGCGAACAGCAGCCCTGTCTGCTGGCCCACACTGCGTGCGGCAAGATCACCGGACACATCGATCATGAAGCTCATGCACGGCCTCCGTTCGGGGCCAGGGCCAGCAGCGCCTGCCGGCTGCGTGCCAGGAACGCCGCCTTGTCCTCATCGGCCTGCAGCCGCAGCGGCGTACCGAAGGTTGCCGTGCACAGCAACGGCAGCGGCAGGAAACGCCCTTTCGGCATCACCCGCTTGAGGTTGTCGATCCACACCGGCACGAACTCCAGCTCCGGGCGTTGCCGGGCGAGGTGGTAGATACCGCTCTTGAACGGCAGCAGCGGCTCATCACCGATGTTGCGCGTGCCTTCCGGAAACAGGATCAACGAACAGCCCTCGTCCACCGCGTCACGCAGCACCTGCAGCGGATCCTGATGGCGGTTGCCGGCCTCGCGCTCCACCAGCACGCCATTGAATACCGCGTCGATCAGGTAACGACGCAGACCGTCGCGCTGCCAGTACTCGGCGGCGGCGACCGGCCGCACCTGGCGCCGCAGCGCCGGCGGCATCGACGACCAGATCAGCACGAAATCACCATGACTGGCATGGTTGCCGTAGTACACGCGGTGCTCGCTGGACGGCGCGCAGCCAACCCACAGCGCGCGTGCGCCGGTCACTACATGGATGGCCGCGCTGCAGGCGCGGGCGATCAGTTCAGCAAACATCGGCACCTCCGGTCAGGTCTGCGGCCACAGCACGGCCAGCAGCAGGGCAGCGAACTGCAGCAGCGTGGCGGCGTACTGGCGCATCAGCAGACGCCGCATGCCGGTCCAGCGCGCATCCCAGCCACGCGTCGGCGCCTGTGCGTCCAGCCTGCGCAGGCCAGCGGTGTGCAGCGCCTGGTCCACGCGTTGTGCCGCGACTTCACCCTGCAGGCCCTCCTGCTGCAGCAGACGCAGCAGGCTGGCGTCCAACTGCACCCGCACCGCGTAGTACGCCTGCACAACACCTGCCACCAGGCTCAGCAGCAGCAGGCCAGCGGCGAACATCGCCAGCCCAGGCTCGATGCCCAGCAACAACAGGGCCACCAGCAGCAGGCCCAGCGACAACGCGGCAGGCACTCGCCCCTGCCGCAGCAGCAGATGCATCATCGGCAGATCGGGCACGGCGCTCATGCAATGGTCTCCTGCGCGGCAGCGGCCGCGATCACCTGTAGATGAACGTCATGCAGCACGATCGACGGCCGCGCGCCACGCACGATCGACACCGCGTCAGCGACATCGCGCGCACGGCCGGTGCGCAGCAACCAGGTCGCCACGCTGGCCGCGCTACGTGAGTACCCCAGCGCACAGCAGACCAGGACGGGGCCATGGCCGCGCAGGCGTTCAATGGCATCTGCCGCGGCGCGCAGCTGCGCCGCCGAAGGCACCGCCAGGTCCAGCATCGGCACGCTGGCGTACGCTGCCCCCGGCGCGCGGCAGGACAGCTCCGCACAGGTGTCGACCACGCCCACCAGCGGTGCCGGCAGTGCGGCACCTGGCAGGCGCCCCAGCCAGACAGCGTCGACGACCGGCACCGGCTGCGGCGCACGGCGCGTCCACAACCGCGAGTTGATCCACGCCGCACCCAGGTACGGTGCCAGCAGCCAGCGCGCGGCCATCGTCAACCGGCCATCGGCGCGCTTCTGGAACACCGCTGTGCCCAGCCCGGCATAGGCCAGCGACACCAGCAGCAACGACACCACGGGCCACAGCAGCCACAATGCGGTGCCGCGCAGCATCACCACCGGCACCAGCAGCAGGCCGGCACCCAACACATACAACGCGGCCAGCCGCCAACGCCTCGGGTCACCGGCAGCCTGCCAGGCACGCAACGGCGGCGTGCCCTGCTCCGGCCACAGCCACACGCACAACCAGCCAGCCAGCAGCCCGGTGGGAATGTCGATGAAGTGATGCTGGAACGTGGTCAGCACCGAAATGCCGATCAGCAGCGCCCACACATGCAGCACCAGCCGCCAGACCCCGTGCAGGTACTGCGCGAACTTCACCCACAGCACGATCAGCAGCACGATATGCAGCGACGGCGCCTGGTTGAATGGCTTGTCGAAGCCCAGCAGCACGTCGAACAACCAGCCGAACACACCGCCGATTTCCGGCCGTTCGAAGCTGAAGCGCAACGGCCACAACAGGAAGCACGCCACCGCGATCACCTGCGCGCTGAGCAGGCGCAGCGCGTGCCGGTCCAACTCCAGCCGGCGCCGGCACAGGAAGAACGAGATCGCATAGAACAGGTCGATCGACCAGTACGGCACGATCGTCCACGGCACGAACGGAATCCGCGCCTCCCAGGCAAATGCCATCACCGGCAGCTGGGCATGGCGGCCGGCCATCCAGTTGGCGAAGCCATAGCTGGCGAAGAAGAATGGACCGAGCAGGGCCAGCCACAGCAGGGCGCGCCGCCAGGGGCGCGCCTCGCTGGATGATGCGGTTGCCGCCAGCGTCGCCATCACGCGATCCGTCGTGCCAGCGATACGGTGAAGATGCCGAAGTCATCGATGCGCTGGGCCACCTTCTGGAAGCCGGCCAGGCGCACCAGTTCGTCCATCTCGTGCTGGGTACGGCGGCGCATCACCCACGCCGCGCCACCACGATGGCTGGTCAACGCACGCGCGATGAACTCCAGCTGCGGATGCCACGGCTGCCCGGTATAGGCCAGGTAACCGCCCACCGGCACCGTCGCAGCGATGCCCTGCAGCGAACGCAGCACCGCATCGTTGTCCGGGAACAGTTCGTACAGGCCGGACACCACCGCCAGCGTCGGCGCCGGTTCCACTGCTGCCAGCTGCGCCGGATCGAACGCATCGCCCTGTTCGAAGCGGGCGATGTCGGCCGCGCCGAGGCGCTCGATCAAGGCTTTGCCCTGCGTTACGTTCAGATCGCTGAAATCGCGCAGCACGATACGGTCGGCACGCTGTTCGCCCTGGCCGAGTGCTTCCAGCACGTAACGGCCATGGCCGGCCGCCACGTCCAGTACGCGCACCGGCGCGCCCTGCCCGCGCAGTCGCTGGGCGGCATCGCGCAGCAGTTCCTGCAGGTGCTTGCCGCGCACGCGGATGCCGCGCCAACCGATCGCATCCAGATAGTTGCGGTCGACCATCCGGCCCAGCGGGCCCTTGCCCCGCGCCTCATCACGGTAGATGTAGTCCAGCGTGCTGCCCGAATCGAAACCGGTCTGCAGGCCCAGCGCGATGCCCTCCGACAGCGTGCCGCCGAAACGCAGGCCACCGCGCACCACGCGCCAACGCAGGTCGGCCAGGCTGTTGCGCTCCGGTGGCCACGACAGGATCTCCGATTCCTCGAAGGTCGGGCCATGCCGATGCGCATCGCGCCGCGACAGCTCCTGCAGCGGTTCGGCAAAGCGTGCCTGGATGAAGCTGCGGATACGCGCCAGCGCCGGCGCACGGTCGCGCTCGCCGAGGGTGTCGTGGAAGAAGCCCGGCAGGTGCACGCGCTCCTTGATCGGGCTGGACAGGCGTTCGTAGAAGCGGTCCTGCGGGCCACGGTGCACCACGAAGTCCGAGCCCGATACCAGCAACTGCACCGGCACGCTGATCGCCTGCGCGTCGGCCACGATGCGGTCGGCCGCTTCGTACAGGCCCAGCAGCACGCGCACCGAGATCGGCCGGGTGATCAGCGGATCGGTGCGGTAGCTTTCCACCCGTGCCGGGTCGTGGGTCAGCCACTGCGGCTTGACGTAGCTGTTGACGAAGAAGTTGCCGCGCAGTTTCTGCATCAGCGCCAGTCCAGCGCGTGCGAACGGCACGTACAGCTTCACCTTGAATGCCGGCGAAGCCATCACCAGCGCGCGCAGCCGCGGCGCATAGTCATGCACCCAGGTGGCGGCAACCACCGCGCCCACGCTCTGCGCGATCACCACGATGTCCTCCACCGCGATGCCATGCTCGGCACTGAGGTGGGCGATGAAGCTGTCCAGGTCGCGCACCAGCGCCGGGAAGCCCGGTGCGTCGCCGCGCGTGCCGGGCGAGCGACCATTGCCGCGCGCATCCCACGCGAAGAACGCGGTGTCGGGCAGGTCCAGCTCGTCGACCAGATGGGTGACCCGGCCGGAGTGTTCATGGCCGCGATGCAGCAGCACGATGGCCTTGGCCGGCGTGGTTGCCGTGGTGCTCGGCCAGTACCGGTAGAACAGCGGCACCTGGTCGAAGCTGTGGAATTCCCGTTCCTGCGCCTGACGCATGCAATCTCCGTATGGATAGGGCGTGTAATCGTGTTGTGCTTACCGCTGCGATATCGCCGCGGCTTCCTTCAATCCCTGGCGTACGCGACGGACCACCGTCATCCCACACAGCAGTGCGGCCAGTGCGGCGACCGCGCTGACCACGGTCGCGCCTGCCCAGCCAAACGCCAGCAGCAGGCCCAGCACGCCGATCACGAACGCACGGTCGCTCTTGCCCATCGGGCCGTCATAGCGGCGGCTGGCGCCGACCATCAGGCCCAGCACGCCGGCGTACTCGCTCAGCGCGGCGGCCCAGGCCAGCAGCCACAGTGCCTCGGGGCGCACGCCCGGTACGCTGAGCAGGCTCAGGTACAGCGCCGCGTCGGCGATCACATCGCACAACTCGTTCAGATAGGCGCCCAGCCGCGATTGCTGGCCGAATTCGCGGGCCAGCATGCCGTCGACGGCGTTGAGGGCCATGCGCAGCAGCATCCACAGCGGCAGGGCCAGATACAGCAGCGGCTGGGTGGGAGCGCAGCACCACACCGCAGCGGCCACCAGCAGCGAGACCACGGCCGCAGCCACGGTCACCGTGTTGGCGGTGATCCCCATGCGGTACAGGCCGTGTACGGCCGGACGCAGCAGGTCCTGGAAACGTCCTTTCAATGCATAGATCGACACGATCTGAACCCGCTAATCCTTGGCAGTGCGGGCACAGCCTACCTGATTGCGACAGCGCCACGTATCGAATTGCGCCCAATGCCGGCCCATGCAGGTGCTGCCGAGCGGACCAGGACGGGAGTCTGCACCGGCCAATTTCCCCCACCAGCGCCCGCCACCGGCCCCCACCGCCTACAATATCGGCCCCGCTCCGCTGCCGATTGCCCTGTCCCCATGACTGCTGATCTGTTGCCCGTCCGCCGGGCCCTCCTCTCCGTTTCCGACAAGACCGGCCTGGTCGAGCTGGCCACCGCGCTGGCTGCACGCGGCGTGGAGCTGCTGTCCACCGGCGGTACCGCCAAGGCGATCCGCGATGCGGGCCTGGCCGTGAAGGACGTCGCCGAGGTCACCGGCTTCCCGGAAATGATGGATGGCCGGGTCAAGACCCTGCATCCGATGGTGCATGGCGGCCTGCTGGGCCGCTCCGGCCTGGACGACGCGGTGATGGCCGAACACGGCATCGGTGCCATCGACCTGCTGGTGCTGAACCTGTACCCGTTCGAATCGGTCACTGCCAAGGCGGACTGCACCCTGGCCGACGCGGTGGAGAACATCGACATCGGCGGCCCGGCGATGCTGCGCTCGGCGGCCAAGAACTTCGCCCGCGTGGCGGTGGCCACCGACCCGTCGCAGTACGCCGAACTGCTGGCCTCGCTGGATGCCAACGACGGCCAGCTGTCGGCCGGCACCCGTTTCGCCTTCTCGGTGGCCGCATTCAACCGCGTTGCCCAGTACGACGCGGCGATCAGCAACTACCTGTCGGCCGTCACCGCCACCGACGCCGCCGTGCCGGTGCGCGCCGAATACCCGGCGCAGATGAATTCCACCTTCGTGAAGGTGATGGACCTGCGCTACGGCGAAAACCCGCACCAGAGCGGCGCGTTCTATCGCGACCTGCATCCGGTGCCGGGCACGCTGGCCACCTTCCAGCAGCTGCAGGGCAAGGAGCTGAGCTACAACAACCTGGCCGATGCCGATGCAGCCTGGGAATGCGTGCGCCAGTTCGACGCGCCGGCCTGTGTCATCGTCAAGCATGCCAACCCGTGCGGCGTGGCCGTTGGCGCCGGCAACGGCGATGCCTACGAGCTGGCCTACGCCACCGACCCGACCAGCGCCTTCGGCGGCATCATCGCCTTCAACAAGCCGCTCGATGCAGCCACCGCGCAGGTGATCCTGGACCGCCAGTTCGTTGAAGTCCTGATTGCGCCGGACTACGAACCGGCCGCGCTGGAATACGCGCAGAAGAAGGCCAACGTGCGCGTGCTGCGCATCCCGCACGGCGATGGCCTGAACAACTTCGACAACAAGCGCGTGGGCTCGGGCCTGCTGCTGCAGTCGTCGGACAACCGCGGCATGACCCGCGACGAACTGAAGGTGGTCAGCAAGCTGGCACCGACCGACAAGCAGTTCACCGACCTGCTGTTCGCCTGGAAGGTCGCCAAGTTCGTGAAGTCCAACGCAATCGTCTACGCCAAGGACAACCGCACCATCGGCGTGGGTGCCGGCCAGATGAGCCGCGTCTACTCGGCTCGCATCGCCGGCATCAAGGCCGCCGACGCGAACCTGGTGGTCGAAGGGTCGGTGATGGCCTCCGATGCGTTCTTCCCGTTCCGCGACGGCATCGACGCCGCTGCCGCCGCCGGCATCAAGGCGGTGATCCAGCCGGGCGGTTCGATGCGCGATGCTGAAGTCATCGCTGCCGCCGATGAACATGGCCTGGCCATGGTGTTCACCGGCGTTCGCCACTTCCGCCACTGATACCTGGAGCGACACGGATGTCTGCAGTCTCTTTGAAACCGCTTGCCGTGCTCGCCTTCGCTGGCACGGCCCTGCTGGCCGGCTGCAAGCCGGCCGCCGAGCCCGCATCTGCCCCCCAGGCAGATGCGGCAAAGCCCGCCGCCAGCGAACCGGCAGCGCATGTCAGTCGCACCGCGCGGCTGCAGGCCTTCCTGACCGGGCGTTACGGCAAGGACGCCAAGCTTTCCGGCCAATGGCGCGGCAGCTGGACCCAGGACGATGAAACGCGCGCGATCGACTGGCAGGTCTGCGCCGAGCAACCGGTGGTGACCGGTGACAGCTGGCAACAACTACTGGCGGTGTGCGGTGCGCTGGTCGATGGCGCGCATATCGACCCGGGAACGATCGAGTTCTTCGTGCTGCAGCCCAAGGGCGATGGCTTCGGGGTAACCAGCGAACTGACCGGCGAGCGCTTCGGCAGTGGTGGCCAGCCCGGCACCGCCAGCATCATCCGCGCCGGCAGCGATTTCTACGGCTTCCGCGTCGAGGATGGCTGGTTCGGCCAGGGCTTCTCGCTGCTCTCGCAGACCCTGGTCCTGCCGGGCCCGAAAGGCCTGACCAGCACCGGCAACGTGCGCAGCCACATCGACAACGACGCCCAGTACGAATGCGAGAACGTCGACGCGGCCGCCGACCCCGATACCGCCGAAGACTGCCGCACCCGCCGCTTCAGCATCGATTTCGCACTGCGTTTCGACGACAGCGACCGCAGTGCGCGCATCTGGCCACTGCTGATCGAGGAATCCGGCAACACCTGCGGCGGCAAGCGGGTGCGTCAGGAACATCGCTTCACCCTGGACCCGAAGTCCTGGACCTACTCCTTCCCCGAATCGCTGCAACGCGAAGGCTGCGAATGACGCACACGCACCGCCGGGGACCTGGAACTTCCCTTCCCACGCAATCTGGAATCTCGTGATGAACGTACTTGTCATCGGCTCTGGCGGCCGCGAACACGCCCTGGCATGGAAGCTGGCCCAGTCCTCCCGTGTCACTGAAGTGCTCGTGGCGCCCGGCAATGCCGGCAGCGCCAACGAAGACAAGTGCCGCAACGTCGCGGTGAAGGTCACCGACATCGATGGCCTGCTCGCCCTGGCCCAGGCCGAAGGCGTGGCGCTGACCGTGGTCGGCCCGGAAGTGCCGCTGGTGGCCGGCGTGGTCGACCGCTTCCGCGCTGCCGGCCTGCGCATCTTCGGGCCGACGGCGGCGGCCGCGCAGCTGGAAGGCAGCAAGGCCTACGCCAAGGATTTCCTGGCGCGCCACAACATTCCCACCGCGTTCTATTCGGTGCACACCGATATCGAGCCGGCACTGGCCTACCTGCGCGAGAAGGGCGCACCGATCGTGGTCAAGGCCGACGGTCTGGCCGCCGGCAAGGGCGTGATCGTGGCCATGACCCTGGCCGAGGCTGAAGACGCAGTGCGCGACATGCTCTCGGGTAACGCCTTCGGCGATGCCGGCGCACGCGTGGTGATCGAGGAATTCCTCGACGGCGAGGAAGCCAGCTTCATTTCGATGGTCGATGGCGTGCATGCACTGCCGATGGCCACCTCGCAGGATCACAAGCGCGTCGGCGACGGCGACACCGGCCCGAACACCGGCGGCATGGGTGCGTACTCGCCGGCCCCGGTGGTCACCCCGGACGTGCACGCCCGCGTGATGCGCGAGGTGGTGAACCCGACCGTGCAGGGCATGATCGCCGACGGCATCCCGTTCACTGGCTTCCTCTACGCCGGCCTGATGATCGATGCCAGCGGCGCGCCGAAGGTGATCGAGTTCAACGTGCGCTTCGGCGACCCGGAAACCCAGCCGGTGATGCTGCGCCTGCAGTCGGATCTGGTCGACCTGGTGGACGCGGCGATCGATGGCCGCCTGGACCAGGTGGACGCGCAATGGGATCCGCGCCCGTCGCTCGGCGTGGTGCTGGCAGCCAAGCCGTACCCGGAATCGCCGATTACCGGCGAGGTGATCTCCGGCCTGGATGATGTGCCGGCAACGGCCAAGGTGTTCCATGCAGGAACGACGCTGGATGCGCAGGGTCAGGTGCTCAGCGCCGGTGGCCGCGTGCTGTGCGTGGCGGCGCTGGGCGACAGCGTGCGCGAGGCGCAGGCGAACGCGTACGCGGGCGTGGCGAAGGTGACCTGGGCCAACGAGTTCCACCGCACCGACATCGGCTGGCGGGCGATCGCGCGGGAAATCTGAGACCGCGCTGATCCACGCGTGGCGTGGATCTACTGGGTCGCGACGTAGATCCACGCCATGCGTGGATCCAGCAGGAAAAAAAAGGCCCGGCAATGCCGGGCCTTTCCATTACTCAAACGCTTCGCCGCCTTATGCGGTGAACAGCGCCTTCATCTTCTTCAGCGCGTTCGCTTCAACCTGGCGGATACGCTCGGCCGATACGCCGTACTCGTCCGCCAGCTCCTGCAGCGTCACCTTGCTGTCCGCATCCAGCCAACGGCGGCGGATGATGTCGCGCGAACGCGCATCCAGTTCCGCCAGGCCTTCGCGCAGCAGCTGCATCTGGTTGTCTTCGCTGTCCTCGCGCTCGTAGGCCATCGACGGATCTTCGTCATTGGCCACCAGATACGCAGCCGGCGACGGCGGCGCGTGGTCGTTGTCTTCATCGGTGGGGGCATCGAAACCGATATCGCGACCGGACAGGCGCGATTCCATTTCCAGCACCTCGCGCTCGGACACGTTCAGGTCCTTGGCCACGGCGCTGACTTCGGCGGCGTTCATCCAGCCCAGGCGCTTCTTCGACTTGCGCAGGTTGAAGAACAGCTTGCGCTGCGCCTTGGTCGTGGCGACCTTCACGATGCGCCAGTTCTTCAGGATGAACTCGTGCATCTCGGCACGGATCCAATGCACGGCGAAGGACACCAGGCGCACGCCCATGTCGGGGTCGAAGCGCTTGACCGCCTTCATCAGGCCGATGTTGCCTTCCTGGATCAGGTCGCCCAGCGCAAGGCCGTAGCCGTTGTAACCGCGGGCCACGTGCACCACGAAGCGCAGGTGCGAATGCACCAGCTCACGGGCAGCGTCCAGATCGTTGCCGTCGCGGAAGCGACGGGCCAGGTCCTGTTCGTTATCGACCGACAGCACCGGAATCTGGTGCACGGCACCGATATAGGCGTCCAGCGAACCGAGCGCACTGGGAATCGGCAGATTGTTTGCCACAAGGGCAGTAGAGGTGTTCTGGCTCATAGGCACCCATCTTAGCAGTCTGGGATTTGGACTGCTAAAGGAGGAAAAAGTTCCAGCATTCCACTGATGAAACACTGGTCCCAAACAGAACCCTACCGTAACGCGATTTGATGACAGTGGCGAGCGCGCTTTTCGGGATACACAATCCCTTGGAATTCAACCCACTAGCCCGGAAAGCCCGGCTATTCCGGGTCAAAGGCAGCTGAACAGGCGGCGGTTTCGCCCATTCAACAGGGGGCAGTGTTGTTCGCCGTTCAGCCCGATGGCGCCAGCGTCGCCCGCGGCGGCAGCGACCAGTCGATCGGCGCCTGGCCACGGCGCTGCAGGTACTCGTTGGCCATCGAGAAATGACGGCAGCCGAGGAAGCCGCGGTGGGCCGACAGCGGCGAGGGATGCGGGGCTTTCAGCACGCGGTGGCGGCCGGTATCGATCACCTTGCCCTTCTGCTGCGCGTAGGCACCCCAGAGCATGAACACCAGGCCCTCGCGCTCACGGTTCAACACGTCCACCACGTGGTCGGTGAAGCCTTCCCACCCGCGCCCCTGGTGCGCACCGGCCTTGCCCTCTTCCACCGTCAGCACCGCGTTGAGCAGCAGCACGCCGCGCTGCGCCCAGGGAATCAGGCAGCCGTGGTCCGGGCGGGCAATACCGAGGTCACCCTCGATTTCCTTGTAGATGTTCAACAACGACGGCGGCACCGGCACGCCCGGCTGCACCGAGAAACTCAGGCCATGGGCCTGCCCACGGCCGTGGTACGGGTCCTGGCCGAGGATGACCACTTTCACCTGATCGAACGGGGTCGCATCGAAGGCGGCGAAGATCTGCGGTCCAGGCGGAAACACCGCCGCACCGCTGGCCTTGCGCTGCCGCAGGAAGCTGGACAGCTCGCGCATCTGCGGCTGCAGCAGGTAATCACCCACACGCTGCTTCCAGCTCGGTTCCAGCTGGATCGCCGGGGTGTCCACTACTTCATCGATCATCGCAACACGTCATCGCAACAGGGGTCCATCATTCAACCGGGCCAGCCGCAGCTGGAACAGCACCTTGGTGATCAGCAGGCGCTCTTCGATCGGCTTCAGCACCAGATCGTTGGCGCCGGCCTGCAGCAGGCCGGTCTGGTTGTGCGGATTGCCATCGCCGGTCATCACCAGCACCGGCAGGCGGCGCTTGCCGTAGCCGAAGTCCACGCGCACGCGCTGCACCACGTCGCGGCCGCTCAGCTCTCCCTTCAGGGTCACATCGGTCAGCACCAGATCGATGCGATGGCGGCTGCGCCCGAGCGATTCGGCGGTGAGCAGGGTAAACGCTTCTTCGGCGCTGACCACATGCATCACGTTGAGCTGCTGGCGCTCGAGCATGCGCTTGGTCGCCTCGGCCACCACCCGGCTGTCCTCGATGTAGAGGATGGTCGCGCCGGGAATGGTCTGCGGCTGCACGTAGCCGCGCACGAAGGTCGCCAGGGCCTCGTGGCCCAGCGATTTGTCGAAGTAGTCGGTGACGTACTCGGTGAAGCGGCGCTGCTCCAGGTGCTGCTGGGCGTCGCCGGAGACCACGATCACCGGCACATAGGCCTGCCCTGCCGCTTCGCGCACCATCCGCGCCAGCGCCAGGCCGTCGCCATCGCGCAGGGTCAACGAGGTGGTGACCAGATCGACCGGCCCCTGCGCCAGCGCATGCTGTGCGTCTTCGATGCTGTCGCAGCCGATCACCTCCACGCCCGGCAGATCGCGCTGCAGGACGTCGGCGATCAGCTTGCGCACCAGCTTGGAGCCGTCAACCACCATCACCCGCGTCGCGGGCCCTTCAAGGTGCTTCAGCGCTTGCGGTTGCATGCCGGTCTCAGGTGTCGGTCGGGCGGGTCTGGCGGAGGAAGTGGCCGGTCACCAGCCATGCACCCAGCCAGCCCAGCAACAAGGTGCCAAGCAGCACCAGGCTGCCATGCAGCAGGTCCAGGCCATGCAGCACGAACGGGCTGCCGTAGCTGCGCGACAGCTCGGCCAGCGGCGCGCGCAGGGCGGCACCGGCAATGCCGATCAGGCCCAGCGCGACCGCACCGGCGCCCAGGCCATACCAGGCGCCCAGGTACAGGAACGGGCGGCGGATGAAACCATCGCTGGCGCCGAGCAGCTGCAGCACGCCGATTTCCTCGCGGCGGGCCTGGATGTCCAGGCGCACGGTGTTGCCGACCACCAGCGCGGCACCGGCGCCGAGCAGCACCGACAGCACCTGCACCAGCCGCGCACCAAACGCGAGCCAGGCATCCAGGCGCTGCCGCCACAGGGCGTCGTGCTGCACCAGGTCGGCACCGGGCAGGCTTTCCAGCGCGCGTGCCAGCCGTGCATCGTCCTGGCCCTGGCCGGGGGTGACCACCAGCAACGAGGGCAACGGGTTGTCGTTGAGTGCGTCGATGGCTTCGCCGAGGCCGGCCTGGCGCAGTTCCTCCAGGCCCTGCTCCGGCGTGCGCACGGTGACACTGGCCACGTCCGGGCGGTCGCGCAGCTCCCCGGCCAGGCGCAGCGCACCCGGGCCGTCGACGTCCGCCTTCAGGAAGACATTGATGTCGCGCGACTGCTGCACGCTGCCGGCAAACTGCTTGAGGTTGTCCAGCGCGATCGACAGGCCCAGCGGCAGCGCCAGGGCCAGCGCCATGACCATCACGGTCAGCAGCGTCGCCCACGGCTTGCGGCAGGCACGGCCGAGGCTGAACACCACGCTGTGCACGTGGTGCTGGAACCACACGCCCAGGCGCGACGGCGCAGCAGCTTCGGTGTTTTCGTTCTTGGCCATGGTTACTCCGCCAGATCCTGCGGCGAGATGTCGTCCACCAGCCGGCCGTGGTCGAGGATCAGCACGCGCTTGCGCATGTGGCGCAGCAGCGGCAGGTCATGGCTGACCACCAGCACGCTGGTGCCGCGCGCAGGCAGCTCGGCGAACAGGGACATGATCTCGGCCGCCAGGGTGGGATCGAGGTTGCCGGTCGGCTCGTCGGCCACCAGCAGCTTGGGCTCGCCGACGATGGCCCGGGCGATGCCGACGCGCTGCTGCTCACCGGCCGACAGCTGCGAGGGCAGCGCCTTCTCGCGGTGGCCAAGGCCCATGCGCTCGAGCACAGAACGCACGCGCTTGTTGATGTCGCCACGGCGGGTTCCGCGCAGGATCAGCGGCAGGGCCACGTTCTCGGCGATGGAGCGGTCCATCAGCAGGCGGTGGTCCTGGTAGACCGCGCCGACCGCGCGCCGATGCCGCGGCACATCACCGCCGCGGACCTTCAGCAGGTTGCGCTCGTCGAACATCACCGCGCCGCGGCTGGGCCGCTCGTCGAGGTGGATCAACTTGAGCAGGGTGCTCTTGCCCGCCCCGGAGTGACCGGTGACGAACAGCATTTCGCCCGGCGCGACCTCGAAGCTGACATCGGTCAGGGCTTCGTGGCCACCGGCGTACTGTTTGCTGACATTGTCGAAGCGCAGGACACTCATGCCCCGATTATGCAGGACCGGCGCGACAGATCGGTAGCGCCGGGCCATGCCCGGCGAAAACCTTCCGGCATCGCGGCCCCGGACGGAGGCCGCTGCGCTCGCCGGGCGTGGCCCGGCGCTACCGGCTTAATTGCCGGACAGCATCCGGCGGATCTTGCGGCCGATACGGGTCAGGAACGAGTCGCCGGCATCGGCGCTGGTACGCACCGGCTTGGCCACCACCTGCACCGGGGTAACCGGGCTGGCGCCGTTGCCGGCGTTGCTTGCCACACCTTCGGCGCCCTCGACCGGACGGCCGTGGCGACGACGACGACGCTTGCGCGGCTTGCGCTCGCCGTCCACCGCACCTTCCGGCGCAGCTTCAGCGCGCGGCGGACGCGGGGCCTGCACGGCGGCAGCTTCAGCGGTCACTGCACCCTCGACTGCGGCGGCAGCAACCTGCTCACCTTCCACACGCGGCTTGCGCGGGCCACGCGGACGGCGTTCGCCGCTGCGCTCGCCATCGCGGCCACCACGCCCAGCGCCAGCACCACTGCCGGAACGACCGCCACTACGGCCGCCGCCACGACGCTCTTCCTCGGCGGCGCGCGCTTCGCGTGCTTCGCGGAAGATCTGGCCGACGCTTTCGTTCTCGTCACCTTCCTCGCCCGGTGCCGGGGCGGCACGCTCAGGGCGCGGCAGCGACGTCAGGATCTCGCTGGTGACCGCTTCGACCGGGATCTTCTGTTCGATGTAGGCCTCGATGTCCGGCAGGCCCATCGCATAGCGCTCGCAGGCGAAGCTGATGGCATCGCCTTCCTCGCCCAGGCGGGCGGTACGGCCGATGCGGTGCACGTAGTCTTCGGCGTCGAACGGCAGGTCGTAGTTGTAGACGTACTTGATGCCGTCGATATGCAGGCCGCGGGCGGCCACATCGGTGGCCACCAGGATTTCCAGCTGGCCCTTCTGGAAGCGGTTGAGCAGGCTCTCGCGCTTCTTCTGCGGCACGTCACCGGACAGCACGCCGACGCGGTAGCCGGAACGCTCCAGCGAACGGGCCACGCGCTCGACGAACACCTTGGTGTTGACGAAGACCATGGTGCGCGCGCCTTCGCTGCGCGACAGCAGGCCCAGCAGCAACGGGATCTTCTCTTCGTCGGCCGGGAAGTAGATGCGCTGGCGCACGCGCGCGGCGGTGATGGTCTCGGCTTCGACCACCAGCTTCTGCGGCTCGTTCATGTGCTCATAGGCCAGCTCGAGCACGCGGTGGCTCAGGGTGGCGCTGAACAGCAGGGTCTGCCGGGTGGAGCGCTCGGGCATGCGGCGCAGCAGGAAGCGGATGTCCTTGATGAAGCCCAGGTCGAACATGCGGTCGGCTTCGTCCAGCACGCAGATCTCGCAGGCGTGCAGCGACACCACCTTGTGCTGCTTGACGTAGTCGATCAGGCGGCCGGGGGTGGCGATGATCACGTCCACGCCCTGCTGCAGGATCTCGCGCTGCTTGTCGTAGTCAACGCCGCCGTAGACCAGCGCGAAACGCAAACCCAGATCCGAACCGAACTTGACCGCATCCTTGTGGATCTGGATGGCCAGTTCGCGGGTGGGGGCCAGGATCAGCGCGCGCGGGTCTTCCGGCTTGCGATCGGCCAGTGCCGGGCGGGTCAGCAGGCGGTTCACGACAGCGACCAGGAAGGCCAGCGTCTTGCCGGTGCCGGTCTGGGCCTGGCCGGCGACGTCGCCACCGGGCAGCGCGACCGGCAGGGTCAGCGCCTGGATGGGCGTGCAGCGGGTGAATCCGGCTCCTTCAAGACCGGCCTGCAGGGCCGGATGCAGATCAAAGGAGGAAAAAGTCAAATCGGTCAGCGGTTTGTCGCTCATGTGTCCGTCTTGGTATGGCCACGCGCCTGCGGGCGGCGGCACTGAAATCTGTCTGGGGCTCCGTCGCAAACTGCGGCCCCTGCGGCGGGTCGGGCTGGCCGGGACCCCTCGGGTCCGCGCGCCGCACAATGCCCCAGTTTACCGCACTCGGGCCAGCAAACCGGAATTGGGCGTCTCATGACTCACGGAGACGCACCTCTTCACCCCGCAGTACCGCGCTTGAACAGCGGCGCGGGCTCCTATGGCCTACCGCGCCAGCACCCCCATTTCAGCCATGGACAGTGACATCGGACACATACCGGGCTCAGCACCGATCACGATACGCTGGGTTCCAGCCAGCATCTGTCCCTGCCCTGCGATAGGGGTACACTGCCGGCCGTGAGCGTCCAGGCATCCCGCCGAACGCACCGTGGCAGTCCGCCGCGAGGCAACGACGAGGGTCACGCCACCGGGCATGGCCCAGTTCACCCACCTCCGGCCTGGCCGGGTGCAATCCAAGACGAGAAACCAAGATGAGCGACAAGGTTGTACACGTCGGCGATGCCGACTTTGATAGCGCCGTACTGAATTCCAAGGAACCGGTGCTGGTCGATTTCTGGGCCGAGTGGTGTGGCCCGTGCAAGATGATCGCCCCGGCGCTGGATGAACTGGCCGATGCCTACCAGGGCCGCGCCAAGATCGCCAAGGTCAACGTGGACAACAACCGCGCCCTGGCCGCCAAGTACCACGTGCGTTCGATTCCCTACCTGGTCGTCTTCAAGGACGGCGAGAAGGTGGGCGAGCAGATCGGTGCCGTTGGCAAGGCCCAGCTGGCCGGCCTGCTGGACAAGGCCCTGGCCTGATCCCGCGCTTTCCGGCAGCCGTTTTCGACGGCTGCCGGGCAGGCGCCCCGGCGCCTGACTGAATACCGTATCCGGCGACCCTTGCGTGGCGCCGCAGGCCGATGATAGTGTCGGCACATCCGGCCGCGTTCGCGTGCCGCATCTTCTGGACGCAGTTTCTTCCAGACCCATTCCCAATGTTCGCCGCCCCAGCCGGGCGCTCGCACCTTCAAGCGAGGAATAACGCTCTTGTCCGATAACACTCCCGAAACCGGTAGCGCTGATGCGCCCGCCGAAAAGCGCGTGCGCAAAGCCCGCGTAACCAAGGCTGCCGCTCCGGCCGCCGCCGAAACCAGCGCCGCCCCTGCGCAGCCTGCCCTGCCGCTGGCAGCCGCGCCCGATGCGCCGGCACCGGCCGCAGCGCCTTCCGCGCCGAGCGCACCCGCCGCCGAGGCCCCTGCCAGCAGTGGCGGCGGCGAAGGTGGCGAGGGCCGCGAATCCGGCCAGCCGCGGCAGTCGCAGCAGAACAACCAGGGCGGTGGCCAGAACCAGAACCCCTACAACCAGGGCGGCCAGCAGGGCCAGCAAGGCCAAGGCAACCGCCGTGACCGTTTCCGCAACCGCCGCGACCGTGATCGCAATGGTGGCGGCGGTGGTGGCGGTGGTGGCAACGGCGGTCGCTTCCGCGACGACGGCATGCCCAACGACAACGGCGAACAGCAGCCGTTCGTACCGCGTCCGCACGCCAACGTCCCCGAAGGCTTCCCGGTCTATTCGCTGAGCGACCTCAAGCGCATGCCGGCCCAGAAGCTGCTGGAGATCGCCGAGCAGCTGCAGATTTCCGAAGGCGTGGCCCGTGCCCGCAAGCAGGACGTGATCTTCGCGCTGCTGAAGGTGCTGACCCGCCACGGCGACGGCGTCGCCGCCGACGGCGTGCTGGAAATCCTGCCGGACGGCTTCGGCTTCCTGCGCGCGGCCGAGGCCAGCTACCTGGCCGGCCCGGACGACACCTACATTTCGCCCAGCCAGATCCGCCGCTTCAACCTGCGTACCGGCGACCACCTGTCCGGCCGCATCCGCTTCCCGAAGGACGGCGAGCGCTACTTCGCGCTGTCGATCGTGGACACCATCAACGGTGAGCCGCTGGAAGCGTCGAAGAACAAGGTGCTGTTCGAGAACCTGACCCCCCTGTTCCCGCGTCGCCGCTTCACCCTGGAGCGCGGCAACGGTTCGTCGGAAGACATCACCGGCCGCATCCTCGACCTGATGGCACCGCAGGGCAAGGGCCAGCGCTCGCTCATCGTGTCCCAGCCGAAGGCCGGCAAGACGATGATGATGCAGCAGGTGGCCACGGCCATCACCACCAACCATCCGGACGTGCACCTGATCGTGCTGCTGATCGACGAGCGCCCGGAAGAAGTGACCGAAATGCAGCGCACCGTGCGCGGCGAGGTCATCAGCTCGACCTTCGACGAACCGGCCGCGCGCCACGTGCAGGTGGCCGAAATGGTCATCGAGCGTGCCAAGCGCCTGGTCGAGCACAAGAAGGACGTGGTGATCCTGCTCGACTCGATCACCCGCCTGGCGCGAGCCTACAACAACGTCGTGCCGAGCTCGGGCAAGGTGCTGACCGGTGGTGTGGACGCCAACGCCCTGCATCGCCCCAAGCGCTTCTTCGGTGCCGCGCGCAACGTGGAAGAAGGCGGCAGCCTGACCATCATCGCCACCGCGCTGGTCGATACCGGCTCGAAGATGGACGAGGTGATCTACGAAGAGTTCAAGGGCACCGGCAACAGCGAAGTGCACCTGAGCCGTCGCATCGCTGAAAAGCGCGTGTTCCCGGCCATCGACATCAACCGTTCGGGCACCCGTCGCGAAGACCTGCTGATCGAGCCGGAGCTGCTGCAGAAGATCTGGATCCTGCGCAAGCTGCTGCATCCGATGGATGAAATGACGGCGATGGAATTCCTGCTCGACAAGATGAAGAACACCAAGTCCAACGACGAGTTCTTCGGTTCGATGAAGCGCTGATCGCGCGGCATTGATGGAATACGGAAAGGCCCCGCAGTGCGGGGCTTTTTCTTGGGATGGCGGCAGGACAAACGGCTTCACTTCGCGGCCCGGTGATTTGGCGATAATCTGCGGGACAAATGCCTGACTCTCCGCCCCGGCCGTGCTGGCCGGGCCGCCGATTCCCGCTGTTGCCCCATCCGGAGGATCCGGCGGGTCCAGCCCTGCCCGATCCTTCAACCGCATGCGCACACTGTCTCCCCGGCTCAACCTGGGCAAGCTGATCCTTGCCCTGGCCCTGCTCAGCGCCGTCATTGCCCTGGCCAATACGCTGCTTGCCAGCTATCGCGTGCAGCGCGACCAGCTGGTGGGCAACACCCTGGAAGCCAACCGCGTGTACGCCACCAAGCTGGCCGAGACCACGCAGAACTTCCTGCTGGCCGCGCAGCAGCAGCTGGCCTATGCCGCCACCCGGCTTGGCGACAGCGACATGGATCCGGCCCAGGCGCAGGATGAGGCCCGTCGCCTGCAGCTGCAGTCCAGCAGCTTCAACTCCTCGCTGGTGGTGGCCAACGACGGGCGGGTGATCGCGACCTCGCCGCAGAGCCTGCAGCTGCAGGGCGAGATCCTGCGCAGCGCTGGCAACAAGGCAGCGTTGGAACGGCGCCAGCCGATGATCAGCGATCCCTACCAGTCGGCCACCGGCAAGCTGCTGATCTCGATCTCGCACCCGGTATTCGACCGCAGCGGCCAGTACCGGGGCTATGTGAGCGGCACCCTGTACCTGCGCCAGCGCAGTGCACTCAACACCCTGCTGGGTACGCACTACTACCGCGATGGTTCCTACCTGTACGTGGTGGACCGCCATGGCCGCCTGATCTATCACAACAACCCCAAGGAAGTGGGCACCTACGCGTTGAACAACCCGGCGGTGAAAGAAGTGATGCGCGGCCAGCGCGGTGCGCAGCAGGTGCGCAACAACCACCAGGTGGCGATGCTGGCCGGTTACGCGCCCGTGCCGGCAACCGGCTGGGGCATCGTCGCGCAGCGCCCGACCGAGGCGACGCTGCAGCCGCTGTCACGCCTGATGTCGGCGGTGATCTGGAATGCCATTCCGCTGGGCGTGCTGTCGCTGCTGATCACCTGGTGGTTCGCCCGCCGCATTTCGCTGCCGCTGTGGCAGCTGGCGCGCAACGTGCAGGACGGCGAAGACACTGGCAATGCGATCAGCCACGTCAATGGCATCCGTGCCTGGTACTTCGAAGTGGCGCAGCTGAAACAGGCCGTGCTGTACAGCTTCAATGCGCTGCAGGACCGGATCGGCACGCTCAACCGCGCCAGCCGTACCGATCCGCTGACCGGCCTGCTCAACCGTCGCGGGCTGCAGCAGGCGCTCGAAGCGCTGCAGGCGCAGGGCCTGCCGTTTGCGATCCTGACGCTGGATATCGACCGCTTCAAGTCGATCAACGACAGCCACGGTCACGACGTCGGTGATGCGGCCATCGTGCATATCGCCGAACAGATGCGCCGCCATTCGCGCGAGACCGACGTGCTGTGCCGCGCCGGTGGCGAGGAGTTCCTGGTGCTGTTGCCGGGCGTTGGCATCGAAGCGGCCCGGCAGACCGGCGAGCGCCTGCGCCAGGCCATCGCCGACGAACCGTTTGCTCCGGTGGGCACCATCACCGTGTCACTGGGAGTGGCCCACTTCCCCAGCTTCCATACCGATCCGGAACAGGCACTGCGCTTGGCCGACAAGGCCCTGTACCTGGCCAAGGAACAGGGCCGCAACCGGGTGGTGGTGTACCCGCACGCCGATTGAGCACATCGATTCAAGCGGGATGCGCCGGGGCAGGCCCGGCGCATCCCGCAATGACGCATCAGCCCAGCGGGGTGAGCAGGCGCGGGCCTTCCTGCGCACGACCCACCATGTACACACCGCCTTCGGGCAGCAGATCGCTTCCGGCGACCAGGGTTTCCTCGCCGGTCTTCCACGGTGCCTGCTGGCGCGGGCCGGGAATGTACGCGGTCCAGCGGCCGTAACGCTCACGCGAATCCTGGAAGGCGAAGCGCACCGGCACGCGCACGGTCCAGAAATCGCGATCCTTGTCCTCGCCGGTAGTGGGCGGGTTGAACGTCCAACGCTTGGCGCTATTGACGCTGGCCTTGGCCAGGATATCGCGCAGCTGGTTCATCGCGCGCGCGGTGCCAATCACGGTCAGATTGGTCTGCTCGGCGATCACATCGGCCACCCTGCCATCGCGGCCGACCTTGACCATCAGCATGACCGTGCCCTCTCCCTGCATGGTCACCGCCTGCGGTGGGTAATCCGGTCCCCGCAGTGCATTGCTGGTCACCCTGTCGGTACCGACCTCACGCTCGCCATCCACCTTGCTGAAATTGGCATCGACCAGGCGGACCCGCATGGTGCCCTCGGCAGCATTGTCGGCCATCAGCCGCAGGCGCACCGCAGTGCGTGCCTGCACGGGCGCGCCATTGACCAGCACCGGGTCGAAACGCCAGCCCTGCACGGCCTTGTCCACGAAATCGGCAATACCCACGTCGATCTTCTCGCGACGATCGAGCTGGAACCCTTCAACCTGGCCTTCGCGGCCGATGTCGATGACGCCGCTGAGGGTCATGCTGGCCTCGGCCTGCCTGCGTACCTCGCGCGCGGTCTGCGCATCGGCGGTATCGATCAGGACGACACCGCCCGACACCGCAAGGGCCAGTGCCAGGAAAAGAGAAGAACGCATCACAGCCACTCCTTGTGCATGAAGTTGATGAAGTCTGCCCCCCGGGCAGGGGCCGATGAAACGCGGGGGCGGTTGACCGGCATCATTGCTCGGCAAGCGGAGTCAACAGACGCAGCCCGCGGGTAGCGCTATCGACCATGTAGACGCCACCGGCCGGCAACAGGTCGGTACCGACCTGCGCGGCATCGTCGGTGGTGCGCCACGGGGCCTGCTGGCGTGGGCCGGGAATGTAGGCCTGCCAGCGGCCGTAAGGAGTGGGGGGTTGCTTGCTGCCCTTGTCGCTCAGCGCGAAGGTGACCGGCACGCGCACGGTCCAGAACGCCAGGCCTTTGTCCCCGCCGGAGGTCGGCGGAGTGAACGTCCACTTGCGGGCCTCGCTGATGCTGGCCTTGGCCAGCATGTCGCGCATCTTCTGCATCGCGTGCTCGGGTGCCACCACGCCCATGTTCACCTGTTCGGCGATGACGTCGGCAACCGCACCATCACGCTCGACCTTGACCAGCAGCATCACCTCGCCCTGTGCGCCGGCGCGGAATGCCGCCTCCGGATAGCGCGGAGGCCTCATCTGGTTTCCGGTCACTGCGTCGGTGGCCTTGTCGTCATACTCGCTGAAATCCACGCTGGTCATGCGCACTTCCGTGCTGCCATCGGCGCCGGGCCTGCCCAGCAGACGTACGCGCAACGGTGCATGTTTCGCCACGGGCTTTCCGTCCACCAGGGTAGGTTCAAACTGCCACCTGCGGATCGTGCCATCCACGAACGCGGCGATGGCCGGTGCGATAGACGCCTGCTGGTCCAGCACAAGGCCACTGACCGCGCCATCTGCAGCGACATCGATGTTGCCGGTCAAGACCATGCTGGCTTCGGCGGTGGCACGCACCGCGCGTGTGCTCTGCGCTGCCGCATCGGTGCTGGGCAGGGCGCCAGCCGAGCCGATCGCAAGCGCGAAGGCGAGAAACAGGGGAGAACGCATCATTGCCGATCCTTGGTGATGAAAGTGCCGAGATTACCCGAGTTCCTCGCCGTCGGCGCGGCCAATCACGCCAACCGCTGCGCAGCCGAATACGGTGGCGTGTCCGGATAATCGCCCGCCGCAAAGCGCGCCTGCAGCCCCTGCCACCAGGCAGGATCGAACAGATGACGATAGTGCTCGCGCACCGCTGCCAGTTCCTGCGCCGGCAAGCCCATGAACGGCCCGAACCGCTCGGGGAAAACATCGCGCGGACCGACATGGAACCAGGGCTCATCGGCCATCGCTTCTTCCGGAGAGCTTGGCTTGGGCCAGGCCCGGAATACGCAGTCGCTGACCAGGCACAACTCGTCGTAGTCGTAGAACACGGCACGGCCGTGGCGCGACACGCCGAAGTTCTTCGGCAGCATGTCACCGGGGAAGATGTTGTTGCGCGCCATGTCGGTGATCGCCTGCGCGTAGTCGAGTACCGCTGCGCGCACGGCCTCGCCAGCCTGTTCGCGCAGATAGAGATTCAATGGCCGGAAGCGACGCTGCACGTAGCACAACGCGATCTCCACCTCGTCGCCATCCACGCGCACGCTCTGCGCGCACTGCTGCAGCAGCTCGTCCAGCAGCACCGGGGCGAAGCGTTCGCGCGGGAAACGCAGATGCCGGTAGGGCTGTGCGTCAAGCAGGCGACCGACACGGTCGAGGTTGAACACCAGGGCGTACTTTTCCTCCACCTGCTGACGCGACATCGTCTTGGGCCAAGCGAAACGATCACGGATCAGCTTGAACACCAGCGGGTAGCTGGGCAGGGTGAACACCGCCATGACCATGCCCGGCGTGCCTTCGGCATGCGCCAGACGCTCGTTCGGGTGTTCATTGAAGTGGCGGAAGAACGTCCGGTAGCGCTCGGTCTTGCCCTGTTTGGCGCGTCCGAGCACGGTATAGATCTCGTCGATCGGCTTGCCCGGCAGCAGGCTGCGCAGAAACACCACCGCATCGCCAACCGTACCCAGGTCAGCCTGGAAGTAGCTGCGCGACACGCCGAACAGATGGGCAACATCGCGACGCCGGGTCAGCACGGCATCGGCGCGCAGGCCCTGGTCGTCATTGACCAGCGCGATCACGCACGGCGAGAAACGGTGTTCACCGAACACGCGCCCGACCAGATAGGCGCGGCGCTCGCGGTAGAACACGGTATCTAGCAGCTCGATGCTGCGTACCGGCGTGTCGCCCCAGTGCGCCAGATCGTCCTGCAGGCGCACGGCGATGGCGGCGGCACAGCGCAACTGGTGCGCATACGGAACATCGAAGCGGTAGTCGGCCAGCACCCGTTGCAGTGCCTCTACCGGCCGCGTCGGCGAGACCGCGTAGGTGTGGCGCGCCACCGGATGGGTGATCGCATCGGAGGGCTCGACATCGAAGGCGATGAACTCCACTTCCGGATCCACACCGCGGATGGCGAACAGCCGCCGCGACAGCGTGTTGTAGAAGGTCTTGTAGAGCTCGGCGTCGATCAGGCCCTGCAGCAGGGCACTGAAGTGCGCGTGCACCTGCAGCCACAGCGCGCGTTCGCTGATGGCGTGACCGGCCAGCCGCCGCAGCGCATCCATCTGCTCGGCGATGCACTGGTCGTACAGGGCGATGCGCTCCACCGCATCGTGGCGCGCCGCCGCCCAGTCGCGCTGCTGGAAACGCAGCCGGGCACGCGCCGTGATCGCGGCAAAGCGGGCGTGATACTGCTCGAAACCATCGCGGATGGCCTCGGCGATGCGCGGTGCCAGTTCGGTTGCAGTGACAGGATCGGACATGCACGACGTATCCGGGGAAACCGATCTCACCATACGCTGGCGTGGGGTAGCTTGTGTAGCGCCGAGCCACGCTCGGCTGCTGCTGCCTCAGAGAACCAGACAAACGCAACCATTCCTACAGACCCCGGGCGACTGCATTGCCTACTCTTTCAGGCCCATAACGGCATGAGGTGACGCATGCAGCAAATGACCCTGATCCCACGCATGGAGGAAGGCAACGTAATCCCGCAACGGGTACGCGACGGCTACATCAGCGCGACGGCGCTCTGCCAGTCAGTGGGCAAGCGCTGGTCGGACTATCGGTCGCTGAAATCCACCGGTGAGTTCATCGAGGAGCTGACCCTGCAGACCGGCCTCCCGGAGGACCAGCTCATCCATGTGGTGTCCGGGGGCAATGCGGCGATGCAGGGCACCTGGATCCACCCTTACCTGGCCATCAATCTCGGCCAATGGTTGTCGCGAAAATTCGCGGTGAAGGTGTCGCAATGGGTGGTGGAATGGCAGCAGGGCCGGGCGAACGCCGTCATGCCCGCCCACATCGAACGCTACATGCAGAACCGATCGAAAGTGCCCTACACGCATTTCTCGATGTTGAACGAGCTGACCCTGAACCTGATCGCGCCACTGGAGCAGGCGGGCTATACGCTGCCGCAGGAGCTGGTGCCGGACATCTCCGAGGGCCGGCTGTTCTGCAAGTGGCTGCGCGATCACAAGGGCATCGATCCCAACACCTTCGACACCTATGAGCACAGCTATCCAGACGGCCGCAACGTGCAGGCAAAGCTCTATCCGAACGAGCTCTACGAAGACTTTCGCCGGCACTTCAACGAAACCTGGCTCCCACTGCATGCGCCCAGATACTTTGCTGCGCGCGACAGGCAGGCGCTGACGTTCGTACGCACGCTTCTGCTGCCTTCGACATGACATCACAGCGGACCGATCCCTGGGCTGCCGTGCAGCACCAGGGATCGGTCCCACCGAGCCGGCTCAGATCGCCAGTTCGGCCTCCACGTCCTGCACCTTGCGCCGCGCCAGGGCGAGGTTGGACTTGGTCCGGTCCAGCACGATGTAGAAGAACAGGCCCTTCTTCTTCGCCACCGGGCGCATGATGTGATACGCCTTGCCGAGCGAGATCAGGATGTCCTCGATGCCATCGTTGAGGTTGAGCGAGGCGGCGGTTTTCATCTTCGCGCGGATCACTTCGGTGTTGCCGGCCGCCGCCACTTCCATGTCCATGCCCGAACCGGCCTCGCCCAGCAGCATGCCGCTTTCGTAGTCGACCAGCGCCACGGCCTGCGCGCCATCGATACCCATCAGTGCAGTCAACGAATCATTCAATCCAGCCACGTTGCACCCCTCTCAATGTTGGTTCGAGCCCCTCGTTCCCCTGCGGCCGGGCTCACGATCCGCTGAGTTCGGCCAGGATCGCCTGGCCACATTCCCTGCTCTGCCACAGCACCTGGCCGATCACGCTGCGCTGGTCGCAGGCCGCCATCAGCAGCAGCGGCGCTCGCCCCTCGGCCTGGATGGCCAGCATCAGTACCTTGCCGCCGGCGGCCTCCAGCATCAGCGTCTGCAGATCGCCCAGTGCCAGTTCGCGCCCCACTGCTGCAGCCAGGGCCAGCATCGCGCTGGTCATCGCCGCCAGGCGTTCGCCACGCCCCTCCGCACCAGCACTGACCAGGGCAAAGCCATCGACGCTGGCCAGCACCACGGTCCGCACCCCTTCCACCCGCTGCTGCAGGTCCTGCAGCAACGGCTGCAGGCGCTCGCGCTGCTGCGCGTCCGGCAACGGCGCGCCTTGTCCATCAGCCATGTGCGGCCACCAGTGCATGCGCTTCCATTTCGCTCATCAGTACGTCCATCAGCAGCAGTCCTTGTTCACGATCACGGGCATCCACCGCCAGCAACGGCAGCGGCTGGCCATCGAGCCGGGCGCGCTCGGCCCAGTCATCCAGTGCCGCTGCCGGCACCTGGTCAAGATGGGTCACCGCCACCACCAGGGCCAATGCCGGACCGAACGGGCGCAGCACTTGCAGGTAGGCGTCCAGCTCGGCGGCCACCCCGGCACGGCGCGCGTCCAGCAGCAACACCGCACCGCGCGCACCCTGCAGCAGGATCGGCCACAGGAAATCAAAGCGCTGCTGGCCAGGCGTGCCATACAGGCGCAGCCTCTCGCCGTTGGGCAGGTCGATATCGGCGTAGTCCAGCGCCACCGTGGTCGAAGCCTTGTCGGCACCCGCGCGGTCGCTGTTGGCTACGTCGGTGTCGACCACCGCACCGGCGGCGATGCTGCGTACCAATGTCGACTTGCCACTGCCCATGCCACCGAGCACCACCACCTTGTGCTCACGCATCGCGGTCACTCCCGCGCAGCGTGCGCCACAGGCGTGCGAGCAGGCCGTTGTCGGCATTGCTGGCACGCGCACCCGCCGGCGGTACTGCAGGTGCGACCTGCAGCTGCGCATAACCGCACAGGTAGGCGGCGTGGATGAAATCGCGCACGGCGGCGGCGGGAAGATCCAGCAGCATCGCGCATTCGTCCACCGTGCAGGCACGCTTGAGCAGCAGCGAACATAGACGGAAGCCATCGTGATCGTGGCCGAGCACGCGGAAGTCCGGCCAGCGCAGCAGCTTCACCGACGCCCCGCGCAGGCGCTCATCCAACGCCTGCCAGTGACGGCTGCGCTGCGCCCATTGCCACAGCAACGGACGCAACGGCAGTCGCGTGCGGTCACCCGCCAGTGCCTGCAGCTGCGCTGGCAGCAGCGCATCCAGATAAAGATGCTCGAAGCCGTGTGCCAGCCGCTCCACCAGCACCGTAGCCGGCTCGTGCAGCAGCACCGCCTGGTCCTGCTCCAGATCCAGCAGCAGCAGCGGCTCTGCGCCCTCGCCCAGCAGCGCCTGGCCCTGCCGCGATGGCAGCCGCTCGCGCAGCAGGCGGGTGATCGCATGCGCGCCGTCAGCCAAGCGGATCGGTGTCGCGTCGGTGCCGGTCTGCATGCCGCGCAGCGCCCGTCCTATCGCGCCATCATCCAGTACGTCCTGGCCGCCATCGCCCTCGCGCAACTGGCCGCCGAGGTCCTCGATCCAGCAGTGCAGCCGCGGGCGCTGCTGGCGCATGCGCAGTGCCGCGTTGCGCAGCGCTGGCGTATCGCGGATCACCAGCAGATCGCAGTCGTCCAGGTCCTGGCTGCGGCGGATCTGCCCGTCCGGCAGCGCCGAGGCCAGCCGCAGCCTCTGCAGCAGGGCCTGTTCGCCCTGGATGTCGGTTCCCACTACGAGCACGCGTGCCATCCGTGTTCCCCGTGCGACCACCTCCCCGGCGGTCTCGCATCGCCAAGGCTAGGCCATGGCTTGCCGCCATCGTCGTGATCGACTGCTCATATTGGTGGCAGTGGTGAACATGCATGCGTCCGTTCTGCGACGGCCATCGCGGGCAAGTTTCATGCCGTGTTGACGGCGTTCCGACAGATGACGGATTTCACGGTTCCGGGCCCGAGTACATCCACGCCATGGGTGGGGTCAGATCCCTCTGCGGTACAGAGGGATCTGACCCCAGGCCCGCAAAAAAGAAACCCGCGCCGGAGCGCGGGTTTCTTTCCAGGTCTCAACCGGGCGGCGATGAATCAGCCGCGCAGCTGCTCCAGCGCGGCATTGAAGGTCGCGCTCGGACGCATCGCGGCAGCGGCCTTGGCCACATCCGAACGGTAGTAGCCGCCGATGTCCACGGCCTTGCCCTGCACCGCGATCAGCTCGTCAACGATCTTCTGCTCGTTGTCGGCCAGCGCCTTGGCCAGCGGAGCAAAGCGTGCCTGCAGTGCGGCATCTTCGTTCTGCGCTGCCAGGGCCTGCGCCCAGTACAGGGCGATGTAGAAGTGGCTGCCACGGTTGTCGATGCCACCGAGCTTGCGCGAAGGCGACTTGTCGTTGTCCAGGAACTGGCCGTTGGCCTCGTCCAGTGCCTTGGCCAGCACGCGGGCGGCAGCGTTGTCGTAGCGGTTGCCCAGATGCTCCAGCGACGCGGCCAGGGCCAGGAACTCACCCAGCGAATCCCAGCGCAGGTAGTCCTCTTCGACGAACTGCTGCACGTGCTTCGGTGCCGAACCGCCAGCACCGGTCTCGAACAGGCCGCCACCGGCCATCAGCGGCACGATCGACAGCATCTTGGCGCTGGTGCCCAGCTCCATGATCGGGAACAGATCGGTGAGGTAATCGCGCAGCACGTTGCCGGTCACCGAAATGGTGTCCTCGCCCTTGCGGATGCGGGCCAGCGAGAAGGTGGTCGCTTCCACCGGCGGCAGGATGCGGATATCCAGGCCGGTGGTGTCGTGGTCCTTCAGGTACGTCTCGACCTTGGCGATGACCTGCGCGTCGTGGGCGCGGGCGGCGTCCAGCCAGAACACGGCCGGGGTGCTGCTCAGGCGCGCGCGTTCGACGGCCAGCTTGACCCAGTCCTGGATCGGCGCGTCCTTGGTCTGGCACATGCGCCAGATGTCACCGGCTTCCACGGCGTGTTCGAACACCACGTTGCCGGCCTCGTCGGTGACCTTGACCACGCCGTCGGCAGCGATCTGGAAGGTCTTGTCGTGCGAGCCGTACTCTTCAGCCTTCTGCGCCATCAGGCCGACGTTGGGCACCGAGCCCATGGTTGCCGGGTTGAAGGCACCGTTGCTGCGGCAGTCGTCGATGACAGCCTGGTACACGCCGGCATAGCAGCGGTCCGGAATGACCGCTTTGGTGTCCTGCAGCTTGCCTTCGGCATTCCACATCTTGCCGGAGTCGCGGATCATCGCCGGCATCGAGGCGTCGACGATCACGTCGCTCGGCACGTGCAGGTTGGTGATGCCCTTGTCCGAGTTGACCATGGCCAGGCCCGGACGCTGCGCGTACTCGGCCTGCAGGTCGGCTTCGATGGCGGCACGGGTGGCTTCGGGCAGCGACGGCAGGCGCGCGACCAGATCACCGATGCCGTTGTTGGCATCGAAACCGGCCTGCTTGAGCGTGTCGGCGTGCTTGGCGAGCACGTCCTTGTAGAACTCGTTGACGACCACGCCGAACATGATCGGGTCGGAGACCTTCATCATGGTCGCCTTCAGGTGCAGCGAGAACAGCACGCCCTGCGACTTGGCGTCTTCGATCTGCGCATCGATGAAGGCGGCCAGCGCCTTGCGGCTCATCACTGCCGCGTCGACGATCTCACCGGCCTTGACCGCGGTCTTTTCCTTCAGCACGACGGTGCTACCGTCCTTGCCGTGCAGGGTGATCTTCAGCGCGCCGGCGTTGGCCAGGGTGGCCGACTTCTCGCTGCCGTAGAAATCACCCGCGTCCATGTGCGCAACGTGCGACTTCGAATCGGACGCCCAGGCGCCCATGCGGTGCGGGTGCTTGCGGGCGTAGTTCTTCACCGACAGCGGCGCGCGCCGGTCGGAATTGCCTTCGCGCAGCACCGGATTGACTGCGCTGCCCTTGACCTTGTCGTAGCGCGCCTTGTAGTCGCGCTGCTGGTCGTCGGCCGGGGTTTCCGGGTAATCCGGCAGCGGATAGCCCTGGTCCTGCAGTTCCTTGATGGCGGCCTTCAGCTGCGGCACCGAGGCGGAGATGTTCGGCAGCTTGATGATGTTGGCGTCGGGGGTGGTCGCCAGCTGGCCCAGCTCGGCCAGGTCATCGTTGACCTTCTGCGCATCGCTCAGCAGTTCCGGGAACAGCGACAGGATGCGGCCGGACAACGAGATGTCACGGGTTTCCACTGCGATGCCCGCGGTGGAGGTATAGGCGTCGACGATCGGCAGCAGCGACTGGGTGGCCAGGAACGGTGCTTCGTCGGTCAGCGTGTAGAGGATCTTGGACATGGGGGACTTGGACTCTGTAGCAGTGCTCAGGGGAAGGCCGGCGCCAGCGCCGGGCCACGTGCAACCGTGTCACTTTCCCCGCCGCCGTCAGGGTGGGCGCGCGCCGGGGAAACCCCTGCATTGTCGCGTTTTCAGCCGCGCGGGGCAAAGCCGTGCCATACGCGGCGGTACTGCACGCCGGCAACGCTGTGATCCATCCACGCATGGCGTGGGTCTGCGGAAACATCGCCGCGCGAGGATCGGCCAGGTGTCTGCACCTGTAGATCCACGCCATGCGTGGATGAGGCGTTCCCGCAAAACCGCCAACAAAAAAGGACGCAGCCTCGCGGCTGCGTCCATCGTGAGTCCAACCGGGAGAGAGTCGGCGGGACTTACTTGACCTCGAACTCCTGCGGCGTTCCGGCCGCCTTACCATCAACCATGACTTCGGCGCGGTACTTGCCGGCCGGCCAGCCATTGGCATTCTTGAAGGTGATGTTGGTGGTCTCTGCACCGCTGGTGTTCAGGGTTGCGTTCTGCTCACCGGCCACCTGGCCATCCTGGAAGGTCAGCTTGGCGCCGACGGTGACATTGTTGGCCGCGCCATCGGTCTTCACCGAGACGATGACATCGTCCTTCGGCGCGAACAGGGCGGCCGTGGTGACCGACTTGTCAGCTGCGGCGGTCTTGCCGACAGTGACCGCCGATACCGCTACGGCCGATGCAGCCATCGGCGGCGGTGCGCCGGTCATCGGCGCGGGCGCCTCGGCCGGCGTGGTTGCCGCCGGAGCCGCGTTGTTGTCTGCGGTTTCTTCCTTCTTCTTGCAGCCCACCAGGGCGACGCTGCCCAGCAGCGCGGCCAGCAGGGCATTCTGAAGCGGGGTCGTCTTGATCATTCGGGATTCCTCCAAGGATTGTTCGGACGGCGATTGGATCGCCGGTATTACTTCGGCGGCAGTTTCAGGGTCTGGCCCGGGAAGATCTTGTCCGGGTCGTCGAGCACATCGCGGTTGGCTTCGAAGATCTTCTTCCAGGCGTTGGCATCGCCCAGGTGCTGCTTGGCGATCTTCGACAGCGAATCACCCTTCTGCACGGTGTAGGTGCCACCGCTGACCACCTCGGCGGTACTGTCCACCGAAGCACTGACGCCGGAAAAGTCCGCCTTGGGGACCTGCTGGGCGGTACTGTCGACGCTGCCACTGACGCCGGAGAAATCGGCTTTCTTCTCGGTACTCATCCACACACTCCCGTCTGTATGACTACATGGCTGGCACGGTGTCATAGAGGTTGTTAAATGGGGATGGTGCCGATGTGAAGCCGCCCCCCGGGGCGGCTGAACAATCGGGGCCCAACCGGTTTGCCGGGCCATGCCGGGCGGCTCCGTATGGGGCCGCTGCGCTCGCCGGGCATGGCCCGGCGCTACCTGTAACCGCCTGCGGCGGTTACTGCCGCAGTTCGCGGTAGGTCGCGGCCGGGGCGGCAATGCCAGGGCTGGCGCGCCACGGGTTGATGTCCAGGCCACCGCGACGGGTATAGCGGGCTTCGACTTCCAGCCACTGCGGCCGGCAGCGCGCGGACACTTCACTGAAGATGCGCTCGACGCACTGCTCATGGAACTCCGCGTGCTCGCGGTAGCTGACCAGGTAGCGCAGCAGGCCGGCACGATCGATCTGCGGGCCGCAGTAGCGCAGGCTGACAGTGGCCCAGTCCGGCTGCCCGGTGACCGGGCAGTTGGACTTCAGCAGGGCCGAGACCAGGGTCTCCTCCACCAGCGCATCGGCGTTGGCCGACAGGTAGTCCGCCTGTGGCGGGCCATAGCAGTCGATGTCCACCTCAAGGCCGTCGATCGACTCGCCCAGCGGTGATTCGCGCAACGCCGGCAGGCCGAACGTGACCTGGACCGGGGCGCCGGCGCAGGCCGACAGGTCGGCGACGAGGCGCTCGCGCAGGGCTTCGGCACTGTCGATGCAGGTGCTGTTGAGGGAGTTCAGGTACAGCTTGAACGACTTCGATTCGATCAACCGCGGCGACGTGCACGGCACCTGCACGGTGGCGACGGCGACCTGCGGTTTGCCACGCGGGTCAAGCCAGCTCAGCTCGAAGGCGTGCCAGCGGTCATGGCCGACGAAGGGCAGCGCGGCCTCGTCCAGACCGATCTCGGCACGGGCGCCGACGCGCGGGATGGGAAACAGCAGGCCGGGATCGTACTGCGACGGGTAACTGACCTCGCGACCGAGGCTGGAATCCTGTGGGGTGTTCATGGTGCTTATTGTATCGCGCGCAGAGCGGGCCTTCGGCCGGGGCGGCCAACGGCGGAGCCCCTCCGTGGTGGGGTTGGTTGGTCGCGGGAAGCCCCAACTCCCGGGTGCGGGCCGGGCGGGTGGGGCTGGCGGGGACGCCGTGAATCCGTCCTTGGAGGCTTAGCCGCGCCATCCATGGCGCGGATACCCCGCCACCCCCCCCCGCCCGGCCCCCAGACACATTTCTGCCGCCGATCCACCACGGGAAAGATCAGAAAAATCAAAATCAAAAACCGATGCTTCAGACGTTCATGATGTCCGCCGTGTCGACCAAGGTCGACACCTACCAAAGCAGGATGTCGTTCCGACAGCTGCGGGAAGCTGTCGAAGGCGGGGTGGGTCCGGTTGCGGGGGTGTCCGCGGCATGGATGCCGCGGCCAAGCCCCCATGGACGGGTTTACGGCGTCCCCCGCAACCGGACCCACCCCGCCATCCCACGGATAGCCCGCTTCTGCTGTTGCTGTTGCTGTTGCTGTTGAGGTTGCCGGCCAGCGGCCGGCACTACCGCTTCGGCGGGTGCAGGGCGCAGCCCTGCCGGAAACCCTCAACCCGCCGGGGTGCCCGCACCATGCAGGTAATCCAGGCTCACCTGCAGCAGCGCACGGAATCCGACATCCAGCGCCTTCTCATCCAGCAGGAACTTCGGCGAATGGTTGGCCGGCGCCGTCGCCGGGTCGATGCCCACGCTGGTGGAACCGACGAAGAAGAACATGCCCGGCACTTCCTTGGCGTACAGCGAGAAATCCTCCGCGCCCATCTGCAGCGGCGGCTCGTACACGTTGTCCTTGCCCACCACCGCCTGCAGGCTCGGCAGCATCTTCGCGGTCAGCGCCGGGTCGTTCACCGTGGCCGGGTTGCCTTCCGATTCGTAGATGTCGGTCACCGCCTTGGCCCCATGCGCGGCAGCGGTGTGATCGGCCACGTTGCGCAGGTCGGCGAAGATCTGCTGGCGCATGCCTTCGTCGAAGGTGCGGATGGTGCCGACCATCTCCACTTCATCGGGAATGATGTTGTAGCGGATGCCGCCGTTGATCGCGCCGAAGGTCAGCACCGCCGGCTGCTTGGACAGGTTGGCGCGGCGGCTGACGATGGTCTGTGCGGTGCCGATCAGATCAGCAGTGGCCACGATCGGATCCACGCCGTTCCACGGTGCCGAGCCATGGGTCTGGCGGCCGATCACCTTGATGCCGAAACGATCGGACGCGGCCATCAGCGGGCCACCGCGCACCGCGATCTGCCCTGCCTGCACGCTGGAGAACACATGCAGGCCGAACACCGCCTCGGGCTTGAAGTCGGCAAACAGGCCTTCCTTCAGCATCAGCGCCGCACCGCCCTCTTCCGGCGGCGGCGCACCTTCTTCGGACGGCTGGAAGATCAGCATCACCTGGCCCGGCAGGTCCTTCTTCATCGCCACCAGCGCTTCGGCCACGCCCAGCAGGGTGGCAGTGTGCGCGTCATGGCCACAGGCATGCATCACGCCTACGGTCTGCCCGCGGTACTGCGCGGTGGCCTTGGAAGCGAACGGCAGGCCGGTCTGCTCGGTCACCGGCAGTGCGTCCATGTCCGCGCGCAGGGCGATCTTCGGGCCCGGCTTGCCGCCTTCGATGATCGCCACCACGCCGTGGTGGGCAATGCCGGTCTTCGGCTTCAGGCCCATCGCGCGCAGGCGCTTGGCGACCTCGGCGGAGGTGCGTTCCTCGCGATTGGACAGTTCCGGGTGCTGATGGAAATCGCGCCGCCATTCCACCACCTTGGCCTGCAGGCGCTGTGCGGCAGCGGTCACTTCCGGGCGCTGCGCGTCCTCGGCGTGGGCAAGGGCCGGCAGGGCCAGCAGCAGGGCGGACAGCAGCAACGAACGGCGCATCTCGATCTCCACGGAAGGGGTCTGCACCTGAATGTAGGGCAACCTTGCCGTTACGGGAACCTCCAGCGTCGTCCATCTGTCTGAGCGCCCGTCCCATCCGTCATGCAGGAAACCCGGTGGGCCACAGGTATGCTTTGTGCATTGCCACCCGGGGTGCCACCCCGTCCAGCCCTCTTGGAGTCTTGAATGTCACGTGTTTGGAAGATCGTGCTGCTGGTCGTGGCGGTGCTGGTGCTTGCCGTGGTCGGCCTGCGCGTACTCGGTGGCGGCAAGGACAAGGCTGCCGGGCAGCAGGCAGGCGCCGGCCAGGGGGGGGAAGATCCCGATGCCGGCCCGGTGCCGGTGACCGTGGTCGATGCTGCGCGCCAGGACGTGCCGGTGTATGCCAGCGCACTGGGCACGGTGACCGCGATGAACACCGTGACGGTCAGCCCGCAGGTGGGCGGCCAGCTGATGAGCCTCAATTTCCGCGAAGGCCAGGAAGTGAAGAAGGGCGACGTGCTGGCGGTGATCGACCCGCGCACCGCCCAGGCCAGCTATGACCAGGCCGTTGCATCCAAGCGCCAGAACGAAGCCCTGCTGGCCACCGCACGCTCGAACTACCAGCGCTCGAACGCGCCGGAGTACCGCCAGTTCGTGGCCAAGACCGATCTGGATACACAACGAAACCAGGTGGCACAGTACGAAAGCGCAGTGGCGGCCAATGAAGCCAGCATGCGTTCGGCGCAGGTGCAGCTGCAGTACACCCGGGTCACCGCGCCGATCACCGGTATCGCCGGCATCCGCGCAGTCGACGCCGGCAACGTGGTCAACGCCGGTACCGCACTGGTCACCCTGACCCAGATCCATCCGATCCACGTGCTGTTCAACCTGCCCGAACGCCAGCTCGGCGACGTGCGCCAGGCGCAGGCCGCCGGCAGCGTGCCGGTCGCAGCGCTGGACCGCGCCGATTCGCACGTGCTCAGCGGCGACGGCAAGCTGGACGTGGTCGACAACCTGATCAGCGCCGACAGCGGCACCTTCAAGGCACGCGCGGTGTTCGACAACACCGACAACGGCCTGTGGCCGGGCCAGTTCGTCAATGTGCGCATGCAGCTGCGCACCATCGGCGGCGGCGTGGTGATCCCGACCCAGGCAGTGCTGCGTGGCCCGGACGGCGAGTACGTCTACGTCGTGCAGGGCGACAACACGGTGAAGATGCAGACCGTGCGCAGTGGCGTGGAAGTGGGCGACAGCCAGGTGCAGATCGCCGAAGGCCTGAAGGGCGGCGAGCGCGTGGTCAGCGAAGGCCAGTTCCGCCTGAAGCCGGGCAGCAAGGTGACCGCGCTGAAGCCGGGCGAAACCCCGGCCGCACCGACCGAGGCCGAACTGAAGGCCGCCGAACAGAAGAGTGGCGGCGGCCGCCGCGGTGGTGGCCCGCGCTGAGCGCAGGCCCCTGCTCTTCCCCGCGCCGGCGATCCCGCCGGCGCTGCCATTGAAGTGCCAGCAAGGATCAGTCCGTGGGCTTTTCGACGATCTTCATCCGCCGCCCGATTGCCACCTCGCTGTTGATGGCGGGCTTGTTGCTGCTGGGCATCCTCGGTTACCGCAAGCTGCCGGTGTCGGCGCTGCCGGAAATCGATGCGCCCAGCCTGGTGGTGACCACGCAGTACCCCGGTGCCAACGCCACCACCATGGCCTCGCTGGTGACCACGCCGCTGGAGCGCCAGTTCGGGCAGATCTCCGGGCTGGAACTGATGACCTCCGATTCCTCGGCGGGGTTGTCGACGATCATCCTGCAGTTCTCGATGGACCGCGACATCGACATCGCCGCACAGGACGTGCAGGCGGCGATCCGCCAGGCCACCCTGCCCTCGTCGCTGCCGTACCAGCCGGTCTACAACCGGGTGAACCCGGCCGACGCGGCCATCGTCACCCTCAAGCTGACCTCCGATACGCGGCCGCTGCGCGACGTCAACAACTACGCTGACTCGATCCTCGCCCAGCGCCTGTCGCAGGTGCAGGGCGTGGGCCTGGTGTCGATCGCCGGCAACGTGCGTCCGGCCGTGCGCATCCAGGTCAATCCGGCGCAGCTGTCCAACATGGGCTTGACCCTGGAAGAGCTGCGCAGCGCGCTCACCCAGGCCAACGTCAATGCGCCGAAGGGCTCGCTGAACGGCAAGACCCAGTCCTACAGCATCGGCACAAACGACCAGCTGGCCAGCGCCGCCGAGTACCGCGACACCATCATCAGCTACAAGAACGGCCGCCCGGTGCGTCTGTCCGACGTGGCCGAAGTGATTGATGGCGTGGAGAACGACCAGCTGGCGGCATGGGCCGACGGCAAGCCGGCCGTGCTGCTGGAAGTGCGCCGGCAGCCGGGCGCCAACATCGTGCAGACCGTCGAGCGCATCCGCGCGCTGCTGCCGCAGCTGCAGGGCGTACTGCCGGCCGACGTGCACCTGGAGGTGTTCTCCGACCGTACCGAAACCATCCGCGCCTCGGTGCATGAAGTGCAGTTCACCCTGATCCTGACGATCGGCCTGGTGGTGGCAGTGATCTTCGTGTTCCTGCGCCGGTTCTGGGCCACCATCATTCCCTCGGTGGCAGTGCCGTTGTCGCTGGCCGGCACCTTCGCGGTGATGGCCTTCACCGGCATGTCGCTGGACAACCTCTCGCTGATGGCGCTGGTGGTGGCCACCGGCTTCGTGGTCGACGATGCGATCGTGATGATCGAGAACATCGTGCGCTACATCGAACAAGGCAAGAGCGGCAAGGAGGCGGCCGAGATCGGTGCGCGCCAGATCGGCTTCACCGTGCTGTCGCTGACGGTTTCACTGGTGGCGGTGTTCCTGCCGCTGCTGCTGATGCCCGGCGTCACCGGCCGCCTGTTCCACGAGTTCGCCTGGGTGCTGAGCATCGCCGTGGTGCTGTCGATGCTGATCTCGCTGACGCTCACCCCGATGATGTGCGCCTACCTGCTCAAGCCCGATGCGCTGCCCGAGGGCGAAGACGCGCACGAACGTGCGGCCGCGGCCGGCAAGCAGAACCTGTGGACGCGCACCGTCGGCCTGTATGAGCGCAGCCTGGACTGGGTGCTGGAACACCAGCCGCTCACCCTGGCCGTGGCCGCGGCCGCGCTGGTACTGACCGTGCTGCTGTACGTGCTGATTCCCAAGGGCCTGCTGCCCGAGCAGGACACCGGCCTGATCACCGCCGTGGTCCAGGCCGACCAGAACATCGCCTTCCCGCAGATGGAGCAACG
Source organism: Stenotrophomonas indicatrix (assembly GCF_002750975.1). NCBI lineage: Bacteria > Pseudomonadati > Pseudomonadota > Gammaproteobacteria > Lysobacterales > Lysobacteraceae > Stenotrophomonas > Stenotrophomonas indicatrix. Next base: position 3,763,385 of record NZ_PEJS01000001.1, read on the forward strand.
CACCCAGCAGGTGGCCGAAGCGCTGCGCAGGGATCCGGACGTGACCGGCGTATCGGCCTTCATCGGTGCTGGCAGCATGAACCCCACGCTCAACCAGGGCCAGCTGTCGATCGTCCTGAAAGAGCGCGGCGAACGTGATGGGCTGGAAGACATCCTGCCGCGCCTGCAGAAATCCGTCGCCGGCATTCCCGGCGTGGCGCTGTACCTGAAGCCGGTACAGGACGTGACCCTGGACACCCGCGTGGCCGCCACCGAGTACCAGTACTCGCTGTCGGACGTGGACAGCGCGGAAGTCGCGCTGCAGGCCAACCGCCTGACCCAGGCGCTGCGCCAGCGCCCGGAACTGGCCGACGTCGACAACAACCTGTCCAACCAGGGCCGCGCACTGGAACTGAACATCGACCGCGACAAGGCCAGCGTGCTGGGCGTGCCGATGCAGACCATCGACGACACCCTCTACGATGCGTTCGGCCAGCGCCAGATCTCGACCATCTTCACCGAGCTCAACCAGTACCGGGTGGTGCTGGAAGTGGCGCCGCAGTTCCGCACCAGCACCGCGCTGATGGAACAGCTGGCGGTCGCCTCCAACGGCGCCGGCGCCCTCACCGGCACCAACGCGACCAGCTTCGGCCAGGTCACCTCGTCCAACTCGTCGACCGCCACCGGTATCGGTGCACAGAACACCGGCATCACCGTCGGTGCGGGCGGCATCATCCCGTTGTCGGCGCTGGCCGAGGCGAAGGTCTCCAGCGCGCCGCTGCTGGTCAGCCACCAGCAGCAGCTTCCTGCGGTGACGGTTTCCTTCAACGTCGCGGCGGGCTATTCGCTGTCCGATGCGGTCAAGGCCATCGAAGAGACCAAGGCCAGCCTGGACATGCCGGCGCACGTGCATGCGCAGTTCATCGGCAAGGCCGCCGAATTCACCGGCAGCCAGACCGACGTGGTGTGGCTGCTGCTGGCCTCGCTGGTGGTGATCTACATCGTGCTGGGCGTGCTGTACGAGAGCTACATCCACCCGATCACGATCATCTCGACCCTGCCGCCGGCCGGCGTCGGTGCGCTGCTGGCATTGATGGTCTGTGGCCTGAGCCTGTCGGTGGACGGCATCGTCGGCATCGTGCTGCTGATCGGCATCGTCAAGAAGAACGGCATCATGATGGTCGACTTCGCCATCGAGGCGCGGCGCACCGGCGCCAACGCGCGCGAAGCCATCCGCCGCGCCTGCCTGCTGCGCTTCCGCCCGATCATGATGACCACCGCTGCAGCCATGCTTGGCGCGTTGCCGCTGGCGCTGGGCACCGGCATCGGCTCGGAACTGCGTCGGCCGCTGGGCATCGCCATCGTCGGCGGCCTGCTGCTGTCGCAGCTGGTAACCCTGTACACCACGCCGGTGATCTACCTGTACATGGAACGCTTCTCGGAATGGCTCGCCCGTCGCCGTGAACAGCGTGCGCTGCGCGATGGCACGGTGCAGGAGCCGCAGGCATGACCCTGGCCCCGCACCTTCGGGGGGCTGCACGATGAACCTGTCCGGCCCCTTCATCCGTCGCCCGATCGGCACCGCCCTGCTGGCCATCGGCTTGTTCATGGTCGGCGTGATCTGTTACCTGCGGCTCGGCGTGTCGGCGTTGCCGAACATCGAGATCCCGGTGATCTTCGTGCACGCCAGCCAGTCCGGTGCGGATGCGGCGACCATGGCCTCCACGGTGACCGCGCCGCTGGAGCGCCACCTCGGCCAGCTGCCGGGCATCGACCGCATGCGCTCGTCGAGTTCGGAAGGCAGCTCGCTGGTGTTCATGATCTTCCAGAGCGACCGCGACATCGATTCGGCCGCGCTGGACGTACAGACCGCGATCAATTCGGCGCAGGCCGACCTGCCCTCGGGCATGGGCTCGCCGATGTACCAGAAGGCGAACCCGAACGACGATCCGGTGATCGCCATCGCGCTGACCTCGCAGACGCAGTCCGCCGATGAGCTGTACAACGTCGCCGATTCGCTGCTGGCCCAGCGCATCCGCCAGATCGGCGGTGTCGCCTCGGTGGATATCGCCGGTGCCTCGACGCCGGCGGTGCGTGTGGACGTCAACCTGCGCCTGATGAACGCGCTGGGACTGACCGCCGACGACCTGCGCAATGCCGTGCGCGCGGCCAACGTGACCTCGCCCACCGGCTTCCTCAGCGATGGCAACACCACCACGGCGATCATCGCCAACGATTCGGTTGCACGCGCCGCCGACTTCGCCGATCTGGTGGTCAAGACCCAGGGCGATGGCCGGGTGATCCGCCTGAAGGACATCGCCAACGTCTACGACGGCCAACAGGATGCCTACCAGGCCGCGTGGTTCGACCACAAACCGGCCGTGGTGATGTATGTGTTCACCCGCGCCGGCGCCAACATCGTCGAGACCGTGGACCGGGTGAAAGCGCAGATTCCCGCGTTGCGCGACTACCTGCAGCCGGGCACCACGATGACGCCCTACTTCGACCGCACCCCGACCATCCGGTCGTCGCTGCATGAAGTGCAGATCACCCTGCTGATCAGCCTGGCGATGGTGGTGCTGACCATGGCGCTGTTCCTGCGCCGGTTGGCGCCGACGCTGATCGCGGCGGTCACCGTGCCGCTGTCGCTGGCCGGTGCCGCGCTGGTGATGTACGTGATGGGCTTCACCCTGAACAACCTGAGCCTGCTGGCGCTGGTGATCGCGATCGGCTTCGTGGTCGACGATGCGATCGTGGTGATCGAGAACATCATGCGCCACCTCGACGAGGGCATGCCGCGGATGCAGGCGGCCTTCGCCGGTGCGCGCGAAATCGGCTTCACCATCGTCTCGATCACCGCTTCGCTGGTGGCGGTGTTCATCCCGCTGCTGTTCGCCAGCGGCATGATGGGCGCGTTCTTCCGCGAATTCACCGTGACCCTGGTGGCGGCGATCGTGGTGTCGATGATCGTTTCGCTGACGCTGACCCCGGCGCTGTGCAGCCGCTTCCTCAGCGCGCACGACCACACGGCGGCACCGTCGCGCTTCGGCCGCTGGCTCGATGCCGGTCACGAGCGGATGCTGCGCATCTACACCGTGTTCCTTGATTTTTCGCTGCGCCATGCGCTGCTGCTGTCGTTGACGCCGTTGATCCTGATCGGCGTCACCATCTTCCTGTTCGGTGCGGTGAAGAAGGGCGCGTTCCCGCCGCAGGACACCGGCCTGATCTGGGGCCGCGCCAATTCCAGCGCAACGGTGTCCTTCGAGGACATGGTCAGCCGCCAGCGCCGCATCACCGACATGCTGATGGCCGACCCGGCAGTGAAGACCGTGGGCGTACGCCTGGGCAGCGGACGCCAGGGTTCCAGCGCGCAGTTCAACGTGGAACTGAAGTCGCGCAAGGAAGGCCGCCGCGAAACCACCGCACACGCACTGGCTCGGCTGAGTGCGAAGGCCGACCGCTACCCGGACCTGCAGCTGCGCCTGCGCGCGATCCAGGACCTGCCCAGCAACGATGGCGGTGGCAACAGCCAGGGCGCGCAGTACCGCGTCTCGCTGCAGGGCAACGACCTGGCCGCACTGCAGGAATGGCTGCCCAAACTGCAGGCGGCATTGAAGAAGAACCCGAAGCTGCGTGATGTCGGCACCGACGTCGACAACGCTGGCCTGCGCCAGAACATCGAGATCGACCGGGCCAAGGCCGCGCGCCTGGGCATCTCGGTCGGCGCCATCGACGGTGCGTTGTACGGCGCCTTCGGCCAGCGCCAGATCTCCACCATCTACTCGGACATCAACCAGTACAGCGTGGTGGTCAATGCGCTGCCGTCGCAGACCGCTACGCCTTCGGCGCTGGACGAAGTGCATGTGCGTGCACGCAACGGCGAGATGGTGCCGATCACGGCGGTGGCCCGCCAGGCGCCGGGCCTGGCGCCCTCGCAGATCACCCATGAAAACCAGTACACGACGATGGACCTGAGCTACAACCTCGCCCCCGGCGTCAGCATGGGCGAGGCCAAGGCCATCATCGACAGCACCGTGGCCGGCATGCGCATGCCCGGCGACATCCGCTTGGCCGACGACGCCGGCTTCGGCTTCAATTCCGACCCCAGCGACATGCTGATCCTGGTGCTGGCAGCCATCCTCACCGTCTACCTGGTGCTGGGCATCCTGTACGAAAGCCTGATCCACCCGGTGACGATCCTGTCCACCCTGCCGGCCGCCGGCGTCGGTGCGTTGCTGGCGCTGTTCGGCACCAACACCGAACTGTCGGTGATCTCGATGATCGCGCTGGTGCTGCTGATCGGCATCGTCAAGAAGAACGCGATCATGATGATCGACTTCGCCCTGGTGGCGCAGCGCGAACATGGGCTGACTCCGCGCGATGCTGCCCGTGAAGCCAGCATCGTGCGTTTCCGCCCGATCATGATGACCACGATGGTGGCGATCCTGGCGGCGGTGCCGCTGGCGATCGGCCTGGGCGAAGGTTCAGAGCTGCGTCGCCCGCTGGGCATCGCGATGATCGGCGGCCTGCTGTTCTCGCAGAGCCTGACCCTGCTCAGCACGCCGGCGCTGTACGTGATCTTCTCGTGCCTGGCCGAGCGCTGGAAGGCGCGGCGCGCGCGCAGGCGTGAAGCGAAGCTGCTCAGGCGCGCACAGCGGGCCTGACTTCGGTAGCGCCGGGCCATGCCCGGCGGCCTTTCAGCAATCCGCGCTGCGCGCTCGCCGGGCATGGCCCGGCGCTACCGGCCTCTGGTGGGTGCGGACCGTTGGTCCGCACGCCGATGGCATTTGACGCGCTGTAACGAAAAGAGAACAATTCTCATCCAGCCATGGTCCTGCGCCCCCTTGTGGCGCCCCGCTGCCGTCCCCGGCACGCCTGCGTGATCCCAGCCACCGACCTTTCCCCCCTGCATGGGCGGATGGCCCGTGGCCGCCCGCCGAGGATCTCCATCGATGTTGCCGATTCGCTCCCCCCGCCTGGCCGTACTGGCCGTCGCGCTGTCCGCCGCCTGCACTGCACACGCCGAAGCCCCGGCCGGATCCCGCAGCGCCACCGATCTGGACGCGGTCAAGGTCATCGCCGAGCGTACCCATACCGAGGCTGGCGCCCTCGGCGATCGCGCCCTGCGTGATACCCCGTTCGCGATCACCGCCGTCGGCCGTGAGCAGATCGAACAGCGCCAGGTCGTGTCGCTGGGCGAAGCCTTCCTGCTCGACCCCTCGGTCACCACCCAGGTCAGCGCCTATGCCAGTGGCTGGAGCTCGCCGATCCGCAACCGTGGCATCGACCTGAATTTCGACAGCTACCGGGTCAACGGCCTGCAGGTCTCGTCCTGGGGCACCGAATGGCCGCTGGAAGTGATGGAACAGGTCGACCTGCTGAAGGGTCCGGGAGGTTTCCTGTACGGCTTCGGCGCGCCGGGCGGCATCGTCAACTACATCACCAAGAAACCGACCGACGTACCGACCTTCTCCGCCCAGCTCGGCTGGCGCGAGCAGGGCATCGTCAGCGGAGGCATCGACGTCGGCGGCCGCTTCGGCAACGAGCAGATGTTCGGCTACCGCTTCAACGCATACCAGGAAAAGGGCGAAACCTTCAACGGTGGCCATGTCGATCGCAAGGTCGGTGCACTGTCGCTGGACGCGCGCCTGAGCGATGCGCTCACCTGGACCTTCGACGGCGTGTTCCAGTCGCGCGACCTGCGCGAGGAATCACCGCAGTACTACTTCCGTGGCCTGACCTCACTGCCGCGGCCGATCGCCGGCGATGTCGACAACAGCGTGCCCGGCACCTACTACGACACCCGCTCCAGCCTGCTGTCCACCGCGCTGAACTGGCAGATCAACAGCGACTGGAAGGCCAGCCTGAGCTATGGCGTCACCACCTCGTGGAACGACGTCAACAAGATCTTCGCCTACATCGACGATACCAACGGCGACTACGCCGTCAACGTCTATGAGCTCGGCGGCAAGAGCGAGTGGAAGCTGGCACAGGCACTGGTGCAGGGCCGCTTCGGCACCGGCCCACTGCAGCACCAGCTGGTGGCCGGTGTCAGCCACCAGACCGGGCTGGGCTGGGACCGTCCCTACGAGTTCAGCCTGATCGGCCGCGCCAACCTCTACCAGCGCCATGGCATCCGTCACGACGCGGTGGGTTCCCGGGTGATGACCCGCGGTGACGAGACCGTGCAGCAGGCGGTGTTCGTCAGCGATACCGTCGATCTCGGCCATGGCTGGTCGGTGCTGGCCGGTTGGCGCTACAACGACTTCGAGACCAAGGGCGCCTACCACACCTATCCGGTCACCCCGACCTATGCGGTCATGTTCAAGCCCAGCGAGGCCGTCACCCTGTATGCCAGCTACATCGAGTCGCTGGAAGCAGGCAGCCGCGTAGGCAGCAGCTACATCAATGCCGGCGATGTGCTCGACCCCACCATCAGCAAGCAGTACGAGATCGGCGCCAAGGTGGAAGCGAATCGCTGGAACGCGAATGTCGCTGCGTTCCGCCTGGAACGTGGCGCCAACATCGATCAGCTGACCGATGCAGGCAAGCGCCTGGTGCAGGATGGCATCACCCTGTACGAAGGCGTCGAAGCCAGCGCCGACCTGCACCTGACCGATGCGCTGACCGTGGGCGGTGGCGTGACCTGGCTGGACCCGACCTACGACAAGCTGTCACCGGGCAGCGCGGCGCAGGAAGGCAACCGTACCGTCGGTGCTGCGCGCTGGAGCGGCGTGCTGCACGCCACTTACCAGCTGCCGTGGGTGGAAGGGCTGGAGACCTATGCCGCCGTGCGCTACTACGGCGATGTCTGGTACGACGCCGACAACACCCTGAAGCTGCCCGACTACACCCTCGTCAACGCCGGCATCGGTTACCGCCTGCTGGCCTCCGGCCATCCGGTGACCCTGCGGGCCAGCGTGGAGAACCTGGCCAACCGCAGGTACTGGTCCAATGCCGGCGTCGGCCTGCCGCGCACCTTCGCGCTCAGCGTGCGGTTCGACATGTAACGGGCCTCGGTAGCGCCGGGCCATGCCCGGCGGCTGCATGCCACGCCGCGCCGCGCGCTCGCCGCGCATGGCGCGGCGCTACCGGATTTCACGCGTGGCCCGTAATAATGGTGGCCGATCCTTTCGCCGAGCCTGCATGTCCGCACGCGAATCCCGCCTCAGCCGCCTGTGGGCCCACGAGAAGGCCAGCTATGGCCTGCGGGTGTTCATTGCCCTGACCGCGGCCATGGCCGTGTGCTGGCACTTGGATGCGCTGACCGCGCTGCCCGGCGTGTTCCTCGGCATCATCGCCAGTGCGATTGCCGAGACCGATGACAACTGGTGGGGCCGGACCAAGGCCGTGCTGCTGTCGCTGTTGTGCTTCTGCCTGGCAGCGGCCTCGGTGATCTGGCTGTTCCCCTGGCCGTGGATATTCATCGCGGCACTGGCGCTGTCCACGTTCGGCCTGACACTGCTCGGTGCACTGGGCGAGCGCTACGCGTCCATCGCCCAGGCGACCGTCACGCTGGCCATCTACACCATGATCGGCCTGGAGCAGCATGGCGCCCATGACCTGCACAGTGCGCTGGATGCGGTCAGCCACCTGCTTGCGGGTGCGGTCTGGTACGGGCTGCTGTCGATCCTGTGGACCACGCTGTTCGCCAACCGGCCGGTGCGCGAGCGCGTGGCCCGCCTGTACGTGGAACTGGGCCGTTACCTGCAGCTCAAGGCCGCGCTGTTCGAACCCGTACGCGAGGCGGACCTGCAGCGCCGCCAGCTCGACCTGGCCGAACAGAACCGCCGCGTGGTCGGCGCGCTGAACGAGGCGAAGACCGCGATCCTGGCGCGCTTTGGCCGCTCCGGACGGCCCGGCGTCAACTCCGGCCTGTACCTGCGCCTGTACTACATGGCACAGGATTTCCATGAGCGCGCCAGCTCCTCGCATTACCCGTACGGCGCGCTGGTCGACGCGTTCTTCCACAGCGACGTGCTGTACCGCTGCCAGCGCCTGCTCGACCTGCAGGGCCAGGCCTGCGCACGGCTGGGCGAAGCGATCCGGCTGCGTCGTCCGTTCGTCTACGGCGAGAGCAACCAGCAGGCCGGGCGCGATCTGGCCGATGCCCTGGCCTACCTGCGCGACCAGCAACGCCCGCAGTGGCAGCGCCTGCTCGGCTCGCTGGACCTGCTGGTGCACAACCTGCGCAGCATCGAGCGCCGCTTGCTCGATGCCGAACGATCCGAAGCCAGCCTGGACAACGTCGACACCCGCCTGCGCGACAGCAACCCGCACACGCTGCGCGAAATGGGCGTGCGCGTGCGCCAGCAGCTCACCCCCGGCTCGGTATTGTTCCGCCATGGCCTGCGCATGGCGCTGGCATTGATCGCCGGTTTCGTTGCCATCCATCTGTTCAATGCACAGAACGGCTCGTGGGTCCTGCTGACCATCGTGTTCGTGTGCCGGCCCAGCTTCGGTGCCACCCGCCAGCGCCTGGCCCAGCGCATCGTCGGTACGCTTGCCGGCCTGGTGCTGACCTGGGCGCTGCTGCAGCTGTTCCCAACGCTGGGGATCCAGCTGCTGATCGCACTGCTGTCGGCACTGCTGTTCTTCTTCACCCGTACCGACCGCTATCTGGTCGCCTCGGCCGCCATCACGGTGATGGCGCTGACCTGCTTCAACCTGATCGGCGACGGCTTCGTGCTGATCGTGCCGCGCATGGTCGATACGGTCCTGGGGTGCGCGATCGCCGCAGCGGCCGCGTTCCTGATCCTGCCGGACTGGCAGGGTCGACAGCTGCACCGCGTGCTGGCGCGGGTGCTGGATACTGCCGCCCGTTATCTGGAATCAGTGCTGGGCCAGTACCGCAGCGGCATGCGCGACGACCTGGCCTACCGCATCGCCCGCCGCGACATGCACAACGCCGATGCCGCACTGTCCACCGCATTGTCGAACATGCTGCGCGAACCGGGCCACGTGCGCCGCAACCTCGATTCGGGTTTCCACTTCCTGGCGTTGTCCAACACCCTGCTCGGGCATCTGTCGGCGCTGGGTGCGCACCGCGACCAGGTCGACAGCTACGCGGGCGATCCACTCGCACTGGCCGCCGGCGAGCGGGTGCGTAAAGCGCTGCAGCAGCTGGCATCGGCATTGACGGCACAGCAGCCGGTGTCGGAGGAGGACAACGACGCCGATCGTGCGGTGGCCGCCGAACTGGAGCAGCTCGATGAGACGATGCCGCCGAAACTGCAGTTGATCCGCACGCAGATGGCGCTGGTGCTGCGGATGTTGCCGAAGGTGAGGGCAGCGGCCAATGGCGCGGTGCGCGGCCTGGCCTGAGCGGAAGGCATCCACGCATGGCGTGGATCTACTGGAGTGGCATCCACGCGTGGCTTGATCTGCTGGAGCGGCATCCACGCGTGACCCTGTCGACCGTGCAACATCGTGTTGCGTGCACGGGGGCATTCCGATCACGCCCCGACGCCGATACTGCGGTGTCGCCCACGCAGGATCTCCCCCATGAAGATCGAACTCAACGACCGCACCGCACTGGTCACCGCCTCCACCGCCGGCATCGGTCTGGCCATCGCGCAGGGGCTTGCCGCCGCGGGTGCGCAGGTCATCCTCAACGGCCGCAGTACCGACAGCGTGGAACGCGCACGTCAGCGATTGCTGGCTGCAATTCCCGGCGCCAACGTGCTGGGCGTGGCCGCCGATCTGTCCGACGCCCGCGGGGTCGACGCGCTGCTGGCCGGCCTGCCGGGCAACGTCGACATCCTGGTCAACAATGCCGGCATCTTCGGCCCGCAGGACTTCTTCGAGACCGACGATGCCACCTGGGAGCAATACTGGCAGACCAATGTCATGTCCGGCGTGCGCCTGTCGCGCGCCCTGCTGCCGGCGATGGTCGACGCCGGTTGGGGCCGCGTGCTGTTCATCTCCTCCGAATCGGCACGCAATATTCCTGCCGACATGATCCATTACGGCGTCAGCAAGACCGCGCAGCTGTCGTTGTCGCGCGGCCTGGCCAAGCGCGTGGCCGGCAGCGGCGTCACCGTCAATGCGGTGCTGCCCGGCCCGACGTTGTCCGATGGCTTCGCAACGATGTTCGAAGAAGAGCGTGCACGCACCGGCAAGCCGCTGGAACAGATCGGCCGTGAGTTCGTGATGGCCCATCGCCCTGCATCGGTGATCCAGCGCGCGGCCACGGTCGAGGAAGTGGCCAACATGGTGGTCTACCTCGCCTCGCCGCAGGCATCGGCCACCTCCGGCGCAGCGCTGCGGGTCGATGGCGGCGTGGTCGACGATATCGTGTGAGCGTTGGTGGGGTGTGTGGACCAACGGTCCGCACCTACCGCATCCCTGCCTGACAGGCAGGGATGCTAGGCTGCGCCGGTCCAAGGAGGTTCCATGTCCGGTCACAACCAGTTCGCCCTGCTGCGCCAGCGCCGTTTCCTGCCATTCTTCATCGTGCAGGGGTTGGGTGCCTTCAACGACAACGTGTACCGGCAGGCGATCATCGGCCTGCTGTTCTACCTGGGCGTGGCCGAGAGCGAGCGCACGCTCTACACCAACCTGGCGCCGGCGCTGTTCATCCTGCCCTACTTCCTGTTCTCCGCCCTGGCCGGGCAGATCGCGGAAAAGCTGGAGAAGTCGCGGCTGATCGTGATCACCACCACCATGGAGATCGTGATCATGACGCTGGCTGCGGTGGGCTTTCTCACCGAGAGCCTGCCGGTGCTGCTGGTGGCCCTGTTCTGCACGGGCCTGCAGTCCACCTTGTTCGGCCCGGTGAAGTACTCGGTGCTGCCCTCGGTGCTGCGTCCGGAAGAACTGACCGGTGGCAATGGCCTGGTCGAGATGGGCACGTCGATGTCGATCCTGACCGGCATGATCGTCGGCGGCCTGGTGTTCACCCTGGCAGGCACCCATGGCCCGATCGTGGCCGCCACCGCTGTCATCGCGCTGGCGATCTGCGGCAACCTGGCCGCGCGCATGATTCCCAAGGTGGATGCCGGCGCCCCGGACCTGAAGATCAACTGGAACCCGATCCCCGAATCGCTGGCCGTGCTGCGCATGGCCAGGAAACAGAAGGCGGTACGCAACGCCATCCTCGGCGTGTCCTGGTTCTGGTTCGTCGGCACCATCCTTACCGCGCAGCTGCCGTCCTATGCGGTCACCAACCTCGGTGGCGAGCCCACCCTGTACATCTTCGCCCTGGCGCTGTTCTCGGTCGGCACCGGTGTCGGTTCGCTGCTGTGCGAAAAGCTGTCGGCGCGCACGGTGGAGATCGGCCTGGTGCCGCTGGGTGCGTTCGGCATGACCGCCTTCCTGCTGGACCTGTACTTCGCACGCGCCGGTGAGGCCACCGCGCAGGGCCTGTCGGTCACCCAGTTCGTGCACCAGGCCGGCAGCATCCGCATCATCATCGACCTGCTCGGCATCGGCCTGTTCACCGGCTTCTTCGTGGTGCCGCTGTTTGCGTTGATCCAGAGCCGCACGCCGAAATCGGAGATGTCGCGCGTATTCGCCGCGCTGAACATCCAGAACTCCGGCTTCATCGTCGCTGCGGCCGTACTCGGCCTGCTCACCCAGCGCCTGCTCGGCTGGACCATCCCGCAGCTGTTCCTGGCACTGGCCATCGCCAATGCCGTGGTGGCGATCTACATCTTCACCATCGTCCCCGAATTCCTGATGCGCTTCCTCAGCTGGGTGATGGTGCGCACGCTGTACCGGCTGCGCCCGCACGGCATCGAAGCGAACGTGCCCGATGAGGGCGCCGCGCTGCTGGTCTGCAACCACGTCAGCTACATGGACGCGCTGATCCTGTCGGCGACGATCCCGCGCCCGGTGCGCTTCGTCATGTACTACAAGATCTTCAACATCCCGGTCATGCGCTGGATCTTCCGCACCGCCAAGGCGATTCCGATCGCTGGTGCGCGCGAAGACCCCGCCCTGATGCAGCGCGCGTTCGATGAGGTCGATGCCGCACTCGCCGAGGGCGAGCTGGTATGCATCTTCCCGGAAGGCGCACTGACCCGTGACGGCACGATGGCAGCGTTCAAATCCGGCGTGGAGAAGATCCTCGAACGCCGTCCGGTACCGGTGGTGCCGATGGCCCTGCGTGGCATGTGGTCGAGCATGTGGAGCCGCCGCGATACCCGTCTGGGCCGCATGCGCGTGCCGCGCCGGTTCCGGGCGACAGTGGAGGTGGTCGCCGCCCCGGCGGTGGATGGCCATTCAACCGATGCCGCCGCCCTGGAAGCGCAGGTCCGCAGCCTGCGCGGCGACCTCGCCTGACGCAATCGCCCCCATCCGGGGGCGATGACGGTACGCTGCATACGCCACCGTCCAAGGGCGATGCGAGGCCTGACGGGGCTGAAAACGCATACATGCGTCGTTGGTTGCGGTAGATTACGCACCCACAGGGGGGAGGTTCGGCCCGTTCACACGGCCGACCACCAAGGAATGGAGTCTTGCTTTGAATCAACCGCCACCGCTCAGCCGTCCGGTCTACATCCCCAACCATCTGGTCTGGGCGATCCTGACGACGCTGTTCTGCTGCCTGCCGTTGGGCGTGGTGTCGATCGTGTATGCCGCCCAGGTCGATGGTCGCAATGCGGCCGGTGACCTGCCGGGGGCCTATAGCGCGTCGCGCAAGGCGGGCTGGTGGGCGGTGGCTTCGGCCGCAGCCCTGCCGGTCCTGTTGCTGTTGTGGTTCGGGCTGTTCGGCGGCTTGGCCGCGCTGGGCGCTCTATCCGACCTTTGATTCACCACCACCACCCATCGAGGAGCTTGAACCATGAACACCACCACTGCGCAGGTCCCCAACAATCTGGTCTGGGCCATCCTGTCCACCCTGTTCTGCTGCCTGCCGGCCGGCATCGTGTCGATCGTCTACGCCGCGCAGGTCAACGGCAAGCTGGCTGCCGGCGACGTCGCCGGTGCCCGTGATTCGGCCGACAAGGCCAAGAAGTGGGCCATCTGGTCGGCCATCGCTGCCGTTGTGGTTGGCGTCCTGTACTTCATCATCATCATGGCCGTTGGCGGCCTGGGCGCCCTGAGCGGCGGCAACGGCAGCTACTGATGCCCGCGACGGGGTCCGGCCATGCGCCGGATCCCGCCCCCGCATGTCCGCACTTCCTGCTCGTTCCCGACTTACCCGCTGGGCTCCGCTGCTGGCCGCGTCCGGCCTGGCTGCGGGTGCCGCCGTGGTCCTGCGCCACGTCAATCCGTATGTCTCCGGCAATCCGCTGCCGGGCTGTCCGCTGTACGCACTGACCGGCTTCTACTGCCCCGGCTGCGGCAGCACGCGCTGCCTGTACTCACTGGTCCACTTCGACCTGCCCGGCGCGATGGCGATGAACCCGTTGCTGGTCATCAGCCTGCCCTTCCTGTTCCTGATGCTGCTCAACACCGCCGGCGTACGCCCGCGCGTGCTTGATCCACTGATGCGGGTACTGGCCAGCCCCACGTTCTGGCTGTGGCTGCTGCCCGGCTATGCCGTGCTGCGCAACCTGCCGTGGGCACCGTTCACCGCGCTGGCCCCGGTGTAGGTTTCCAGCCAACGGCGCAGCCCCTCGTGGTGGAAGGCAGAAGCTGGGGTTGGCCGGGCGGGTGGGTTACGCATGGGCCGCTGCAAGTACGTCCATGTAAGCTCGGTCGCGCCATCCATGGCGCTTACGCCCCTGCGCAACCCACCCGCCCGGCCACGGACAATTTCCGTGCGCGTCCACCACGGAAAAGAAAGAGAAGATCAAAAGCCGAAGCGGGTCGCTCCGCTCGGCATCCACGCATGGCGTGGATCTACTGACCGTCATCGGAAACTGTCGGGGGTGGGGCGGTGTGGGGCTGCAGGACCGTTGGCGCCATGGATGGCGCCATCGAGCCCCCATGGATGGGTTAACGGCGTGTCCTGCAGCCCCACACCGCCCCGCCAAACCCACAGAAATCCAGAGCCGCTGTTGCTGTTGCAGTTGCTGTTGCAGTTGCTGTTGCTGTTGCTGTTGCTGTTGCTGTTGCTGTTGCTTCCAGCGGGTGCAGGGCAGCAAGCCCTGCAGAAAAGCACAACTAGGTCACCCAGCCCGCGATCACCAGCAGGGCCAGCACCGCCAGCCACAGCAGCAGCATCCGCCACACCAGGCTCATCGCATCCCGCAGGTCCGGCAACCGCTGCCACACCGGCAGCAGGCCCGCTTCGGTGTAATCGTGAGCGTCCTCGCGCAGCTCGGCATTGACGCTGGCACGCGCCACCGCACCCAGGAAACCAATGCCACCGGCCAAGCGCTCACCATGCGCCTGGCGCCATGCCTTCCAGGCCGTGTCGAAGTTGCCGACCAGGGCCATCGAGAACGCCATCAACTGCGCCACCGGCCACTCGATCCAGCCCAGCAGCCGCTGTGCCAGCGCCAGCGGCTCCACCGGCACGCGCGCACGCATCGGGCTTTCCGCCATCAGTGCCAGCAGGCGATAACCGAGAGCCCCCACCGGGCCCAGCAGCAGGAACCAGAACAGCACCGCGAACCAGCGCCGCAGGGCGTTGAGCACGGTCGCCTCGACCAGTGAAGGAACATCCTCGCGCAGGCTGCCACCGGCCGACTGCAGGTTGCGTACCGCCGCCTGCCGGGTCGGCGCATCGTCGGCATCGATGATCGCCTCGATGTCGCGGTCCAGATCGCGCGGGCCCCAGCACCAGGCCAGCACGGCCACGCCCAGCAGCAGCGCCGGAAGGCCGAACAGCACCCCGCGCAGCAGCCAGGCGACCAGCGCCATCAGCAACAGTGGCGGTACGATCGCCAGCGCCACGCCGGCGGCCCCCTGCCAGGCCCGACCACCGCGCGCGTCCAGCCAGCCCAGCCAACGCCGGAAGCCGTCGAAACGGCGCAGCGACGCGGCAGCGGCCGGGGCGACATGGCCAAGGGCCAGTGCCACCAACACGGCGACCAGGGTGGTGAACATGGCAGGTCTCCCTACGAGCGAGCGTTCGGCGTCGCTACCTTACCTGTCGCAGCGTCGCCGTCAGCGGTGAACCGTACTGTAACCGGCAGCGTGTTCAGGTGGCGGCAATGCTGGCGCCGCCGGATGCCGGTTGCTGGCGGTACCAATGCTCGATCAGGCCCCGCGAAATGGAAATCGGCGGTGACAGACGGATGCCTTCTCCATCGTCCTCGACGTCACGCGCGAGGGCCGCGCCAACTTCCTCGGCGCTGAACCAGCGCGCGTCTTCCAGCTCGCCATCCACGGTCGGCACGTCGTCGTGTGCCTGCGCGCGGAATCCGACCATCAATGCGCCGGGAAACGGCCAGGGCTGCGAGCCCAGGTACTGGCAGGCGGTCACCCGCACCTTGCTCTCTTCGTGCACTTCGCGCGCTACGGTCTGCTCGAAGGTCTCGCCCGGCTCGACAAAGCCGGCCAGCACCGAATAGCGGCGCGGCGCCCAGTTGGACTGGCGGCCCAGCAACAGCCGGCCCTGGTTTTCCACCGCGACGATCACGGCCGGGTCGACGCGCGGATAGTGCTCGGTCGCGCACTGCGGGCAGCGGCCGACGAAGCCCCCCCGGGCGAACGTCACGGCACTGCCGCAGACACCGCAGAAGCGGGTACGCGATTGCCAGTAGGACATGCCACGGGCGTAGCTGAAGGCGGTCGCATCGGCCACGGTCCACAGCAGCGCGGCCTGGCGCAGATCGAGCCGGCGTGGCGCGGTGACCGTCACGCTGGCCGCTTCCACCGAGAACCACGCCTGCTCGCCACGCAGGCCGAGGAAGATCGCAACACCTGGCCCGCCACCGACATCGGCGCCGGTCAACGCCAGCGGCTGGTCGTCATCACCGGTGAAGGCGGTACCGTCCTGGTCCAGGACAAGAATGCGCGCATCGGGCCACAGGCGCGCCAGAGCATCGGCGTCTTCGCGCATGGCATCGGCGCGCTCCAACGGTTCACCCACGAAGGCAAAACCGGAAAGCGGCGAAGGAGAATTGAGCATCCAGCTAGCCTGCCGCCAATCACGGCAAGTGGCAAGCCGCAGACTGTGCAGAAACCCGCCTGTGGTTGCAGTAACGGTCATCCACGCATGGCGTGGATCCAGCGAAGGCAGCGCGCGGGGTGCATGCGCCACGCCCTGCAATTACATGCTGAAACTGCTGCCGCAGCCGCAGGTGGTCTTGGCGTTCGGATTGCGGATCACGAACTGCGCACCGGTCAGGCTCTCGGTGTAATCCACTTCGGCACCCATCAGGTACTGCAGGCTGAGCGGATCGACCAGCAGGGTGACCCCGCTGGTCTGCACCGCCAGGTCATCGCCGGCACGGTTCTCGTCGAACTCGAACCCGTACTGGAAGCCCGAACAGCCGCCACCCTCGATGTACACACGCAATGACAGGTCGGGGTTGCCCTCGTCCTGGATCAGCTCCTTGACCTTGGCCGCAGCGGCCTCGGTGAAGTTCAGCGGCCGATCCAGCGACTGGTAGTCGGGCGCGGCGGCCGGCGTGGCGCCGGGGAGGGAGACGAGCGTGTTCATGGGCTCAGCATGGGGGCGCCGGCGCTGGCTTTCAAGCCATCGCCTCGGCCAGCTTGCGGCGGGCGGCGGTGTCGCCCTTGCCGTCAGCGGACGCTTCTTCCGGCGCCGGCAGGGCCTGCATCGGGGCGCTGGCATGGATCAACCGTCCGTTCAGCTGGGCACCCGCATTCATTTCCACCACCTGGTAGTGAACGTTGCCGTTGACCCGCGCACTCGGGGTCAGTTCGACCTTCTCGGTGGCATGGACATCGCCGTCCAGGCGGCCACTGATGACCACCACCTGGGCGCGGATCTCGCCTTCGATCACGCCATGCTCGGCGAGGGTCAGGGTCGCCGCGCTGGCGCCCTCCTGGGCAATCACCTTGCCGTGGATGCGACCTTCCACGTACAGGCCACCACTGAATTCCACATCGCCACGGATCACCACCTGGTTGCCGATCAGGGCATCCACCACCAGTTGGCCATCACGGCTGGATTTGCTGCTTCCGAACATCTGCCTACTCCCCTTTGCTGGCCGGTGCGCCGGCCTGTTTCCAGTCGAATACCTGCGTGGTGCCCCCCGCACCACTCCCCAATGTCACCTTCACCCGTTGCGGGGTGAAGTCAGCCGGCAGCATCACGCTGCCGGTGAGCTGCTGGAAGTACCGGAACGAGTAATCCTGTCCCGGCACCTTGCTGCGCTGGTGCAGCTCGTCCCAGCTGATGGTGGCCAGCTTGCCGTTCTTCACGCCTTCCACCGTGAAACGCATCTGCCCTTGGCTGATCGCTCCGCGGTTGAGGTTCTGCGTCAGCACCACGCTGTACTGCCAGGTGCCGGCCGATTCCGGGCTGAATTCAATCGAATGGGTGTTCAGGCCCTTGCGCTGGCTGGTCGAGCCCACCAGGCGTTCGTAGAAGGCGACGTCAGCGCGCAGGCCGGCGATCTCTTCATCGCGCTCGGCCAGCGAAGACTGCACTTCGTTGTTGGCGGCGCGGCTGATGCGGTCCGACGCTTCCAGCGTGGCCTGCTTCTGGCGCAGTTCGGTCAGCTGCGTCTGCAGCGTATCGGCGCGCTTCTCGGCAGCCTGCACGCGCTGGCCCTGTTCACCGCGCGGCGTGCCCAGCCAGCAGCCACCCAACACCGCAAGCACCAGGCTCAGCAGCCAGATGCCGGCGATCACCAGCAGGCGACGGCGGTCGGCGGGTGGTTGCGCGGCACCGGGAAGGCGGACCTGCACGCGCATGGGAGGGCGGTTGTTCATGGGTAGTCTCCGTGGCAGCGCCGAAGCGCCGCCAGTACGGCCCCTGGGGCAAACGACGGGCTAGTGTATGACAGGAACGGCAGGTTTCCCCGGTGCCGGCCGGTACCGGGCGGTGGCATTCAGCCACTCCATGGTCGATAGTGTGGCACCCCGCACAGTTCCGCCGCCGGAGCCCGCCATGACCGAAGCCCACCTGTTCGTGATCGGCATCCTGCTGGCCTGGCTGGCCGGCATCCGCGTTTACCTCACCGTATTCGGCGTCGGCATCGCCGGCCTGCTCGGCTGGGTCGACCTGCCACCGGCGCTGCAGGCCACCGAGTCGTGGTGGGTGCTCGGCACGTCGGCGGCGCTGGCCATTGCCGAATTCTTCGCCGACAAGATTCCCGGCGTGGATTCAGCCTGGGACCTGGTGCAGACCCTGGCGCGCGTGCCCGCCGGCGCTTTCCTCGCGGCAGCGACACTGTCGCCCGATGGCGACCTGGGCACCGGTGCACTGGTCGCCGGCGCGGGCGTTGCGCTGGCCAGCCATGGCCTGAAGGCCGGCACCCGCGCCCTGCTCAACACCTCACCGGAACCGGCCAGCAACTGGGTCGCCTCTGCGGCCGAAGATACCGTGGTGATCGGCGGCTTGGCGCTCGCGCTGGCGCATCCATGGATCGCGCTGGTGGTGGTGCTGGCCTGCAGCCTGGCCGGCGCATTGCTGGTCTGGCTGGTCTGGCGCACCCTGTGGAAAAGCGTGCGCTGGTTGGCACGTGGCGGCAGCGACGACGGACAACGGCAACCGCGTACCGGTTGATCGGCGGGCTTGTCGCATAATGGCCGCGAACACCAGGAGCATCGATGGCCGCAAACGAATCCGCCGCGGGCCCCCGCCCGGGACGCGCTGAAACCCCTCCGGCCGATCATTGGCAACGTTGGGCCGCCCCCTTGGCCGCGGCAACGCCTGCCGAAGCAGTACCGGCGGTGTCAGAGACACCCGCCCTGTCGGTCCCCGGCGACGGCGCCCGACTGGCGGCTCCGCCCCCCCTGCCCTCCACCGCCGCACTGCCCGAGGCGGGCAACAGTGACATCCCGCCTGTCGATGCCGACTCGCCCTACCGCGTGCTGATCGTCGAAGACGATCGTGCCCAGGCGCTGTTCGCACAGAGCGTGCTGCATGGCGCCGGCATGCAGGCGATCGTGCTCGGCGATGCCGATGGCGTGCAGCAGGCCATCCGCGAGCAACGCCCTGACCTGATCCTGATGGATCTGCACCTGCCCGGGCTGGATGGCATGCGGCTGACCGCGATGATCCGCCAGCAGCCCGGCATGCAGCTGCTGCCGATCGTCTTCCTCAGCGGCGACCCGGATCCGGAGCGCCAGTTCGAAGTGCTCGACTGCGGTGCCGACGATTACCTGAGCAAGCCGATCCGGCCGCGCCACCTGATTGCCGCGGTGGCCAACCGTATCCGCCGCGCACGCGCGCAGGCAGCGACCCTGCCCGGTGCCAACGGTGCACCGGCCACCAGCAACCCGGAAACCGGGCTGCCCACGCGCCACCACGTGCTGCAGCAACTCAACGCGACCCTGGCGCAGCACGACCGCGGCGGCGTGTTCTTCGTGGAAATCTCCAGCGCGCTGGGCCTGCGCGAGCGCTATGGCTATGCGGCCTTCGAGCGGCTGATGGTGCAGGCCGGGCAACGCCTTGCCGAGGCTGGCCATCCGCACCTGCTGGCGCGCCTGAACGACAACAGCTTCCTGCTGCTGGCGCGCAACGCCGATGAGGACAGCCTGGAAGCGATCGCCGGCACCCTGCGCGAGCAGCTGTCCGCGCGCGCCTTCGTGATCCGCGACGACGAGTCGGTACACCTGCGTGGCGTGGTCGGCTACGCACCGCTGTCGCCGGGTTTCGACGATGCCAGCAGCGCCCTGGAAGCGGTCGAACGTACCACCCTGCAGGCACGCCTGCTCAGCGCCGGCGTGGCCGGCCACGTGCATCGCCAGGTCACGACCGAGCAGGAGCACCTGGCGTTGCTGGAAGGCCAGCTCGAGCTCGCTTACCAGCCGATCGTCGCCGTCGCCGGCGGCAGCAGCGCGCAGTACCAGTTGCTGCTGCGCCTGCGCCGGACCGATGGCAGCGTACTGACCGCCGGCCAGGTGATTCCGGCCGCCGAGGCGGCCGGCCGCATCGCCGACCTCGACCAGCAGGTGCTGGAGCATGCGATGGGTCTGCTCGACCTGTATCGCCACGCCACCCAGCCGCTGAACCTGTTCGTCTCGCAGTCGCTGCGTACCCTGCAGCGCGATGCCTTCGCCGACTGGCTGCTGGAGTCACTGCAGCAACGCCGGCTGCCCGGCAGCGCGCTGGTGATCGACGTGCGCCTGCCCGATGCGCTGATCCACACCGTGCCGTTGCAGCAGTTCTGCCAGCGCATGGCCAGCGTCGGCGTGCGCTTCTGCCTGAGCCAGTTCGAACCGGGCAGCGAAGCCCTGGCCCTGCTCACCCAGCTGCCACTGTCGTTCGTGCGCATGGCCGCACGCTTTTCCAGCAGCCACTCCAACCCCGATACGCGCGAAGAACTACGCCGATCGATCGAGCAGGCGCATGCAGCCGGCCTGCAGATCATCGGCCAGCAGATCGAGGACCCGCAGGCAGCGGCCGCGATGTGGGTCGGCGGTGTCGATTACATCCAGGGCAACATGGTGCAGTCGGCCGGCAGCGACCTGAACTTCGACTTCCACAACGCGGTGCTCTGAGTGTCACCGACGGTCGCGCTGTTGGCGGTACTGGCGCTGGCCATCGTCGCCCTGCTGGTACTGGGCCTGCGATTGCGTTCGCGCAATCGCGCGCTGGCGGCACTGCAGCGCGAACGCATCACCCTGACCAGTGAACGCGACCAGCTGCGGCGCACCACCGAGCGCCAGGGCCAGCTGGAACATCAGCTGCTGCAGGCCAAGCAGGCTGCAGAAGCAGCCGTGCTGGCCAAGGGCGAATTCCTGGCCACCATGAGCCATGAAATCCGCACGCCGCTCAACGGCATCCTGCCGATGCTGGAGCTGATTGCCCGCGGCCCGCTCGGCGAAGACCAGCGGCAGATGCTGGCCACCGCCTCGGCCAGCTCGCAGCAGCTGCTGCGCATCGTCGATGACATCCTCGATTACTCGCGCCTGGAAGCCCAGGCGCTGGAGCTGGAGATCACCAGCTTCAACCTGCGCGAACTGCTCGATGGCGTGGTGCAGCTGCTGCAGCGCGCCGCCGAGGCCAAGGGCCTGACGTTGAGCCTGCAACTGGATCCGACCGTGCGCCTGCCGGTACGCGGCGACCCGGTGCGCCTGCGCCAGGTCCTGGGCAACCTGCTGGCCAATGCCATCAAGTTCACCGCACGCGGCCAGGTGCAGTTGCGCGTGCAGCGGCTGGGCGAAGGCCCCGCCCAGCACCAGCTGCGTTTCGAAGTGGTCGACACCGGCATCGGCATCGATGAGGCCCTGCAGGCGCGGCTGTTCCAGTCCTTCAGCCAGGCCGACGCGTCCACCACCCGCATCTACGGTGGCACCGGCCTGGGCCTGGCCATCTGCAAGCGCATCACCGACCTGATGCATGGCGATATCGGCGTGCATTCCACCCCAGGCCAGGGCGCAACCTTCTGGTTTGAAATACCGCTGCTGAAGGTTCCCGGCGACCTGCCGGCGCTGGCCCGCTCGCCGGCAGCGCTGCTGCTGTACACCGCCGATGCACAGCTGCAGCCACGCGTCGAACGCATCGCCGCGCACCACGGCCTGCAGGTGCAGCCGCTGGCCAGCATTGATGAGGCAATGGAACGCCTGCGCGCAGCACCACGCCCGGGCCAGAGCACACCGGCATGGTTGCTGGTCGACGCGCGCCACCGCCGCAATGGCGAGGTGGCCCTGCAGCGCGCCTTGGCCGAGCGCGCTGCCGACGACGCACTGCAGGTGCTGTGGCTGCAGGATGATCCGGTTGCAGCACGGCCGCGCCAGCAGCAGCTGCACAGCACATTCAACGATGCCGACCTGCACGCCCTGCTGGCCCAGCCAACAGCCACTGCACGCCCGGCAGCCCTGCTGGCCAACGCCGAAGACGCCAGGCCGGCCGCCGCGCTGCCACCGCTGGATCTGCATGTGCTGCTGGTCGAAGACAACACGGTCAACCGGATGGTGGCCGAGCACCTGCTGCGGGTCTTCCAGTGCCGGGTGCGCAATGCCGCCGACGGCGAGAAGGCCCTCGCCCTGCTGCACGAAGGTGGAATCGACGTGGTGCTGATGGATTGCCAGATGCCGGTGCTCGACGGCTACAGCGCGACACAGCGCTGGCGCAGGGAGGAAGCCGAAGCCGGGCGCACGCGGTTGCCGATCATCGCGATGACCGCCAACGCCATGGCTGGTGATCGGGAACGCTGCCTGCAGGCGGGCATGGACGACTATCTTTCCAAGCCGATCACGCGTGAAGCGCTGCATGCGCTGCTGCAACGCTGGGGCCGGGTTTCCGTGGATCGCGGACATGCACCGCTGCCGGAACCCGTGCAACCTGCCGCAACCCCGAGCGTGCCCGACGGCGAAAGCCTGGACGATGAACGAACGCGCGCGATCCCGATTCCACAGCCGGTGCTTGATCGCAGTGTGCTGGATGAACTGCAGGCGGTGATCGGCGATGCCGCCGCGCAGATCGTAACGGTGTTCCTGGAAGACGCACCGCAGCTGGTGCAGCAGCTGCAGCAGGCGGCGCAGGGCAACGACATCGAACGCCTGCAGGCGCTGTCGCACAGCCTGAAATCCTCCAGCGCCAACGTCGGCGCGCTGTCGCTGTCAGCGGTGGCGCGGCGGATCGAACTCGAAGCCCGCAGTGGCAGCCTGCAGCGCCCTGCCGTGGCAGTGGCGCTGCTGGTGGCGGAGTTCGCCCGCGCGCGCGTGGCGCTGACCGGCTACCTCGCCGGCCAGGCCCGTTGAATCACTCTTCGAGCTTGCTCAGCAGGTACTTCGGCTCACCGATGCGCTCGATCAGCTCCAGCTGGGTTTCCAGCCAGTCGATGTGTTCTTCCTCGGAATCGAGGATCTTCACGAACAGCTGGCGGCTGACGTAGTCGCCGACCGAATCGGCATAGGCCACGGCCTCGCGCAGGGTGACCACGCCATCGCGTTCCAGCGACAGATCGCACTGCAGGATCTCGGTCGGGTTCTCACCGATGCGCAGCTTGCCCAGCGCCTGGAAGTTCGGCAGGCCTTCAAGGAACAGGATGCGATCGGCAAGCATGTCGGCATGCTTCATTTCCTCGATCGATTCCTTGTACTCGTGTTCGGCCAGTTCCTTGATGCCCCAGTTCTTGAGCATCTTGGCGTGCAGGAAGTACTGGTTGATCGCGGTCAGCTCGTTGTAGAGGACCTTGTTGAGGAATTCGATGACCTTGGTGTCGCCCTTCATGGGGATGCTCCTGCACGCTGAAATCGCGGGCACTGTAGCGCCTTGAGCGCGCGCGTGAAGGAACGCGAATCGTGCGCATTGGCCACTGCGGCCAACAATGAAGACCAGGAGAGCGCGGCGTCAACGCGCCGCGAAACGACTCAGGCGACCTGCGCCAGGCCCAACACCGGCAACGGCAGATCGTGGGTGGCACGCGCCTTGGCCAGCAGTTCGCCGGCCATGTCCAGACAGGAACCGCAGGTCGCGCCGCATCCGGTGCGCATGGTCAGCTCGGCCACCGACGTGACGCCATGGCTGGCGGCTTCGCGGATCTGGTGGTCGGTAACACCGTTGCAGATGCAGACGTACACGGGCGGGAACCAGGGCAGCAGGCCAGTAGCGGCCTGGTCGCTATTCCAATGGAAACGAGAATGGTTGTCAATCAGAGACCTGAACCATTCTCGATACGGTTCAGAGTACCGTCGAATCCACCCGGTACGAGGCGGCTACAGGGACAACAGCCCAAGTGCCAGCATCGGTGTACTGAAGAAGACGATCAGCCACTGCACACCACCACCTGCCGCTCTCAGCCGCAGCAGGTAGTCCGCCAGGAACAGCGCACCCGCACAGGTCACGAAGGCGAGGCAAACGCCCAGCGCAAGCGGCATCCATGCGATGCCGCCGAGGACCACCACGCTCAACAACAGCCAGGGGAGGCTTGCCAGACGGACAGCCAGTTGCTGCCGGAAATACCCGGCTGACGTGCGTTGCGACCGTTCGGCCCGCTCTTTGCGCAACCTGCCCGTCAAACGGCTCCCGGTTCACCCTTTGCTTTCCGCGGCCAGTACCCGCCGCGCATGGGCGTGCGCTTCCTGGGCCTGTCGTGGCCGGCCGCGTGGCCTGGCATCCAGGCCTCGGCAGCGCTCTTGGGCATGGCGCTGATGCCCTGCCCCGCCACCCCCTGGGCCAACGGCGCCAGATGTCGCAGGGCGCGCGCATAGACGCCACGCTTGAACACCACCACATGCTCCACCGGATACCAGAAGTCGACCCAGCGCCAATGATCGAACTCAGGCGAGTCGGTATGGTCCAGGCTGACGTGGGCTTCATCACCGGTCAGGCGCAGCAGGAACCAGACCTGCTTCTGGCCGATGCAGACCTGGCGTTCATTGCGGCGGATGGCACGCGCCGGCAGCTTGTAACGCAGCCAGCCCGGTGTCGCCCCAAGCACTTCAACGTGCTCCGGCAACAGCCCGGTCTCTTCCTGCAGTTCACGATACATGGCCTCGACAGGCGTCTCGTCGGTGTTCATGCCACCCTGCGGGAACTGCCAGCCATCCCGGCGCACACGTCGTGCCCAGAACACCTGCCCGTCCTGCCGCATCAGCACGATGCCGACGTTCGGTCGATAGCCGTCCGGATCGATCACGATGCGGACTCCTAAGAAAATCTACTGGTTGGGACTATCCCATGCCGTCTGTCGGGCCACAAGCACGATACAAAGGTGTTGACAGTCCTTGTACACATCAGCAGAATAGCGGGCTCACCAAGGCTATGTAGCTCAGCCGGTTAGAGCACAGCACTCATAATGCTGGGGTCGGTGGTTCGAGTCCACCCATAGCCACCACGTTGAAGTTGTTTTTCAACGTGAAAAGTGAGAAAATAGTTACACGTTACATTGCCCCTTAGCCAAGCGGTAAGGCACCTGACTCTGACTCAGGCATCGGTGGTTCGAATCCATCAGGGGCAGCCAAATTAAAAAGAAAAAGGCCTGATCGAAAGATCAGGCCTTTTTCTTTTTAATTTGGTCACGCATCCCACCTTATCCCCGCACCTGTCGGCGCGCCCCCTTGAACAACAAGGGGCTCTCCTCCAGACAGAGACCGGGGTCGGGCATACGGACCATGGGTAGTGCCGGCCGCTGGCCGGCAACCTTGAAATGCGCAGCCCCAGAACGACAAAAGCCCGGCCGAAGCCGGGCTTTTGCTTTTCCATCCAGCGGGCTCCCGAAGGAACCCAACCAGGCGCGGTAAATCAGCGCTTGGAGAACTGGGTGGCGCGGCGGGCCTTGTGCAGACCGACCTTCTTACGTTCCACTTCGCGGGCGTCGCGGGTCATGAAGCCAGCCTTGCGCAGCTCGGACTTCAGGGTCTCGTCGTACTCGACCAGAGCACGGGCGATGCCCAGACGGATCGCACCGGCCTGGCCGGTGGTGCCGCCGCCAGCGGCGGTGACCAGGATGTCGAAGCTCTCGGTGTTCTTGGTCAGCTCGAGCGGCTGGCGCACGATCATGCGAGCGGTCTCACGGCCGAAGAACTCGTCCAGCGGACGGCCATTGACGGTGATGTTGCCCGAACCCTTGCGCAGGAACACGCGAGCGGTGGAGGACTTGCGGCGGCCAGTGCCGTAGTTTTGAGTGATAGCCATGATTAGATATCCAGAACCTGCGGCTGCTGTGCGGCGTGCGGATGCTCAGTGCCGGCGTAGACCTTGAGCTTGCGGTACATCTGGCGACCCAGCGTGCCCTTCGGCAGCATGCCCTTGACGGCGGTCTCGATCACGCGCTCCGGGTGGCGCTCAAGCGCCTGGGCGAGGGATTCGGTCTTCAGGTTGCCGATGTAACCGGTGAAACGGTGATACATCTTGTCCTGCAGCTTCTTGCCGGTGACGACAATCTTTTCTGCATTGATGACGACCAGGTAGTCGCCGGTATCAACGTGCGGGGTGTAGACCGGCTTGTGCTTGCCACGCAGACGGCGGGCCAGCTCGGTGCAGAGACGGCCCAGGGTCTTGCCCTCGGCGTCGACGAGGTACCAGTCGCGCTGGACGGTCTCGTTCTTGGCAGTGAAAGTGCTCATGAAGAACTCTTGGTTAGGTCGGGCTCATTGCGGCGAAGGACTCGCCGGAACTCTGCCACGCGTTGTGAAAGGTGGAGCGTAAGGGGCGGCATTGTACGCAGCTTGGCTGGCGGGTGCAAGCCGGTGCCCGCCCCGGGTTGGCAGGGGACCGGGGCCGGGCGAGAATCGGGCTTCCCCCGCTCCACGCCGTGCCGCCATGACCGTGCTTCGCCAGACCACCCCGCTGGACCACCTGCTGACCGAGGCGCAGCGCGCCCTGGACACGGTGTTCGGCAACCCGCCGGCCAGCCGCCCCTATCCGGCCACGGACACCGGCGAGCCCGGCATGGACAGCGCCCAGCGTCGCCACGCGGCCGGGCTGATGCGCATCAACCATGTCGGCGAGGTCTGCGCCCAGGGCCTGTACTTCGGCCAGGCCGCGGTGGCACGCGACCCGGCGACCCGCGAACACCTGCTGGAAGCGGCCCAGGAAGAGACCGATCACCTGGCCTGGTGCGCCACCCGCCTGGGCGAGCTGGACAGCCGCCCGAGCCTGTTCAATCCGCTCTGGTACGCCGGCAGCTACACCATCGGCACCCTGGCCGGGCTGCGCGGCGACGGCTGGAACCTGGGCTTCGTGGTCGAGACCGAGCGCCAGGTGGAAGCCCATCTGGACGAACACCTGGTCGACCTGCCGGCCGGCGACCTGCGCAGCCGCGCGGTCATCCGGGTGATGAAGGAAGACGAGGCCCGGCATGCCGAACATGCCGAGCAGGCCGGCGCGCGCCGCCTGCCGTTCCCGATTCCGGGCGCGATGGCGCTGGCCTCCAGGGTGATGAAGACCATTGCCTACCGGCTGTAACCCGCATGAGGGTAGTGCCGGCCGCTGGCCGGCAACCCCGCATGGGTCGCCGCAGGTCATGAGGTTGCCGGCCAGCGGCCGGCACTACCGGGATTAATTGGGCGACACCAGCTTCAGGCCGATCACGCCGGCCACGATCAGGCCCACGCAGGCCAGGCGTGCCGGCGAGGCGCTGTCGTTGAACAGGTAGATGCCCAGCACCGTCACGCCCATGGCGCCGATGCCGGTCCAGATCGCATAGGCCGTGCCGACCGGAATGTTCTTCATCGCCTGGCTCATCAAGTACAGGCTGATCAGCGCCGACACCACCGTCAGGGCGGTCGGCACGGGTTTGCTGAAACCTTCGGAGTACTTCATTCCAAGGGCGAATCCGATCTCGAACAGACCGGCCAGCAGCAGGTAGATCCAGGGCATGGGTGGGGGCTCCTTACCTTTTTGGGAAAAACGAAACGGCCCGGTGCTTTCACACCGGGCCGTAGGTCGGTACATCGCCGTGGAACTGAAGATTGCGCCAAACGCAGGCTCCACGGGGCGGGGCGTCCCGCCTGGGTGGCGATGCCTACCGGCATCGCACATGGGTCACTCCGCCAGGTTGCGGCCGTGGAACAGCTCTTCGATCTCACGACGCAGCAGCGCTTCGATCTTCATGCGTTCCTTGAACGAGATGTTCTTGGCCTTTTCCTCGAACAGGTACTGGTCCAGGTCGAAGTCCTTCAGGTGCATCTTCGTGTGGAAGATGTTTTCCTGGTAGACATTGACGTCGAACATCTCGTAACGCGACTTGATGTTCTTGGCCAGGAAGTTCTGGATCGAGTTGATCTTGTGATCGATGTAGTGCTTCTTGCCCTTCACATCACGCGTGAAGCCACGGACACGGTAGTCCATGATCACGATGTCCGATTCCAGGCTCTCGATCAGGTAGTTCAGTGCCTTCAACGGCGAAATGACGCCACAGGTAGCCACGTCGATATCGGCGCGGAAAGTGGCAATGCCTTCCTGCGGGTGCGTTTCCGGATAGGTGTGCACGGTGATGTGCGACTTGTCCATGTGCGCGACCACGGCATCGGAAATCAACTCCTTGCCGGCCTGCTTCTTGTCGATCACCGGCTCTTCGGAGATCAGGATCGTCACCGAGGCACCCTGCGGATCGTAATCCTGGCGCGCCACGTTGAGGATGTTGGCGCCGATGATCTCAGCGACATCGGTCAAGATTTGAGTAAGCCTGTCGGCGTTGTACTCTTCATCGATGTATTCAATGTAACGCTGACGCTCCTCTTCGGTGCGCGCGTAACACACGTCATAGATGTTGAAGCTCAGCGCCTTGGTGAGGTTGTTGAAACCCTGCAACCTCAGGCGAGGCAACGGCTTGACCACGGCGGTCGATTCCTGTGTAAGAAGGGAAAGGGGGAATTATGCGGCATAAGTGTCTCCAGGGGGAACGTGAAGACGCTCAGGTTCTGGCACACTGTTTGCCCTTAACAATTGCGCTGGTTAAGCTCCGCTATCGACCCCGTGAATCCGTTCATGCGCAGAGGGAGCGCCCCTATCGTGTCAACCGTGCGCCTAGCTAGCAGCCCATTGGCCTTGGACATCGCAACAATCGACCGCTTCCTGGCACACAGCCACCGGCGGCGCTATCCCACCCGTACCGACGTCTTCCGACCCGGTGACCCGGCGGGAACCCTGTATTACGTCATCAGCGGCTCGGTTTCGATCATGGCCGAGGAGGAGGAGGACCGCGAGCTGGTGCTGGGCTATTTCGGCGCCGGTGAGTTCGTCGGCGAGATGGGCCTGTTCGTGGAGTCGGACCGCCGCGAGGTGATCCTGCGCACCCGCACCGCCTGTGAGCTGGCCGAAATCAGCTACGAGCGCCTGCATCAGCTGTTCCTCGGCCCGCTGTCGGCCGATGCCCCGCGCCTGCTGTACGCGCTGGGCCAGCAGATCTCCAAGCGCCTGCTGGACACCAGCCGCAAGGCCAGCCGCCTGGCCTTCCTGGATGTCACCGACCGTATCGTGCGCACCCTGCACGATCTGGCGCAGGAGCCGGAGTCGATGAGCCATCCGCAGGGCAGCCAGCTGCGCGTCTCACGCCAGGAACTGGCCCGCCTGGTCGGCTGCTCGCGCGAAATGGCCGGCCGGGTGCTGAAGAAGCTGCAGACCGACGGCCTGCTGCACGCCCGCGGCAAGACCGTGGTGCTGTACGGCACCCGTTGACCACCCGGTGTCCGCCGGGCATGGCCCGGCGCTACCACAAGACCTGCGCCGGTAGCGCCGGGGCATGCCCGGCGGATCGCCGTACGTGCGACGTACCATCGCATGTCCCGCACACCCGCTTCCGCTAGGCTCGATCCATGGAACTGAGCAGCGAATTCTGGTGGTTCATCCTCATCGGCCTTGGCGCACAGCTGGTCGATGGTGCGCTGGGCATGGCATTCGGGCTGGTTTCTTCATCGGTGCTGCTCAGCATGGGGCTGCCTCCCGCACAGGTCAGCGCCAGCGTCCATACCGCTGAGGTGTTCACCACCGGCGCATCCGGTGTGTCGCATCTGGTTGCAGGAAATGTCGACAAACGCCTGTTCTTCCGCCTCGCCTTGCCCGGCGCACTGGGTGGTGCACTCGGCGCGTACGTCCTGACACAGGTCCCTGGCGACCTGATCCGCCCGCTGATCTACCTGTACCTGCTGGTGCTGGCCATCATCATCCTGGCCCGCGCGGCCGGCCGCTGGATGCCCAAGGGCGAGATCCGCCGGGTGCCGGTGCTGGGTTTCTTCGCTGGCCTGCTCGATGCCAGCGGCGGCGGCGGCTGGGGCCCGGTGGCCACCTCCACCCTGCTCGCCCGCGGTGGCCAGGCCAGGACCACCATCGGCACCGTCAACGCGGCCGAGTTCGTGGTCACCCTGACCATTTCGGCCACGTTCCTGCTGTCGATGGGGGTGCAGCACCTGCAGATCGTCGCCGGCCTGCTGATCGGAGGCATGATGGCCGCGCCGGTGGCGGCGGTGCTGGTGAAGCGGGTGAAGGAACGCTGGGTGCTGGTCGCGGTGGGCGTGCTGGTACTGGGCATCAGCCTGTTCCAAGTGGGCCATGCACTGTTCGGGTACCTGGGCCGCTGACCGCCCGCCGGGCGTGGCCCGGCGCTACCCGCGTGGGCTTCGGTAGTGCCGGCCGCTGGCCGGCAACCTCATGAACTCCGGAAACGCGTGCAAGGTTGCCGGCCAGCGGCCGGCACTACCGGGTCCCTGCCCGGCGGGCAGGCGGGATCGATTACGCCTTGTCGCCACCGCGGTCCACGCAGCCCCAGTTGAGGATGCGGGTGCCGGCCGGCAGCACGCGGCGGAAGAATTCCACCTTGGCCGGCTTCGGGTTGACCACCACCGGCGCTTTCGCCGCCAGCAGCAGCGGCAGGTCGGCGGTGCTGTCGGAATAGGCGATGTCGATGTCACCGTAGCCGCGCTCGCGCAGCATGCGCATCTTCTCTTCGTTGTGGCAGTGACGGGTCGGCCCTACCCCGCCCAGCCGCGGCCCCACTTCGGTGCCGATCACCGGCACGTCCTGGTGAGCGACAAAGGCCAGGATCGCGCGGGCCAGCTCCGGCGGCGCACCGGTGGCCACCACCACGCGGTCGCCCTTGGCACGGTGCGCGGC
This sequence comes from Stenotrophomonas indicatrix, assembly GCF_002750975.1. Lineage (NCBI taxonomy): Bacteria > Pseudomonadati > Pseudomonadota > Gammaproteobacteria > Lysobacterales > Lysobacteraceae > Stenotrophomonas > Stenotrophomonas indicatrix. The sequence goes on from NZ_PEJS01000001.1 coordinate 3,793,845, forward strand.
GAATACATCCAGCGCCTGTGGCAGCAGCTTGGCGCGCATCTGCGCCTCGTTGCGCAGCACGTAGGCGTCGATCACCTTGTTGAACTCACGCGCGCGGTGCAGCCCGAAGCTGCCGATCCACACATAGACCGAAATGCCGGCACGGCGGGTCGGCAGCATCGCCACCATCGGCCCGGCAATCGGGGTGACCAGCAGCGCCGCCAGCATCCGCAGCGGGTTGCGCTTGATCAGCGAGGCGAACAGGTGGGTCCCCGAATCGCCGTCATACAGGGTGTGGTCGAAGTCGAAGACCACCAGCGGCGCATCCTCGCGCGGCGTTGGATAGTGCGTTTTCATGCTGCGAAGAATAGCTGACGCAGACCCTCGCCCGGCTCTTCCACGCGCATGAAGGCCTCGCCGACCAGGAACGAGTGGATGCCGGCATCGCGCATCAACGCCACGTCCTGCGGGCCGAGAATGCCACTCTCGGTAACCAGCAGGCGGTCGCGCGGCACGGCCAGGCGCATGTCCAACGTGGTCTGCAGCGACACTTCGAAGGTGCGCAGGTTGCGGTTGTTGATGCCGATCATCGGCGCCGGCACCTGCAGTGCACGTTCCAGTTCGTCGATGTCGTGCACTTCCACCAGCACGTCCATGCCCAGCGACATCGCCAGTTCGGACAGCGTGGCCAACTGCGTATCGTCCAGCGCGGCGACGATCAGCAGGATGCAGTCGGCGCCGAGCACGCGCGCCTCGACCACCTGGTAGGCGTCGATCACGAAGTCCTTGCGCAGCACCGGCAGCGTGCACGCTTCGCGGGCCTGCTGCAGGTATGCGTCGGCGCCCTGGAAGAAGTCCACGTCGGTCAGCACCGACAGGCAGCTGGCGCCGCCGAACTCATAGCTGACCGCGATGTCGGCCGGGCGGAAGTCGGGGCGGATCACGCCCTTGGACGGGCTGGCCTTCTTCACTTCGGCAATCACCGCCGGATCGCCATTGGCGACGGCGGCCTGCAGCGCGCGCACGAAGCCGCGCACCGGTGGCGCATCGGCCAGCGCCGCCTGCAGCTCCTCAAGCGGTCGCTGGGCGCGGCGCTGGGCTACTTCTTCGGCCTTGCGGGCCAGGATCGTCTGCAGGATATCGCTCATCGTCGTCGGGTCGGTGCTGGGGCGGTGAGGACGACCATTATCGGCCATCGGGTGGGTCAGGCTGAACCGCGCGCTCAGGCAACCAGCGCGCGGGTGGTATCGACATACTGCTGCAGGCGGGCACGGGCGCTGCCATCGGCGATGACCGCGCGGGCACGGGCCAGGCCGTCGCCGATATCGCTGGCTACGCCGGCGACGTACAACGCTGCGCCCGCATTCAGGGCGACGATGTCCAGCGCCGGGCCCGGCTCGTTGTCCAGCACCGCGCGCAGCATGGCAATGGATTGCTCCGGGCCGTCCACGCGCAGGTTGCGGCTGGCCGACATGGCGATGCCGAAGTCTTCCGGATGGATCTCGTACTCGCGCACCTTGCCGTCGCGCAGCTCACCCACCAGGGTGCCGGCGCCAAGCGATATCTCGTCCATGTTGTCGCGGCCCCAGACCACCATCGCACGCTCGGTACCCAGCTCGCGCAGCACGCGCGCCTGGATGCCCACCAGGTCGGGATGGAACACGCCCATCAGCACCGACGGTGCGCTGGCCGGGTTGGTCAGCGGCCCGAGGATGTTGAAGATGGTGCGCACGCCCATCTCGCGACGCACCGGCGCCACCACCTTCATCGACGGATGGTGGATCGGCGCGAACATGAAACCGATGCCGGTCTGTTCGATGGCCGCCGCCACCTGCGCCGGCTGCAGCTCGATCGCCGCGCCCAATGCCTCGACCGCATCAGCGCTGCCGGACTTGGACGACACGCTGCGGTTGCCATGCTTGGCCACGCGCGCGCCGGCGGCAGCAGCAACGAACATCGCGCAGGTTGAGATGTTGAACGTATGCGAGCCATCGCCACCGGTGCCGACGATGTCGACCAGGTGGGTGGTATCGGCGACCGGCACGGCCAGCGCGAATTCGCGCATCACCGTCGCCGCAGCGGCGATCTCGTCGATGGTTTCCTTCTTCACGCGCAGGCCGGTGAGGATGGCGGCGGTCATCATCGGCGAGACATCACCGCGCATGATCTGCCGCATCAGGTCGACCATTTCGTCGAAGAAGATTTCGCGGTGTTCGATAGTGCGTTGCAGGGCTTCCTGGGGGGAGAAGCTCATCGGAATACTCCTTGGATCAGGCAGCCGGGCGCTGCAGGAAATTGCGCAGCAGCGCGTGACCATGCTCGGTGAGGATCGATTCGGGATGGAACTGCACGCCCTCCACCGGGAACTGGCGGTGGCGCAGGCCCATGATCTCTTCGATCGAGCCATCCTCGTTTTCGGTCCACGCGGTCACTTCCAGCGCGTCGGGCAGGCTGTTCTTGTCCACCACCAGCGAGTGGTAGCGGGTGGCCTGGTAACCGTCCGGCAGGCCGGCGAACACGCCCTTGCCTTCATGGCGGATCGGCGAGGTCTTGCCGTGCATGATGTTGCCGGCGCGGATGACCGTGCCGCCGTAGACCTGGCCGATGCCCTGGTGGCCCAGGCACACGCCGAGGATCGGCGTGGTCGGGCCCAGGCGCCGGATCAGCTCCAGCGACACGCCCGCTTCATTGGGCGTGCACGGGCCGGGCGAAATGACGATACGTTCAGGCTTCTGCGCGGCGATCTCGTCCACGCTCATCGCATCGTTGCGCACCACCTTCACTTCGGCACCCAGCGTCTGCAGGTACTGCACGAGGTTGTAGGTGAAGCTGTCGTAGTTGTCGATCATCCACAACATGGTCAGGTTCCGTCGCTTATCAGGAAAATGGCGTACACGTTTTCGGTGTAGGTGATGGGGCCCGCTTCGATGGATTCGGGCAGGCGCGAGCCCGTGGTCTCGATGCTGTTCATCGGCGCCTCGGGCGAGGGCGGCGAAGGCGGCGTCACCAGATCGCCGCTGCTGGGCCAGCTGCCTGCCTGGATGCCGTAGGCGAAGTTCGGCGCCACATCGGAAATGCTGTACAGACCGCGCAGCTGGGTGCCGTAGGCCTTGGCCAGGCCCTGCGCGGACTCGCGGGTCTTGGCTGCGGCCTCGCCCTTGAGTTCACGGCGCAGCGCCACCTCGCCCGAGTACGTCGGGGCCAGGCTGCTGACCTGTACGTTCTCGTTGGCCTTCAGCGCACCCAGCACATCCTGCATCGCCTTCACGCTGGCAAAGCTGGCGCGCAGCTGGCGTGACACGCGCGTACCGATGAAGACCTGCCGGCTCTGCTCATAGCGCGTGGCGGGGCCGATGCGCAGGTTGTCCGCGCGCACGCTGCCGTCCACCGCTTTGTGCTGCTTGAACAGCGCCAGCACGCGGGCGACGTTGTCCTGCACGCGGCGACGCGCGGCATCGGCATCCATATCTGTCTCTTCGATGTTCAATTGCAGGCCGAACCGGTCCGGCATCACCGTTCGCGCGCCCTCGCCCTTCACCAGCAGGTGCGGCTGCGAGGGAATGGTGTTGGCCTGCGCCCAGGCAGACGGGGCCATCGTGGCCAGCAGCGACGACCACAGCAATGCGCTCAGCAGCTTCATGCGGTACTCCTTGTCTTGAACGGAAACAGCGAGAGGTGCTGCGGCGCAGGCCACAGCACGGCGGAACTCACAGGCCCTTGGCGGCCTGGGCGACGGCACGGAACAGCGCGCGGCCCTTGTTCATCGTCTCGTCCCATTCCTTGTCCGGGTCCGAGTCGTAGACGATGCCGGCGCCAGCCTGCACGTACAGGCGGCCGTCCTTGATCACCGCAGTGCGGATCGCGATCGCGGTATCGGCATCGCCGTGCCAGCCGATGTAGCCGATGCTGCCGGCGTAGACATTGCGCTTGATCGGTTCCAGTTCGCGGATCACTTCCAGCGCGCGGATCTTCGGCGCGCCGCTGACCGTACCGGCCGGGAAGGTGGCACGCAGCACGTCGGCGTAGCTCAGGCCCGGCTGCAGCTGCCCGGTCACTTCGCTGACGATGTGCATGACGTGGCTGTAGCGTTCGATTACGAACTGCTCGCCCACTTCCACGGTACCGGCTTTGGACACGCGGCCGGCGTCGTTGCGGCCCAGGTCGATCAGCATCAAGTGCTCGGCGCGTTCCTTCGGATCGGCCAGCAGCTCGACTTCCAGCGCCTGGTCCAGTTCCGGCGTGGCGCCGCGCGGCCGGGTGCCGGCGATCGGGCGCACGGTCACTTCACCCACGCCTTCATGGGTATGTTGCAGACGCACCAGGATTTCCGGCGACGAGCCGACCACCTGCAGGTCGCCGACATCGAGGAAATACATGTACGGCGACGGGTTCAGTGCCCGCAGCGCGCGGTACACATCCACCGGCCGCGCCTTGAACGGCACGCTCAGGCGCTGGCTGAGCACCACCTGGAAGATGTCGCCGGCACGGATGTACTCCTTGCTGCGCTGGACCGCATCGACGAAGCCTTCGCGGGTGAAACCGGAAACGAAATCGGACTCGTCCAGCACGTCGCTGGTGAGTGGTGCCGGATAGCCGGCACCCGGCGCGCGCAGCCTGGCCGCCAATGCGTCCAGGCGCGCCTGCGCCTGCTCGAAGGCGCCCGCTTGGCGCGGGTCGGCGTGCACGATCAGGTACAGCCGGCCCTTCAGGTTGTCGAACACCGCCAGCTCATCGGAGTGCAGCAGCAGGATGTCCGGAGTGCCCAGTTCGTCGCGGCCGGCCGGCGATGCCAGGCGCGGCTCGATGTAGCCGATGCACTCGAACCCGAACCAGCCGACCAGGCCACCGGTGAAGCCCGGCAGGCCTTCCAGCTTCGGCACCGAGTGAGCACTGCGCAGCGCCTCGACCTCGGCAAACGGATCGGCCACCTCGCGGGTTTCCACCACCTGGCCGTCCTCGCGCACCGTCAGGGTGTGGCCGTGGAAGGCGTACACGCGACGTGCCGGCAGGCCGATGATCGAGTAACGACCAAAGCGCTCGCCGCCTTCGACGGATTCAAACAGGTAGGTATTAGGGCCGTCGGCGAGCTTCAGATAGACCGAAAGCGGCGTGTCCAGGTCGGACAGCACTTCGCGGACAACGGGAATATGGGTGTGGCCTTCAGCGGCCTGCTGCTGAAACTGAGCGTGCGAGATCAAGACGACTTTCCTTCCGGGACACAGCGTTATGGGGACGGACGACGGCAACAGGCCACCATCGCCACCAACGGCGTGCGGAAGAAAGGGTATGCGGGGTCGTCAGGCTGGACACCCAATGACTGTATCGCAGCTTTGGCCGCAGGGAAACCCTTTGGCGACGGGCGGTTTACGCCGCCCTAGCCCATCCGCCGTGCCTGTTCCTGGGTCTCGTGCACCTGCTGCTGGGCCAGCGACACCCCCTGCGCTTGCTCGCGAGTGGCATTGATCGCGTCCATCTGGGCGGTGCTCGCGCTCAACGGCTGGGCCATGCCCGCCGCCACTTCGACGTGGGCATGGCGACGGTGCGCGGCGTTCAGGTCGGGCGTATCCACCGCGAAGGCGCGGCTGTGGCCGTCGCTGAGCACCACGTGGGAAATGGACTCCAGCCCCTCGCGCCTGGCCTGCACGGCCAGTGCGCCGGCGAGCTGGTCGCTCTGCAGGTCAGGCACCCGGTTGTGGGCGCGGTCCAGCGCGTGGACCCCGGTCTGGGCACCCACAAACAGGGGGTTGCCGGCATGGGAGGGATGGTCGATGCCGATCGCCTGCGCCGAGGGTTCGGCGGCAGGCTGGACGTGCGGGGGCCGCTCGACCAGTTTCCGGGCGGCGGCCTCCTGCTTGATCAGTTCCGAGTCCAGGCTGGGGATGACCGTCGGATCCATGCCATGGCGGGCGGTCGCCTCACTGAAGGCCGGCATCATTCCGCGGATGACGCGTTCGGACTTGTCGAGGTTGTGCAGTTTCGCTGCGTCCAACGCCAGGTTGCCGGTCGGCAAGTGGGTCGCAGCGGCAGCCCCGATGCCCACCGCAGCACCACCTACCGCGGACAGGGTGATCGGCGCCTTGTCGGTAATGCCCTTCACATGGGAGGCCACCAGGTCATAGCCGCGGTCAACATGGGCGCCGGCGGTGGCGAACCCGTTCTGCAGCTTGCCAGCGACCCATTGGCCGTCGTGGTTGATGGCGGCGGCCACGCGCTCGCCCGCCGCGCGCGTGCCTGCGGCATCGGCAAGGGCCTGTTTCGTCGCATGCTGCGCATGTTGCTCGCCGTGGTCACGGACGTCTTCGGCCTGCCTGGCAAGCCTGCCGGCGACGTTGTCCGCGCCCACCCGGCCAGCGACCCACGATAGTGCGGAGAGGCCATGGGAGCGGGTCTGCGATTCGACGCGGTGCAGGGTGGATTCGATGCTTCCGGTCAGTTCGCGCCCCGAAGCAACCACCGTGCTCGTCGCCCGGGTACCCAACTGCAGGCTGGCCGAGCCCATGTTCACTACCTGGCCGATGACCATGCCCTCGGTCTTCAGCACGCGCTCGACGCCATCGCCCGTTCTGTCCAGCACCTGGGCAGTGGCAGCGCCCGCCCGCTCGACCTGCTCGCCGGCCAGGCGACCGCTACGCATGCCGTAGGCCGTGGCGTGCAGCACAGTGGACAACGGCCCCGCCAGTTCCGCCACCTGGCTGGGCGGCGCCACGTGCGGGCGATCGACGAGCGCCCCTTGCGCATCGCGGGTCTTGGGATCAAGCAACAATTCCAGGCGCCCTGCCGCGAGCGGAATATCGCGCAGCGCCTGCTGGCCCGGTTGGCTCGCCAGTTGTTCGATGAACTGTGCGGCGGAGGTCTGCGCCCCCGGGGGCAGCATCTCGCGCAGCTTTTCACCGACGACCTTCTGCATGGCCGGATCCTTCAGCACCATGCCCAGCTCGTTGGCAAGCACGCCGTAGCCACGACGCTGCTGCTCGCTCAGGCGGTGCATGCCGTTCTGCACATCGTTCAGCACTTCACCGGTGGTCTGGTAGGTGTGCACGGTCTGCTGCGTATCGAAGGTCGGCAGGCCGTTGTCCTTGGCGAAACGCGCCGGGGTGGCCGGATGCAGGCCGGCGGCGTTGAACGTGGTGGCACGTGCGCCGGTGACTGCGGACGCGGCGGATGCCATGCCGCCACCGAGGGAGTGACCGGCGATTTCGAAGCCACCGGGCAGGCGTCTGTTCATGGCTACGGCAAGTTCCATCGCGCGATCGTAGTAATCGCTGCGCATGCCGATGCCCTGCTGGCCGTTGTTGAGGAAATCCTCGCCGCCGGATTCACGTTTTCCATCGGGCGCCAGAGGGTCAACAATCTCACCCGTAGATCCCTTGTAGACCACGACAGGTTTCGCATCCTCGCCAAAGACGCGCTTGTCCGGGATGTAGATTTCAGCACGGAACCCCGACCTCCTCGGCTGAAGCATTTCCTTGAGTTCGGCGTCCGAGATGTTGATACCGGCCTTACGGAGTGCGTCGGGATCACTACTTGCGCGCGTCCATCCTACCGGGGGCTCTCCCTCGTGCTTCGCCGACTTATACACGTCAGCAGCCAGTCCCGCCATTTCACGCGCATGGTAGGTTTCCTGCAGGCGCTCGGCCTCTTCTTCATTCCCACTTTCGCGCAACTTCTGTACGAGAAGATTCTGCTCGTTGACTGCGCGCGCACGCGTCTCGTTCTCCGAACCACTCATGGCAAGCTCCATTGCACTTTGAAGTGCCGCCTGTTTCGCAGCACCTATGGATTACCAGAACCTTTTGCTAGTGTCACCTCATCAGCGAATCGATAGGAAAAACATGACCGTCATTCTTCACAATATGACGACAAAATTCCTCGCAAGCGTGGCATGGATCACACTTCTGCTTGTGATGGGGTGCTCTGGAACGTCTGCACATGATGCCGAAAACTATTTCGAGGGTGCTGCGTTACGACTCGCCATCGCTGCTGAAGACGGCGACGCCAATGCTATACACCACCTCGTAAAGGAAGAAGGCGTCAACCCGGACAAAGCGTTTTCAACGCGGGATGGAATCCCTCTGATTGCATGGCCGCTGCGGACCCGCAACATCGAGGGACTCAAAGCACTGCTCGATGTCGGAGCAGACCCCAATGCGCGTGAATCGAAACAGATGCACGGAGAACTGATCAGGTTCGACAACGCCATGGTCTACGCAGCAAAGATGGACGACCCTCGGTTCCTGGAATTGCTGCTGAAGCACGGTGGAGATCCCAACACACGAAACGTCAACAATGAAACGCTTCTCTTCCAAGCCTTCATCAGCGGGAACCAGTGGAAGAATGTCCAGGCCCTGGTCAATCACGGCGCAGACGTGAATGGATCCAACCGCAGAAGCCTGGGAGACGACACTGTTCTGAGCTGGTACACGGGAAGAGGCGGATTCGACTACGCCTACTGGTTGCTGGAGCACGGCGCAGACCCCACCATTCCCGAGCACGTATCGGAAAGTTCGGGCAAATCTGCTCGGCAATTGATGGTCGAAGACATCTACTGGGAAATCACCACGCCCGACAACCTGCCGTGGCAGAAGAAGTGCCAGCAATGGCTGGCTGAGCGCAACATCCCCCGCCCGCCGATGCCCGACCACATCCGCAGGAAGCGCGAGGCCTTCAAATTCCCGAGCAAGGAAGAAGACATTCCGCTGCTCTGATTCCTGTCTCAGCTGCCGGAAAGCAGCACGCAGTCATCCGGCAGATGCATCCGCACCCTGCCCGCCACGCAGTCGATGCGGAAGCGGCGTGCCTGCACCGGTTCGCCGTCCAGGTTCAACGTCAACGGCTGCGGTGCGTCGATCTGCAGCCACGGCAGCTGCGCGCGCGTGGCGACACGTTCAAGCGCCGCCTCCTTGCCGCCGGTCAGCATCTGTCCAAGGGTGGCTGCGACTTCACCCTCCAGTTCCGGCACCACGGTGACATCCAGCAGGCCGTCATCGATCAGTGCCTGGGGGCACAGCTGCTGGCCGCCACCGGCCTGACGGCCGTTGCCGATACCCAGCGCGATGAACCCACCTTCCCACTGGAAGTCCGGCCCGCTCAGGCGTGCGGTGATGGGTTCGATGCGGCCGAGCTTGGCGATACCGGTGATGACATAGGCCAGGCCGCCGAGCATCTTCTTCAAGCCGGCATCGGTTTCCACCGTGACCTGGGTGCCGAAGCCACCGCTGGCGAGGTTGGCGCACCACCATGGCTTGCCGTCGGCATCGACGCGCAGCAGGTCCATGGGGCGTGGGTGGCCGCCGGCAATCAGCGCGAAGGCCTCCTGCGGCTCCACCGGAATGGCCGCAGCGGTGGCGAAATCGTTGGCGGTGCCCATCGGCACCAGCGCCAGCGAAGGCAGCGCCTCAGCCGGCTCGTCGCGATGGGCCAGCGTCTCGGCCACCGCGCTGAGCGTGCCGTCGCCGCCGGCCGCCACGATCACGTCCACGCCGTGGTCGATGGCCTCGGCGACATAGCGCTCGGCATCACCGTCTTCCCAGGTCACCCGCACTTCCAGCTGCACGCCGCGTTCGCGCCAGTGGCCCACGGCCTCGCGCAGGTCATCGTTGCCTGCGGACTTGCCGTTGAGGATCAGGCGCCAGCGGGGGGTGCTCATGCGGTGCTTCCAGGGAAGGGCGGCACAGGCTAGCAACCGCGCGTTCGGGGCCAGTGAAAGGCAGTGGCCACCGTTCAGGTCAGGGCGCTGGGCTCGCCCGCGCGGCATGTCATGCAGGTGTCATCGGCCACCGGGAGAATGGAAGGCCATAGCAGGGACGACGGATGGAGGCAGGATCAGCCTCCCACGCATGCAGCAAGGCCACGCCAGCGTTTGGCGTGGCTTTTTTTTTGCTGCGCGGCGCTGCATATCGGCTTACAGGTAAGCCTCGATGGGACCGTGCAGGAGGCAGCTGTCGAAGGCATCGATGCTGCACAACATCGCTTCATCAACTGCGTACTCCTGCAACAGAAGGTCGAGCGCCGGAACTCCGGTTACGAACCTGCGTCCCACCCGCGTCTGCGCGTCCTGCATGGCGTAGTCGTAGTCGAAGCCATAGGCGGTCTCGGTGAAGCGTGCGGCATGGGTGATCATGCGCAGCTCGTAGGTGTCTTGTTCGCCAGGAATGACATGGGCGAAGCAGCGCAACCCGGTGTCCACCGAAGCCAGCTCCGCTGCCAGCGCCCATCCCTTTTCAAGCGCCGCGAATGGCCGCGGTGGCGGTGATGGGTGGCGGCGACGCCAAAGCATCATGGCGCGTTCCACGTCATGGCCAGCGGCCTGCAGCTCAATGGCGGCCTCGGCGACCCCCAACCCTGTGCGGTGCCCGTAATCGGCCACGAGCTGATCAACCACCAAGGCGTGCGCCTGTGACAGGTCACCGCCGGCAGCCTCCAGCGCCTGCCTGCAGACAGCAATCGAGGCCGGCAGCCGCTGGCGGAGTGCGGCAATGGCGTATTTCATCGGCACACCAGTCGCCAGGACTCGGCCTACCCGGCGAATGCCTTCAGCGCCTCACCTTCCAACCGGTACACCGTCCACTCGTCCTGCGGTCTGGCGCCGGCTGCGGTGTAGAAGTCGATGGCCGGCGTGTTCCAGTCCAGCACTGACCATTCGAAGCGACCACAACCTTCAGCTACCGCCTGGCGGGCGATGTACTTCAGCAGCGCTTTGCCCGCGCCGGAGCCGCGTTTTTCCGGGCTCACGTACAGGTCTTCCAGGTAGATGCCCTTGCGCCCCAGCCGAGTGGAATAGTTGTAGAAATACACCGCGTAGCCGATGGCTTCGCCGTTCGCCTCGCAGACCAGCGCGCGGGCGGTGGCGTCGGCGCCGAACAGGCTTTCGGCAATGCCGATCTCGTCGGTCTGCACCGACTGCTCGGCCTTCTCGTAGATCGCCAGTTCGCGGATGAACCGAAGGATCAGGCCGGCGTCGGCGACGGTGGCCGGGCGGATGTTCAACAGTGCCATGGGCGAAGAGGGAACGGAGGGAATTGAACGAGCTTAATCCCCTCCGTCCCCTTTTTGTCAGCGCGCTGCAGCGACGTTGGCGCGCATCTGCGCGATCACGTCCTGGTAGCTGGTCTTGGCGTTGAAGATGGCCGAGCCGGCGACGAACGTGTCGGCGCCAGCGGCGGCGATCTCGCCGATGTTGTCGGCCTTCACGCCACCATCGATCTCCAGGCGGATGTCACGGCCGCTGGCATCGATCTTCTGGCGCACCACGCGCAGCTTGTCCAAGGCCGACGGAATGAAGGCCTGGCCGCCGAAGCCCGGGTTGACCGACATCAGCAGCACCAGGTCGAGGTCGTCCAGCACCCAGTCGAGGATGTCCACCGGGGTGGCCGGGTTGAGCACGATGCCCGGCTTGCAGCCCAGCGAGCGGATCAGCTGGATGGTGCGGTGCACGTGGCGGCTGGCCTCCGGGTGGAAGCTGATGTAGGTGGCACCGGCCTCGGCGAAGTCCGGGATGATGCGGTCGACCGGCTCGACCATCAGGTGCACGTCGATCGGCGCGGTGACGCCGTGCTTGCGCAGCGCCTGGCAGACCATCGGGCCGATGGTCAGGTTGGGCACATAGTGGTTGTCCATCACATCGAAATGGACCCAGTCGGCACCCGCGGCCAGGACGTTGTCGACTTCCTCGCCCAGGCGGGCGAAGTTGGCCGAGAGGATGGAAGGAGCGATGAGGCAGTTGGACATGGCCGGGGCCTTCGGAACGGGGAAAGGGGTCTCCCGCCCGCAGGCGGGGCAATGGGGTCAGCGCTTGCGCAGGGTCTTGATGCGGTCGTAGGCGGCGTTGATGCGCCGCGACTTCTGCTCGGCCTGCTGCTGCAGCTCGGGGGCGGCGCCGCCCAGCTTGTCGGGGTGGTACTGGGAGATCAGCTTGCGGTAGGCGCGCTCGACCTCGGCATCGGTGGCCTCGGAGGTCAGCCCCAGCTCGCGGTACGGGTTCTCCTTGTTCAGGCGGAACCAGTCGCTGTCGAAGGCATGCCCCAGCAACAGGCCGACCACCGCGCCGAACAGCGGATTGGGCCGGAACAGCAGGGCGCCGGCGATGAATCCGAGCAGTTTTCCGTACCAGCGCATGGCGCCCCAGGGTCGACCGGCGAAATGGACGCTCATTTTACGTCACAGCGGGCCCGGACCGCTTTACACTAGGCCGCCCGCTGGTCAGCGGGCCCGCCGGGTCCGTTGGGCAGCCGTATCGACGAAGCCCCAGGAGTGCCCGTGCCAACCACGCTGTTGCAATCCGATCTCCCCGGCCTGCCCTTGCGCCACCGCGGCAAGGTGCGTGACGTGTTCGATATCCCGCGCGAGCGGCTGCCAGCCGGGACCCCACCGGGGGACTACCTCTTGATGGTCGCCACCGATCGCCTGTCGGCGTTCGATGTGGTCCTGCCCGACCCGATCCCGGGCAAGGGCGAGATGCTCTGCCAGGTGTCCAACTTCTGGTTCGCCAAGACCGCGCACCTGATGCCCAACCACCTGACCGGCATTGATGTGGCCAGCGTGCTGCCCGAGGGCGTGGACGCGGCCCTGTACGCCAAGCGCGCGGTGGTCACCCGCAAGCTGAAGCCGGTACCGGTGGAAGCCATCGCCCGTGGCTACCTGATCGGCAGCGGCTGGAAGGACTACCAGCGCACCGGCAAGGTCAGCGGCATCGAGCTGCCCGACGGCCTGCGCCAGGCCGAGCAGCTGCCCGAGCCGATCTTCACCCCCTCGACCAAGGCCGCCGTTGGCGACCATGACGAGAACATCGACTTCGACGCGATGGTGAAGACGGTCGGTGCGGAAATGGCCGAGCGGGTGCGCGACGCGACGCTGCGCATCTACAAGTTCGCGGCCGATTACGCACGCGAGCACGGCATCATCCTGGCCGACACCAAGTTCGAGTTCGGTACCGACGCCGACGGTCGCCTGTACATCATGGACGAGATGCTGACGCCGGATTCCTCGCGCTACTGGCCTGCCGACGAGTACGAAGTGGGCACCAGCCCGCCGAGCTACGACAAGCAGTTCGTGCGTGACTACCTGGAGACGCTGGACTGGGGCAAGACCGCCCCGGGCCCCAGCATCCCGGCGGAGATCATCGAGCGCACCCGCGCCAAGTACGCCGAGGCGCTGCAGCGTCTGGCCGGGATCAGCGTCGACTGATCCCCCTGCGCCCCCGGCCCGCGTGGCGGGGGCGTTCTGAGTGCGGTAGTGCCGGCCGCTGGCCGGCAACCCCGGCGAAACTGCAGCCAGGCATGGCCTGGCTCTACTGGCGGTTGGCAGTGCCGGCCGCTGGCCAGCAACCCCGCGAACCTGCAGCCAGGCATGGCCTGGCTCTACTGACGGTTGGTAGTGCCGGCCGCTGGCCGGCAACCCCGGCGAAACTGCAGCCAGGCATGGCCTGGCTCTACTGGCGGCCCCGGCCGGGGTATGCTGGCCACATGCAGACCAGCACCCAGCTTGCGCGTCCGATCGACCGCTATTTCGCCAGCTACTCCGACGACCACCGCAATGTGGTCAACCAGCGCATCCACGTGGTGGCGGTGCCGGCGATCCTGTGGTCGGTGGTGGCCCTGCTGTGGTGCGTGCCGCCGCTGATCACCTGGTTCCAATACGGCATCTGGTCGGCGTTCGCGATGTTCAGCGCGTGGTGCTTCTACAACAAGCTGTCGCGTCCGCTTGGCATCGGCATGCTCATCCAGTTCTTCGTGTTCGGCTGCCTGTGCCGGCTGCTGGAAGCGGAAATCGGCCTGCACAACCTGCGCTCGCTGGCCATCGGCGTATTCGTCGTCGCCTGGATCGCGCAGTTCATCGGCCACAAGTTCGAAGGCCGCAAGCCCAGCTTCCTGACCGACCTGACCTACCTGCTGATCGGCCCGGCGTGGGTGATGGCCAAGGCCTATCGCAAGCTCGACTGGCGCTACTGACCAGCGTCGCCGCGTCGACGCCTTCGTTTCCTGAACGGGCAGATCCCGTCACCGACACTGCACGGCGCGCCTGCCAGCCTGCCGCGGTGACCTCCTCACCTTGCCCCGCCCAGCGGCGCCGGTCCCTGTGCGACAGGGGCTGCGCTGTCCCTGCGTGGGCGTAGGGTGGACCTGCCCAGCGGGTCCTGATGGTCATCCGCGCGGCATGCTGCATCGCAGAAAAAATGAATCAGCGCACGTTACATGCAATTGATCGCTGTTCAATGGGTTTCGGCGACATTTGGCAGCCTGTTATGCTCCCTGACCTGCTCGTGAATCATGGATTCCCTGCATGCTCCCCAGCCTGCCCCTGCTGCTGGCCCTGCCATTCCTCATGGCAGTGGCTGTCGCAGCCTTCCCCCGTAGTTCGCGCTCGACTGCTGCCTGGCTGGCGGCGCTGGCGCCGTTGGGCGGGCTGGCGATCCTCGCCTGGCTGACCCCATCGGTGCTTGATGGCCAGGTGGTGCGCACGATGGTTCCGTGGCTGCCGCAGATCGGCCTGGACTTCACCCTGCGCCTGGATGGCCTGGCCTGGATGTTCGCGGGGCTGGTGCTGGGCATCGGCGCGCTGGTGGTGCTGTATGCGCGCTATTACCTCAGCAGCCAGGACAACGCGCACCGCTTCTATACCTACCTGTTGCTGTTCATGGGCGCCATGCTGGGCATGGTGCTGTCGGGCAACCTGTTGCTGCTGATGGTCTTCTGGGAAATGACCAGCATCAGCTCGTTCCTGCTGATCGGTTTCTGGTCGCACCGCCAGGACGCGCGCGAGGGCGCGCGGATGGCGCTGGTGATCACCGGTGGCGGCGGCCTGGCGCTGCTGGCCGGCGTGCTGCTGATCGGCCGCATCGTCGGCAGCTTCGACCTGGACGTGGTGCTGGCCGCCGGCGAGCAGATCCGCGCCAGCGCGCTGTACCCCTATGCCCTGTTCCTGGTGCTGGCGGGCATCTTCACCAAGAGCGCGCAGTTCCCGTTCCACTTCTGGCTGCCGCACGCGATGGCCGCCCCCACCCCGGTGTCGGCCTACCTGCACTCGGCCACCATGGTGAAGGCGGGCGTCTTCTTGCTGGCGCGCCTGCATCCGGCATTGGCCGGCAGCGATCTGTTCTTCTACACGGTCAGCGGCATCGGTGCGATCACCCTGCTGATCGGTGCCTGGAACGCGATCTTCCAGCATGACCTGAAGGGCCTGCTGGCCTATTCGACGATCTCGCACCTGGGCCTGATCACCCTGCTGTTCGGCCTGTCCACGCCGATGGCGGTGGTCGCCGGCGTGTTCCACATCATCAACCACGCCACCTTCAAGGCCTCGCTGTTCATGGCCGCCGGCATCATCGACCACGAGACCGGCACCCGTGACATGCGCAAGCTGGGTGGCCTGCGCAGGCTGATGCCGTTCACCAGCGCGCTGGCGATCATCGCCTCGCTGGCGATGGCCGGCATCCCGCTGCTCAACGGCTTCCTGTCCAAGGAAATGCTGTTCGCCGAAGCGCTCTCGGCGGGCGGCACCGACACCATGCGCACGGCGGTGTCGATCGCCGCGCTGCTGGCTGGTGTGTTCGGCGTGGCCTACAGCCTGCGCTTCGTGCACGACACGTTCTTCGGCAAGGGCCCGCATGGCCTGGACCGCGTGCCGCACGAGCCGCCGCGCTGGATGAAGGTACCGGTGGAAATCCTGGTGGTGATCTGCGTGGCGGTGGGTATCGCCCCGGCCGTGACCGTGGCCCCGGTATTGCACGCGGCAGCCGCCTCGATCCTCGGCAGCGCGATGCCCGAGTACAACCTGTCGATCTGGCATGGCTTCAACCTGCCGCTGGCGATGAGCGCCGCTGGCGTGGTCGGTGGCGTGGCCCTCTACTTCGGCCTGCGCAAGCTGATCGATCTGCACGCGGTAACCAACACCACGCCCGGACGCAACGTCTTCCACCACCAGCTGGACCTGCTGTCGGCCGGTGCGCAGCGGTTGACCGCCGGCATCGCCAACGGCAGCCTGCAGCGCATGCTGCTGGGCCTGGTGCTGGTGGCGATCGTGGTCGCCGCCGCGCCCTACATCGCCAACCCGGCCTCGCCGGAATGGACCAGACCGCAGCCGATACCGCTGCTGGGCTGGGCGTTGTGGCTGGTGATGATGTCCTGCGCGGTGGCGACCCTGCGCATGTACAAGCAGCGCCTGCTGGCCGTGCTGCTGGTCGGCGGCGTCGGCCTGATGGTGGCGCTGACCTTCGTGTTCCTGTCCGCACCGGACCTGGCGCTGACCCAGCTGCTGGTGGAGATGGTGACCCTGGTGCTGATGCTGCTGGGCATGAACTACCTGCCGGCACAGTCCGGCCCGGAGCGGCCGCGCTGGCGCAAGCGCCGTGATGCGCTGATCGCGATCGTGGCCGGTGCCGGCCTGGGCGCGCTGGCCTACAGCGCGATGACCCTGCCGCCGAACACCATGGCCGGCGAGCTGCTTGCCCGCGCCCTGCCCGAGGCGTACGGCCAGAACGTGGTCAACGTGATCCTGGTCGACTTCCGCGGCTTCGATACCTTCGGCGAGATCACCGTGTTCGGCATTGCCGCACTGGTCGTGCATGCACTGCTGCGTCGCACGCGGATGGCGCCGGAGCAGATCATGCCCGGTCCGCCGATCAAGCTGCCGGTGCCGGCCGATCTGGCCCAGATCATGTTCCCGCTGACCCTGACGGTCTCCATCTTCCTGTTCCTGCGCGGCCACAACGCGCCGGGCGGCGGCTTCATCGCCGGCCTGGTGCTGGCGGTGCCGCTGCTGATCCAGTACGTGATCCAGGGCACCGCCTCGGTGGAGTCACGCTTCGGCTTCGACTACATCCGCTGCATCGGTACCGGCCTACTGATCGCCATCCTCAGTGGCGCCGCGTCGATGCTGTTCGGCGTGCCGTTCCTGACCAGCGGCCACCTGGACCTGCACCTGCCGTTGATCGGCGATGTACCGCTGGCCAGCGCGATTGGTTTTGATATCGGCGTGTACCTGGTGGTGTTCGGTGGCGCGATGCTGATGCTGTCGATGATGGCCACCGTCAAACCCTCGCGGACGCGCACCGCGCGCAAGGGCGAGATCGACCTGCAACGCCGCTCGGCACGAACGGGGGAGATGCACTGATGGAACTGGCCCTGGCCTCTGCGATCGGCGTGCTGACCGCCATCGGCATCTACCTGCTGCTGCGCGCGCGCAGCTTCGATGTGATCCTCGGCATGACCTTCCTGTCCTACGCCACCAACCTGCTGATTTTCGCCGGCGGCCGCGTGGTGCAGGGCAAGGCGCCGGTGCTGCAGGAAGGCGTGGAAAGCCACCTGGGCAACTACACCGATCCGCTGCCACAGGCGCTGGTGCTGACCGCCATCGTCATTGCCTTTGCGATGACCGCCGTCAGCATCGTGCTGGCCATGCGCAGCCGCAGCGACAACCACAGTGACCACGTGGACGCGCACGAGCCGGACGACGATGCACCGCCGCGCCGGGGCGAGGACCGCGCATGAATCATCTGGTGATCCTGCCGATCCTGGTACCGCTGCTCGGCGCTGCGCTGTCGCTGTTCGTCGAACACCGCCGCTATGGGCCGAAGGTGCAGCGCGCCGTGGCGTGGACCGCACTGGGCGCGCTGGCGGTGGTGGTCGGGCTGTTGTTCGCCGACACCGCTGGCGGCGACATACGCGTGTACCTGCTGGGTGACTGGCCGTCGCGTCTGGGCATCGCACTGGCGGCCGACCGGCTGTCGGCGTGGATGCTGCTGACCACCCTGCTGCTGGCCATCCCCTGCCTGCTGCATGCGTGTTCGGGTTGGGACCGGCGCGCACCGCACTTCCATGCGCTGTTCCAGTTCCAGCTGGTCGGCCTCAACGGCGCCTTCCTGACCGGCGACATCTTCAACCTGTTCGTGTTCTTCGAGGTGATGCTGATCGCCTCCTACGGCCTGCTGCTCAGTGGCGGCCGTGGCCTGCGCATGCGCATCGGCCTGCACTACGTGGTGTTCAACGTCACCGCCTCGACCCTGTTCCTGATCGCACTGGGCCTGCTGTACGCCTCGCTGGGTTCATTGAACATGGCCGAGCTCTCGCAGCGCATCGCCGAAGTGCCGCCTGCGCAGCTGACCCTGGTGAAGGCGACCATGGGCCTGTTGCTGCTGGTGTTCTGTGCCAAGGCCGCGCTGATGCCGCTGTACCTGTGGTTGCCCGAATCGTATGCGCGTGCGCCGGCGGCGGTGGCGGCGCTGTTCGCGATCATGACCAAGGTGGGCCTGTATGCCGTGCTGCGCATCCAGATGCTGTGGTTCGGCGAGGATGCGGGGGCGATGGCCGGCTACGGCCGCGACTGGCTGCTGTGGGCCGGCGTAGCGACGCTGGTGCTGGGTGGCCTGGGCGCGTTGGCCGCCGCGCGCCTGCGCGTGCTGATTTCGTATCTGGTGATCGTCTCGGCGGCCACGTTGTTCATCGCCTTCTCGGTGGGCACGCCTGAGGTGCTGTCGGCCGGCCTGTACTACCTGCCGCACAGCAGCTTCGTCGCCGCCGCACTGTTCCTGGTCGCCGACCTGATCCGACGCCGCCGTGGCGGCGCCAGCGACCGCAAGGAAGTGATCGCACCGATGCCCGGCAAGGAGACCCCGGCCGTGCTGTTCCTGATTGCGGCGGTGTCGGTGGCCGGCCTGCCGCCGCTGTCCGGCTTCCTGGCCAAGGCCGCGCTGTTGGCCGGCATGCCGGCGCAGTACACCGGCGCGGTGTGGACCGCAGTGCTGGTCAGCAGCCTGCTGGTCATCATGGGCCTGACCCGCGGCGGCATCCGCCTGTTCTGGCGCGTGCCGCTGCCCGATCCCGATGCACCGCCACCGCGCAAGGCACCACTGCGCCGTGTGGAGCTGTTCGCCGCCTGCATCCTGCTGGCCTACGGCATCGGCATGACCTTGTTCGCTGCCCCGCTGATGCAGCACACCGACGCCATCGCCACCCAGCTGCTGCAGCCGGGCGACTACGTGCAGCAGCTGCGCGCGACCACGCCGGAGATCCGCCAGCCATGACCGCCAAGCGTTCCCCGATCCGCCGCCTGCTGCCCTCGCCCGCGCTGAGCGTGATGGTGGTGGTGTTCTGGCTGTTGATGTCCGACAGCTTCACGCTCGGCCAGTTCCTGCTGGGCCTGCTGCTGGGCGTGGTCATTCCGCTGTTCGCCGCGCGCCTGGACCGCGAGTTCGCCCGCATCGGCACCCTGCGGCCGCTGCCGAAGCTGCTGTTGGTGACCCTGTGGGACATCCTGATGTCCAACATCCGCGTGGCCATCCAGGTGCTGGGCCCGGAAAAGAACATCCACCCTGGTTTCATCTGGCTGCCGCTGGACATCGCCAACATCCACGGCATCGCCGCGCTGACCAGCATGATCACCCTGACCCCCGGCACGGTGTCGGCCGCCCTCAGCGACGACCGCAAATTCCTGCTGGTGCACGTGCTGCACCTGGAAGACCCGCAGGAGCTGATCGACACGATCAAGCGCCGTTATGAAGCCCCGTTGATGGAGATCTTCCCATGACTGGATTCCAGATCATCCAGACCACCCTGGTGGTGTGCATGCACGTGGTCGGCCTGGCCATGCTGCTGGCCACCTGGCGCCTGCTGCGCGGGCCGACCGTGCCCGACCGCATCCTTGCACTGGATACGCTGTCGGTGACCGCCATCGCCGAACTGATGCTGTTCGGCATGTACCTCAATTCGGCGATCTACTTCGAGGCGGCACTGATCATCGCCATGCTCGGCTTCGGCAGCACCGTGGTGCTGAGCAAGTTCGTGCTGCGCCGGGACATCGTCGAATGATCACCTTCATCCAGATCGCGCTGTCGATCCTGCTGCTGTTCGGCTGCTTCTTCATCCTGGTCGGCGCACTGGGCCTGGTGAAGCTGTCCACCTTCTTCAAGCGCCTGCACGCACCGACCAAGGCCAGCACGCTGGGCGTGGGCTGCGTGCTGGTGTGCTCGGTGTGCTACCACATCTTCCTGGGCCAGGACCCGCAGCCGCGCGAGCTGCTGATCACCGTGTTCCTGTTCATCACCGCACCGATCAGCGCGCACCTGATGGCCAAGGCCGCACTGTCGCTGCTGATGGAAACGCGCCCCAGCCTGCCGGGCAACGAGCGTGCCGAAGACGAGCAGCTGCCGCCGCCGGAACCGGAGCGCGAAGAGGAAACCACCGCGCGTTGACGGTGGGTGCCGACCGTTGGTCGGCACGACCCCGGATAACCGCCAGTAGAGCCAGGCCATGCCTGGCTGCGAGTTCGCCGAGGTTGCCGGCCAGCGGCCGGCACTACCTCAGACCGGTGTGACCAGCGCGATTTCCAGCCCCAGCCAGGCCACGAACGCGCCCAGCAGTACCGCACCTTCGATGCGGCTGATGCGCAGGTCGCCGCGCAGCATCGGGTACAGCACCAGTGCGAAGGCCAGCACCGCCGGCAGTTCCAGGCGCACGAACGAGGCTGGCAACGCCAGCGGCTGCAGCAGCCCCATCGCACCGATCACCAGCATCAGGTTGACCACGCTGGAGCCGAGCACGTGGCCCAGCACCATGTCGCCGTGACCACGGCGTGCTGCCGCGACCGCGGCCGCCACCTCCGGCAACGCAGTGCCGATCGCCACCGGCAGCAGACCCACCAGCAGCGGCGTCCAGCCCAGCGCGGCGCCGAAATCAGCGGCGGCACCGACCACCAGGCGCGCGCCCCAATACAACGCCAGTGCGGCAACCAGCAGGCGCAGCACGTTCAACGGCAGGCTGGTGCGGCTCAGGGCCGACTCGGCAATGATCGCCTGTACCTCGGCGCTCTCATGGCGTCCGCGATGCAGCAGCAGGAACTGCACCACCACGAACCCGGCCACCAGCACGCCGGCCTCCCAGCGCAGCAGGCGGCCATCGAGTCCGAACACGATCAGCAGCAGGCCCGCGGCCAGCAGCCCCCACCACAGCACGGCCTGCAGGCGCGCGCGCAGCAGCAACGGCGCGACCATCGCGGCCACCGCCAGGGTCAGGCCGAGGTTGACCACGCTGCTGCCGACGGCATTGCCCAAGGCCAGCTCCGGCTGGCCCACCACCAGCGCGCGGGCGTTGACCGCCAGCTCCGGCAGCGAGGTGGTGATACCCAGCAACAGCAGGCCTGCGGTGAATGCACTGGCGCCGAAACGCTGCGCCAGGCCGGACACGGCTTTGACGATGGAGTCCCCACCCAGGGCCAGCAACAGCAGGCCGAGCAGGAACCAGGCAATGGCAATAGCGATCATCGGGCGCTCCCCAGCGGTCGTGGCGCGATTCTACGCTCGGCCCACCCGCGGCGGGTGAGCCGAGGATGGCCGATCAGCCGCAGCCTTCGGCGTAGTCCACCTGCGGGGTCCTGCCGACCCGCCAGGCGCCGACCTTGCCGTCAGCGCCGAGGGCGAAATCGATGATCGCCGCTCCCTCCTGCGCCGGGCGCACGCGCAGGTGCTGGGCCTTGTCGTCGTACTTGTCAGGACCGACGTCGGCGCGCTCGGGATAGAGCACCTGCAGCTCGCCCAGGGTCATGCCGACCCGGCCGCCACCGGGGGCGACGATGGACGGGCTGCGTACGTCGTAGCGGACCAGCTTGCGCGCTTCGAACATCAGGCGCGGGTCTTCGGCCCCCTGCGGGCGCAGGAAGTAGCAGCCTTCATTGGCATCGTCGGCAGGCAGCGGCTTGCCCGTGGCGTCGGTACCCAGACCCTGCAAGGGGGTGCCGAAGCCACTGCGGACCTCGGCGATGCCTGCGCCCAGCGTGGCGCCGCCGAAGCCATCCAGGCGTGCCGGGCTGTCGCTGCGCGGATCCACCGGCGAAGCGGTGGCCAGATCGGCGTCGGCGGGAACGGAGGCATCCTTCGCCGGTGCGGTGGCCGCGGGCGGCGCTGCCGGTGCGGCGGTGTCGGGACTACGGTTGCAGGCGGCCAACGACAACAGCAGCAGGCCGGCCATCGGGAGATGCTTCATCGGTGCAGATCCTTGGCACAGGGTGGGTGCACGCTACCGCAGCCGGCGTGCAGGCGCTGCATTGTCATCCCGGTTTCATCGCCCTCATTCAGGCTGGGCGAGCACCGACTTGGCTGTCCTCCCCATGCAACCGCGCAAGACCGACCTCGCCCGAACCGCGCTGCAGGCCCACCGCGCACCGCTGGACATGCGCCAGCGACGCCTGCTGATCCTGTGTGATGGCCAGCGCAGCATCACCGAGCTGACCGCACTGCTTGGGCAGGACGCGGCAGCGATGGTGATCCAGCTGATCCAGGGCGGCTACCTGGTGACCGCTGCGGACGCACCCGCCTCCACGCCACCTGCGCCGGTTGCGATGCCGGCTCCACTGGCGCCGTCAGTCACTGCCGCTTCTGCGGCGCCGGTCGAGCGCCGCCGCTCGCTGGTCGCCGCGCGCATCTATGTGCTGGGAATCCTGGAGATGCAGCGGCATCCCAACGCAGCGGCGCTGTTCCGCGACCTGCAGCAGGCGCGTGCCGAAGGCGAGGTGCTGCGGGTGATGCAATCGGCGCTGCAGGTGCTGCCGGCGCTGACCTCGGAAGGGTACTGCCAGCGCGTGCGGCAGCGGCTGATGGAGGCGCTGCCGGTGGAGCATTGCAGCGCGTTCGCGGCCATTGCCTGAACCGGCGAACAGCATCCACGCATGGCGTGGATCTACTGGGAAGCGCGATAGCGCACCCGCACATGGCGCGGATCCATCCGTGTGCGTGGTGCAGTAGATCCACGCCATGCGTGGATGCGGACGATCAACGGAAATTGTTGCGCAGGCCGTTCCAGCACTGCTGGTAATCGCCCTGCCGGTGGCTTGCTGCCAGCGCCTGCGCGGTCGGGCGGATCACCCCGCGGGTCTCGAACATGAAGGCCATGGTGTCCTTGATCACATCCGGCTTGGACAGGTCCGCATTGGAGGCCTTGTCGAAGGTCGGGGCATCCGGACCGTGGCCGCTCATGCAGTTGTGCAGCGACGCACCGCCCGGCACGAAGCCTTCGGCCTTGGCGTCGTAGGCACCATGCACCAGGCCCATGAACTCGCTGGCGATGTTGCGGTGGAACCACGGCGGACGGAACGTGTTCTGCGCCACCAGCCAGCGCGGCGGGAAGATCGCAAAGTCCATGTTGCTGGTGCCCGGGGTATCGCTGGGCGAGTGCAGCACCAGGAAGATCGACGGATCCGGGTGGTCGTGGCTGATCGAGCCGATGGTGTTGAAGCGGCGCAGATCATAGCGGTACGGCGCGTAGTTGCCGTGCCAGGCGGCCACGTCCAGCGGCGAATGATTGATCGGCGCACGCCACAGGCGGCCGTCGAACTTGGCAATCAGTTCGAAATCGCCGTCGACGTCTTCGAACGCGGCATGCGGGGTCTCGAAATCGCGCGGATTGGCCAGGCCGTTGGAACCGATCGGGCCCAGGTCGGGCAGCTTCAGCAGTGCGCCGAAGTTCTCGCAGATGTAGCCGCGGCTCGGGCCATCCGGCAGTTCGACGCGGAAGCGCACGCCGCGCGGAATCACCGCGATCTGCTGCGGTTCGATCTCGATCACGCCCAGCTCGGTCAGCAGGCGCAGGCTGCCCAGCTGCGGCACGATCAGCAGTTCGCCGTCGGCGTCGTAGAAGTAGCGGCCGACCATGTCACGGTTGGCCGCGTACAGATGGATGCCGACACCGGCATGCGCGTCGGGCGAACCGTTGCCGCCCATCGTGTACAGGCCTTCGACGAAATCGGTGGGCAGTTCCGGCAGCGGCAGCGGGCTCCAGCGCAGCTGGTTCGGCGAAGCCGGCTGTGCACTGAAATCGCACTGCAGCTGCGATTGCGCGAAGGGAGTGAACTCGCCGTGGGTGACCGCCGGACGGATCCGGTACAGCCAGCTGCGGCGATTGCTGCCGCGCGGTGCGGTGAATGCGGTACCGGTCAGCTGCTCGGCATACAGGCCATGGGCCACCTTCTGCGGCGAGTTCTGGCCGACGGGCAGCGCACCGGGCACGGCCTCGCTGGCGAACTCGTTGCCGAAACCGGACTGGTAGCCGCGGGCGGTGATGGAGGGAGACATGGGGGTTCCTGGAAGCCTGGGGAAAGCCGCCGGGCATGGCCCGGCGCTACCGGTGGAGAAGGTGCCGTTGTGGAAACCTTACAGCACGCCGCGGCGGATCTGGTCGCGTTCGATGCTCTCGAACAGCGCGGTGAAGTTGCCTTCGCCGAAGCCTTCGTTGCCCTTGCGCTGGATGATCTCGAAGAAGATCGGGCCGATGCAGTTCTGGGTGAAGATCTGCAGCAGCTTGCGCTGGTGGGTTTCCGGGTCGGCATCGATCAGGATCTTG
The DNA here is from genome assembly GCF_002750975.1 of Stenotrophomonas indicatrix. NCBI lineage: Bacteria > Pseudomonadati > Pseudomonadota > Gammaproteobacteria > Lysobacterales > Lysobacteraceae > Stenotrophomonas > Stenotrophomonas indicatrix. Next base: position 3,818,144 of record NZ_PEJS01000001.1, read on the forward strand.
TTCTTCGCCAGGCGGGCGACGTCCTCACCGTGGTTCGGCACGCGCTGGTCGATCACATCGAAGTAGGTTTCCGGCGTGTCGAGGAAATCCACGCCCTGCGCGCGCATGGCTTCGACCGTTTCGTAGATGTTCTCGGTGAAGCAGGCGATGTGCTGGATGCCCTCGCCCTTGTACGCATCCAGGTACTCGTTGATCTGGCTCTTCGGGTCGGACGATTCGTTCAGCGGAATGCGCACGATGCCATCCGGCGCGGTCATCGCCTTGGACACCAGGCCGGTCTTCAGGCCCTTGATGTCGAAGTAGCGGATCTCGCGGAAGTTGAACAGGCGCTCGTAATAGTCCGACCACTGCTGCATGTTGCCGAAGTACAGGTTGTGGGTCAGGTGGTCGATGAAGGTCAGGCCGAAGCCCTTCGGGCGCAGCTCGGCGCCGGCGATCAGCTCGTAGTCGCCATCGAAGATGCTGCCGGCTTCGCCGTAGCGGTCCACCAGGTACAGCATGCAGTCACCGATGCCCTTGATGACCGGGGCGTTCACCGCCTTGCTCTCCGGCTTGAAGGCGATGGCTTCGGCGCCATTGCCCAGCGCGGTCTGGTAGACCTCCGCGCCCGGCTTCTTGAAGCGGATGGCGAAGCCGCAGGCGCACGGGCCGTGCTTTTCAGCGAAGTCGGCGGCGAACGAATCGGGGTCTTCATTGACCAGGAAGTTGACGTCGCCCTGGCGATAGACGGTAATCGGACGCTGCTTGTGCTTGAGCACCGCGCTGAAGCCCATCTTGCGGAAGTACTCGTGCAGCTCGGCACCACGGCCGGCCGGTGCGGCGAATTCGACGAACTCGAAGCCGTCGATGCCCATCGGGTTTTCGAAGGTGGTGACCTGCATGCCGGGGTTGGGATGCGAGGCGGACGGGACTGCGGTATTCATGGCGTGGCTCCGAATCGGTGCCGCATCGGCACAAACCAGGTGCGGGCGGGGTTGGACCCGGCGAGAATGCAGGGTACGGACCCAACACTTATAGTTACACTTGAAACCACCAGCAAGGTGCACCGCAACATGAGCCCCGCCGATCCCGTTTCCACCCGCCTGCGTGCCTCCCACGTCCTGCTCGACCTGGAACAGTTCCTGCCGTACCGGCTGAGCGTGCTGTCCAACCGGGTCAGCGGCAACATCGCCAAGCTGTACGGCGACCGCTATGGCCTGGCCATTCCAGAGTGGCGGGTGATCACCATCCTGGCGCTGTACCCCGGGTCGTCGGCCAGCGAGGTCTCCGACCGCACGGCGATGGACAAGGTCGCGGTCAGCCGCGCGGTGGCCCGCCTGCTGGAGCGCGGTTTCATCAAGCGTGAGACGCATGGCGATGACCGCCGCCGTTCGGTGTTGGCGCTGTCGGCGGCGGGGTTCGAGGTATACGAAACGATCGCGCCGATGGTGATCGAGATCACCCGCAAGCTGATGTCGGTGCTGAGCGAGGAAGAGGAGCAGGTGCTGGAGAAGCTGATCCTGCGCCTGGCCGGCGATGGCCTGGAGCGGATGGGCGAAGGGGTCTGACCCCTTCGGGGCGGCGCTTCCCCCCCTGGTAGGTGTCGACCTTGGTCGACACATGGATCCACGCCACGCGTGGATGATGTCGCGGGCTGCGCTGTGAGGGATCCGGCGCAGGCCATTGATGACGTGCAACGCGCGGTGTTCATGGCCCGCCGACGAACGGTCTTTCGGCCGGGTTCGACTCGACATGTCGCGTTTACCACCTGATGTTTCGGCATCGGGCCGGTAGAGTCCTGACCGACAGAGCGGCTGTATCGACATTCGCGTATCGAGTGGCATTGCCTATTGGACGGCGGGCCGCACAAGCCTGAGGGTGGGAACGCAGCGGCGCTCCGCTGCCGGGGTTGAAAGCCCGATGATCCGAAGGAAACCACGCCGCACCCGTCGCCGCCCATCGCGGGCGGCAACGACTCGCGCTGCCCTGCTTTGGCGGGCGGTGCGTGGGGCCGCATGGCCGCCGTTCTCCTTCGGATCACGGTCTTTCAACCACGCATCGCCTGCCGCCTTCCCGGCGGCCCGCTACGGAGCTTCGCCATGACACGCCCCCATCACCCCACCACCGGGCCCATCGACCGCGATGCCGACCTGCAGCGCATCGATGAGGCCTTGGCCACACTGGAAACCGTCACCGAGGCCTGGCTTGAGCATCATCGCCTGAAGGCCTGCCAGCCAGGCCTGCTGCTGTCGTTGAACCGGCTGCTTGACCTGACCAGTCTCGCCAAGGGCTATGCCAGTGCGTTGCGGGTGATTGCCGAACCCTGAGAGGCGGATGGAGGAGCATCCACGCATGGCGTGGATCTACCGCATCACGCACACGGATGGATCCGCACCATATGTGGGTGCGCTATGGCGCTTCCCAGTAGATCCACGCCATGCGTGGATGACCCACTCAATCAGCTCAGATGCTTGCGCCGCGCATGGATCCACGGCACCGCAAGCGCGCCGATGGCGCCACCGGCAAAGCCCAGCGATGCAGCGACAGTGGCCGCTTCGACCGCCCCGGGCAACGCCAGTGCGGCAGTGACCAGCAGCAGCGACGGCAGGCCGACGAAGGTGCCCAGGAAGAACGGCCAGCGCGGCGACCAGGTGTTGAGCTGCAGCAGGCTGACCGGCTGCCACGCTTCGGACGAGGCATCTTCGGCGATCTTCGCCACCACTCTGCCCAGATCCACTTCCGGCAGCAGCTTGCCCGGACGCGCGGCGGCAATCGCCTCGGCCACGGCCTCGACGGGCGGGAAGCTGCCCGGCCACGCCACCGGTGCCGGCACGCCATAGGCGGTCAGCAGCGGCACGCTCAGCCATGGCGCCACCAGCGGGCGCAGCCTGCGCCGCCCATGCACACACCAGATCTGTGGCTGGCCGTGTGCGGTCACGCTGTACAACGCCAGCTCGCTCGGCGGCGGGTAGCCCAGCATGGTCACCCGGGCCGCCAGGCTGTCCTGGTCCATCGCACGCAGGAAGCCGGGACGGCTGCGCCCTTCCTGCATCCAGGCCAGGCCAAGCGCGCCGACCAGATAAGCCTCGGCGACATCCTTGCTGCCCGCGTTGGCGCGGTCATCGCTGGCCAGGTACCAGGCCAGTGACTTCGGTTCGGGCACGTCGGCCAGGCCCCAGCGGCTGTCGTCGCCCAGCACATGGCGCACCGGCAGGCGGGCTGGTGCGGTTTCACCACGCTCAGCGGGCTGCAGGAACGGCAGCACGCCCTGCACGAAACTGGACAGGTCGATCGCACGCACGCCGTTGCCGTGCCATTCCGGCGGCAGCAGGCCGGCCAGCTGTCCTTCGGCGGCGAGTCGATCCAGCCGCGCCTTCTGTTCCACCAGCTTCTGCACCGCGCCTTTCAGCACCACGTTGTCGGGCAGGGCGATCTGCGGCAGCCGATGCCGCGGCGGTGCCAACTCCAGCGTGTCTTCGCCGGTGCCGGCGTCATCCAGCAGGGCTTCCTGCGCAGGCAGGCTCACGCCATCGGGTGCCTCTCCTTCGGCCAACGGGCTGGCAGGTTCGGGCAGGCGTTCGGCGTGGTCGCTGTGCATGGGCGCTCCGGTCGCGCCGGGTGGCGCAGTGAGGTCCTTGCCATTAACGGCCGAAGGGTAATGATCTGTAGATCCACGCCACGCGTGGATGGCCAGGCAGCGCACCGTGGGCCGCCGGGCACTGTCCAGCGCTACCGGTCAGGTGCCCACTGCTTGAGGAACGCCATCACGCGTGCGGTCTGCACGGCATTGCCCTTGCGCATTGCTTCGCTGGGCTGCGGCGCCAGCAGGGTGCCGTCGGCGTCGATCACCAGCAGGTGCGGGTGCTCGCCTTCGAGCGGCGGGAACTGGCCGAGGAACGCCGCGTTCGGGTTCTCGGCGCTGTCGTTGACCTTCACCCACACGTAGTGGGCATCACGGAAGCGGCGCAGATCGCCATTGCCTTCCACGGCTTCATCCAGCGCATGGCAGGGCTCGCACGCGGCGTTGCCCACTTCCAGGATGATGCGCTTGTTGCCGCGCTGGGCCTCGACCTTGGCCGTTTCCAGGTCGGCAACGGGATTGCGGGCGGGGTCGAACTGCGCGCCGAGCCCGGCAATGGCGGCGATGTCGGCCGCCGCCGGGGTGTTCCCCGAGGCCACCGGTTCGCTGGGGTCAGCGACCGGTGGCTCGGTGGGGCGGGTGTCGAGGGGCTGCGTGGGCTCGGGGGCCGCGGGAGGTTGAGGCTGCGAACAGGCGCCGATCAGCGCCGCACACACCACTGCCACCACTGCACCACCGAACGTTGTACGCATGCCCACTACCCTCTCATTACTTCACGCCATGCATCAGCTTGTTGATCAGCGGCGCGACCAGGAACAGGACCACACCCGAACCGATCAAGGCCCAGAACCCGAAGGTATACCCCTTCAGGGCCGATTCGACCGTCATGCCGCCTTCACCGCTGACCGCACCGGCAAAGATGCCCGACAGGTTGTTGCCGATGCCGGTGGACAGGAACCAGCCACCCATGCCGAAACCGACCAGGCGCACCGGGGCCAGCTTGGTCACCATCGACAGGCCGATCGGCGACAGGCACAGCTCACCGACGGACTGGATGACGTAGACCATGAACAGGGTCCAGAACGGGATCTTGCCGTCCACGACCATGGTCGACAGGGCGAACATCAGCAGGGCGAAGGCAGCGCCGTTGAACAGCAGGCCGAGGCCGAACTTGCGCGGGATGGACGGATTGGCGCGGCCCAGGGCCACCCAGATCCAGGCGATGATCGGCGCCAGGGTGATGATCGCCACCGAGTTGACCGACTGGAACCACGCGGTCGGGAAGGTCCAATCACCCAGCTGGCGGTTGACGATGTTCTCGGCCAGGAAGGTGAAGGAGCTGCCGGCCTGTTCGAAGAACATCCAGAACATGACGTTGAAGGCGAAGATGATCAGCATGGCGATCACTCGGTCGCGCTGCACCTTGCCCTCGCGGATGCCTTCCACCAGCAGCAGCACGGCCAGCGCGGCAAACATCACGCCGAGGATCCAGGCCAGCGCGGTGGCGCCGGTGGCGAGCAGGAAGTAGGCCACCGGAATGGCGAACAGCGAACCGACCAGCACCATGACGATGCGGCCGAAGCCTTCGGCACCGGCCGGCGGTGCGCCGATGCCCTTCAGGCCGGCACGACCGATGTAGAACCACACCAGCGAGATCAGCATGCCCACGCCGGAAGCGATGAACACGACCTTGTAGGACGGCATTTCCGAGGTACCGAAGACCTTGCGGGCCAGGTACTCGGTCAGCACCGGGGCGATCATCGCGCCGATGTTGATGCCCATGTAGAAGATGGTGAAGCCCGAGTCGCGGCGTTCGTCCTTCAGGCCGTACAGCTTGCCGACCATGGTCGAGATGTTGGGCTTGAACAGACCGTTGCCGACGATGATCGTGGCCAGGCCGAGCTTGAAGATGTGCTCCTGCGGCAGCGAGATCATGAACAGGCCGACGGCCATGATGATCGCGCCGGTCAGGATCGAGCGCTGGTAACCCAGTACCCGGTCGGCCACGTAACCGCCGAAGATCGCTGCGGCGTACACCAGCGCCAGGTAGGCGCCGTAGATGCGGCTGGCGTCGCCTTCACCGGCGGCATTGCCGTTGTAGAACTGGGCAACGATGTACAGCACCAACGCCCAGCGGATGCCGTAGAACGCAAAGCGCTCCCAGAACTCGGTCATGAACAGCATCCACAACGGGCGCGGATGGCCCATCGTGGTGTTGAAGTCCGGCAGCGCCGGCTCTGGGGTGTTCGCAGTGGCGTTTACGCTCATGCGGAATTCCTGGTTCGGTGGATGGAGGCACGTCCGATGTGCGGTGAAGCAACGCGCGAGGATCACCGACTTCTGGCGTTCACGTCAAATACACGCCGTTTGAGGCAGGTCGCAGCCTGCTCGCTGAACTTGCATCTGAAACGATCCAGCCAGCCGCGGGCGGCCAAGCTGAATGGGGATCAGGCCAGATCCGGCGGGGGCGCGGCCTGCAGGGTGGTGCGTACCTGGAACAATTCAGGGAAGAAGGTCAGTTCCAGCGCCTTGGCCAGGAAGCCCACGCCGGACGAGCCGCCGGTGCCGCGCTTGAAGCCGATCACCCGCATCACCGTGCGCATGTGGCGGAACCGCCACAGCTGGAAGGCGGTTTCCAGGTCCACCAGGTCTTCGCACAGCGCGTACTCGCGCCAGTAGCGGTCGGTGTCCTGGTAGATGCGTTCGAAGACCGGCTGCAGGCTGTCGTCGGCCACGTGCGGCTGGGTCCAGTCGTGCGCCTCGTACACCGCCGGTACGGCGTGGCCGAAGCGGGCCAGGTACTTCAGGAATTCCTCGTACAGGCTCGGCGCCTCCAGCACGGTGCGCAGTTGCGCCTGCCCGGCCGTGTCGTGCTCGAACACCTGCAGCATCTGCGCGTTCTTGTTGCCCAGCAGGAACTCGATGTAGCGGTACTGCAGCGACTGGAAGCCCGAGGACGGACCCAGCACGTCGCGGAAGCCCATGTACTCGGACGGGGTGAGCGTTTCCAGCACCGACCACTGCTCGGTCAGCTGGCGCAGCACCTGCTTGCTGCGCGCCAGCACCTTGCGGCACTGCCAGACCTCATCGCGCTGCAGGAAGCCGATCGCCGCACCCAGCTCGTGGCCCAGCAGCTTCAACCACAGCTCGGAGGTCTGGTGCTGGATGATGAAGAGCATCTCGTCGTGATGCGGCGGGTTGGACAGCGGCTGCTGCGCGCTGAGCAGCTGGTCCAGCCGCAGGTAGCCGCCGTAGGTCAGCCGCCCCTGCAGATCGGTGTGGATACCGGCTTCGAGATCGCGTTGGTTGTTGTCGACGGACATGGGCGGGACCAGATCGGGGGCGGCAAGGGTAGCGCGTTGCCGCCGCGCTGGCAGCCGTGATGACCGTACCGGGGCGTGCGGTAGGGCTGTGGAACGGTGGTTGCGCGTGGAACCGTTTGCGCCGTTCTACTGGCGCTCAGCCCAGCGTCGTTTGTGATGCTTTGCAGCAATGGCTGAATACGTTGAAGTTATTGGCATCATGCGCCCGGAAGGGGGTACAAAGGCCGGTGGGCCGTGCTGCGCCGCAGGACGGCTTTTTCGTACGCATTCCTTAACATGGCGATTCATATCATTTGTAACTTCTCTGTCGAAGGTGCAGTACGCAATGACGGTTGCCGCTGAGTTCAAGATCGAATACCTGCAGTATCTGGACACGGACGGCACGCTCGTCCGCGATGACCTGCCCGAAGCCCTGCGCGACCCACGCGCGTTGCTGCCGATGTTCAAGCAGATGCTGTTCGTGCGCGTGTTCGACGGCAAGTCGATCGCGCTGCAGCGCACCGGCAAGCTGGGCACCTACGCGGCCTGCCTCGGCCACGAAGCCGCGCATGTGGGCATCGGCGCCTCGATGCAGAAGGACGACGTGTTCGCACCGTCCTACCGCGAGTACGGCGCGATGTTCATGCGTGGCGTGCGCCCGCACGACGTGCTGATGTACTGGGGCGGCGACGAGCGCGGCAACGACTACGGCGGCAATGCCGCCAAGGACTTCCCGTTCTGCGTGCCGATTTCCACCCAGTGCCTGCACGCCGCAGGCGCTGCGCTGAAGTTCAAGCTCAACAAGGAACCGCAGATCGCGGTGGCCGTATGCGGCGACGGTGGCAGTTCCAAGACCGACTTCTACGCGGCCTTGAATTCGGCCGGTGCCTACAAGCTGCCGCTGATCCTGTGCATCGTCAACAACGGCTGGGCCATCTCGGTCCCGCGTTCGGCGCAGACCGGTGCCGAGACGCTGGCACAGAAGGGCCTGGCCGGCGGCCTGCACTGCCTGCAGGTGGACGGCAACGACCTGATCGCGGTGATGGCCGCCATGCTGCAGGCGCGCGAGCGTGCGCTGGCCGGCGACGGCGGCACCGTGCTGGAGTTGATGACCTACCGCCTGTCCGACCACACCACCGCCGATGACGCGCGCCGCTACCGCGACGACGCCGAAGTGAAGGATGCCTGGCAGCGCGAGCCGATGCTGCGCCTGCGCAAGTACCTGACCAACGCCGGTGTCTGGAGCGAGGAAGAAGAAGCTGCCTGGACCGCCGAGTGCGGCAAGCGCGTGGACGAGGAAGTGAACCTGTACCTCAACACGCCGGTGCAGCCGGTCGAGGCGATGTTCGATTTCCTCTATGCCGACCCGCCGCAGGACCTGCTGGCCCAGCGTGCCCAGGCGATCGCCCTGGAGCAGCGCCATGGATGAGATCAAGAACGGCGCGTCCAGCGCGCATACCAACGCCGCCGACAGCGCTGCCGTCGCGCGCGGAGAACAGAACATGACCGACACCCCGATCACCCTCATCGAAGCCATCACCCAGGCGCTGGCCTGGGAGCTGGAGCACGACAAGTCGGTGCTGGTGCTGGGCGAAGACGTGGGCGTCAACGGCGGCGTGTTCCGCGCCACCGCCGGCCTGCAGCAGCGCTTCGGCGCCGACCGCATCCTCGACACCCCGCTGGATGAAACCACCATCGCCGGCCTCACCATCGGCCTGGCCGCACAGGGCATGAAGCCGGTGGCCGAAGCGCAGTTCGATGGCTTCATGTACCCGATGGTCGACCACATCATCTGCCACGCCGCGCGCCTGCGTTACCGCACTCGTGGCCGCCTGCACTGCCCGATGGTGCTGCGCGTGCCGTGGGGTGGCGGCATCCGTGCGCCGGAGCACCACAGCGAGGCCAACGAAGCGATCTTCACCAACGTGCCGGGCCTGCGCGTGGTGCTGCCGTCCTCGCCGCAGCGCGCCTATGGCCTGCTGCTGGCCGCGATCCGCGAGCCGGATCCGGTGATCTACATGGAGCCCAAGCGCATCTACCGCCAGTACAAGGAAGTGGTCGTCAACGACGGCGAAGCCCTGCCGCTGGACGTGTGCTTCGTGCTGCGCGATGGCACCGACGTGACCCTGGTGACCTGGGGTGCGCAGGTGAAGGAAGCGCTGGAAGCGGCCGACAAGCTGGCCGGCGAAGGCATCAGTGCCGAAGTCATCGACGTGGCTACGCTGCGTCCGCTGGACTTTGCCACCATCGCCGAGTCGGTGGCCAAGACCGGCCGCTGCGTGATCGTGCAGGAGGCCCCGAAGACCGCGGGCTTCGGCGCGGAAATCGCCGCACGCCTGGCCGAGGAATCGATCTACGACCTGCTGGCTCCGGTCGAGCGCGTCACCGGTTACGACACCCACATTCCGCTGTTCCGCCTGGAGATGAAGTATCTGCCGAGCGTGGAGCGGATCGTGGCGGCGGCCAAGCGCGCGGTGGCGGCAGGCTGACATGCGGGCCCGCCTTCTCGGGGCTTACCGCAGCCAGTATCCCAACCCGCTCCGGTTCCGCACCGGCCAGATCGTCGAAGTAGGTGTACGTGACGAGGAATGGCCGGCGTTTGCCTGGGTGCGCACCAGCGATGGGCGCGCCGGATGGGCACCGGTAGCGTGGTTGCAGCTGTTGGACGATGGTCGCGCCGAAGCCCTGCGCGACTACGACGCCCGCGAGCTGGATGTGGAGAACGGCGAGATGGTCAAGCTTCATCACGAACACGGCGGGTGGTGGTGGTCCGAGCGCGCCAATGGCGCGACGGGCTGGTTGCCTGCCCGCGAACTGGAACTGCTGGAAGAGAACTGCAAATGAGCCAGACCAAGAACTTCAACCTGCCCGACCTGGGCGAAGGCCTGCCGGACGCGACCATCGTCGAGTGGTTCGTCAAGGAAGGCGATGTGATCAAGCTGGACGAGCCGCTGGTCTCGATGGAGACCGCCAAGGCCGTCGTCGAAGTGCCCTCGCCGTTCTCCGGCACGGTGCTGAAGCTGTCCGGCGCTGCCGGCGACATCATCCCGACCGGCGCGGTGCTGGCCAGCTTCGCGCTGGACCCGAACCTGCCGCAGCGTGCTGACGGCCAGGACACCGGCCACAGCCACGGCCATGCCGCTCCGGCTGCCGCCGCAGCTCCGACGCCGCCGCCGCTGCCCACCGCAGCCGCCCCGGTAGCTGCAGAAGAAGCCAAGCCGGCTGCCGCCGAGCGTGATGACGCCGGCACCGTGGTCGGCGCGATGCAGAGCTCCAACGCTGTGCATGCCGAACAGGCGCTGGCCGTGGGCGGCGTCAAGGCCGTGCCGGCGGTGCGGGCCACCGCCCGCAAGCTGGGCGTGGACCTGAGCCGCGTACGTGCCACCGGCGCCGATGGCGCGGTGACCATGGCCGACGTCAAGCAGGCCGCCGCCGACGGCAGCGCGAAGATTGGCGCGGCTCCGGCAGCGGTTGCTGCACCGGCTGCCGCCGCGCCGGCGCCGGCCCAGGTGCCCGCACCGGTACAGTCCGACGCACGCACCCCGCTGTCCGCTGCCGGCAAGCCGATGCGCACCCAGCCGCCGGGCGTGGTCGCCAAGGGCCAGCCGGAACCGCTGAAGGGCGTGCGCCGCAACATGGCCCGCGTCATGGCCGATGCGCACAGCAAGGTCGTGCCGACCACGCTGAACGACGACGCCGACATCCACGCCTGGCTGCCGGGCAACGACGTCACCGCGCGCCTGGTGCGCTCGATCGTGGTCGCCGCGCAGAAGGTGCCAGCGATGAACGCCTGGTTCGACGGTGAAGCGTTGACCCGCACCCTGCACGCGCAGGTGGACATCGGCATCGCCGTGGATACCGACGACGGCCTGTTCGTGCCGGCCCTGCGCAACGCCGACATGCTCGACGCGCGTGGCATCCGTGAAGGCGTGAACCGTCTGCGCGAGCAGGTGGAAGCGCGTTCGATCGCGGCCTCGGAGCTGAGCGGCTACACCATCTCGCTGTCCAACTTCGGCATGTTCGCCGGCCGCTACGCGACCCCGGTCGTGGTGCCGCCGTGCGTGGCCATCGTCGGTGCCGGCCGTGCCCGCCACCAGATGACCCCGGTGATGGGCGGCGTGGAAGCGCACAAGGTCATTCCGCTGTCGGTGACCTTCGACCACCGCGCCGCCACCGGCGGTGAAGCGGCCCGCTTCCTGCGCGCGATGATGGACGACCTGGCGCTGGCCAGCTGACCGGTAGGTGCCAACCTTGGTTGGCACATGAGTTGAAAAAACGCCGGGCAATGCCCGGCGTTTTTTTGTGCCTGCTCCACTATGTCGCCTGGCCATGCTCGGCTGCTTTTCAGTAGATCCACGCCATGCGTGGATGAAGGCATGAAACAAGCCGAGCTTGGGCTCTGCTATACAAATTTCCTGGATCAATCGCGCGCAACCATGCCCTCGGCGCGGCTGTAGACACGCAGCCGGTGACCATCGGGGTCGACACCGACGAAGGTGTAGCCGAATTCCAGCGTTACCGGCGCCTGGGCGATCTGCACACCGAGTGCGCGCCAGGCATCGTGCAACTGCCGCACTTCATCAGGATTGGCCACCACCATCGCCAGCTCGGCTGCACCGCCCTCCGCATCCACTGGCGGCTGCACGTCATCGCGCTGCCACAGGCCGAGCGCGGCGCCATCGCCGAGCAGGAACAGGGCAAAGCCGGGCGACTGTTCGACCGGTGCCGTGCCGAGGATGCCGCTGTAGAAGGTGGCGCTGGTGGCAACGTCGCGCACGTACTGCAGCAGGGTGCTTGGCTTGAACATGGGAAAGCTCCGTGGTTGGGAGCGGCCATGGTGGCCCTGCCCTGCTGACAGATCCTGTCAGCAGCGTCGACCCTGCTCGACTGCCTTTGCTCTGGCTTTGGTAGATGTCGAGCTTGCTCGACTGCTCTCCGCGAAGAGCAAGAGCGTCGAGCAAGCTCGACACCTACCAAAGCCAGAGCAACGACCAGAAGCGGTCGAGCAAGCTCGGCCTCGTCACGAACGGTCCAGCCAATCCGGGGCGATGCCCTGCGCCTTCTGCCAGCGCCGCAACAAGGTCGCGCGTGGCACCAGGTAGTGCTCTTCCAACGCACGCACATGGCGAATGCGATCCAAGCGGAAATGACGGAAGTCTTCGCGGCCCTCGCACCACGCCGCCAGCATCGGCACTTCATCGAAGTACCCCAGTGCGAACGGCCAGACCACGCGCTCGGTACGCCGGCCCTGTGCATCTTCATAGGCGAACTGCAGCCGCTGCTGCGTGCCCACCGCTTCGCGTACGGCCTGCAGCCGCGCCGGGGGTACCTTGGCCGTCGTTCGCGATGGCCCCACCCGCAGGCCGCTGTCACGCAGCGCCTCGCGTCGCGCCGCCGGCAGCACGTGCGCAATGCGCGCCAGGGCATCACGCGCGGCCTCGGCCAGGGCCGGCTCGGTGCGTGCCGCCACCCAGCGCAGGCCCAGCACCAGCGCGTCGATCTCGGCCGGTGGCAAGGTCAGCGGCGGCAGCACATCGCCCGGTTCCAGCTGGTATCCGACACCGGCTTCCCCGCGCAGATCGGCGCCCTGCTCGCGCAGCGTTTCAATATCGCGGTACAGCGTACGCAGGCTGATGCCCAGTTCTTCGGCCAGCGCCTGCCCGGCCACCGGCCGGCGGTGGCGGCGCAGCACCTGCAGCAGCTGGTTCAGGCGCAGCGCGCGGGACATCAGCCGACCAGATCGCGCGACGGCACCACGCGCTCGCCCGGCTTTGCCGCCAGCGCCGCATCCACCAGCGCGTGGGCAATAACCGGTGCCGGATTGATCCGCCACGCACGTGGCAACACCGGTCCCAGCACACCCAGCACCTGCAGCGCGAAGTGTTCGCCACGGCGGACCTCCTGCCGCTCACCGCCGATCAGCCCCGGCCGCACCAGCGTCAGCGACGGGAAACCCAGCGCGCGCAGGTCGCGCTCCAGCTCGCCTTTGACCCGGCTGTAGAAGATCGACGAACGCGGGTTGGCGCCTGCGGCCGAGTTCAGCGCGAAGGCCTGGGCACCCTGCGCAAGGGCCAGGCGGGCGAAGGCCAGCGGATAGTCGTGATCGATGCGATGGAACGCCTCGCGGCTGCCGGCCTGGGCGATGGTGCTGCCCAGGGCGCAGACCACCGCGTCCACCCGGGCCCAGTCCGGCGCATCGGGCAGCCGGGCGAAGTCGAGCACCGGGTTGTGCAGTTTCCCGTGCGGCGCAGCCAGCGGGCGACGGCTGGGCGCGACCACGGCGCTGCAGCGGGGGTCGGCCAGCAGCTGCGACAGGGCGTGGCCTCCGACCAGTCCCGTCGCCCCCAGCAACATCACACGCATACCCACCTCCACTGCGGCATCCTGTCGCCCATCCTATCGGTTCAAGCCACCGCCGGTTGCGCCGATATGCTGTGACCAGCCCCCCTGCCATCCCAGGATGCGTTCCATGACGGACCAGCCCGACCCCCGCCCTGCCCCCGGCACCGCCATCGGGCCGCCTGCGCGCGTGCGCGCGGTGGTCGATGACGGGCGCGGCGATCGGGTGGTACTGCAGGGCGGTAGCAGCGTGGCGTTGCAGCAGCTGTTTGCCGGGGCCGATGCCCCCGAGCCGCTGCTGGCCGCCTTCGCCAATGGCATGGCCACTCTGCCGGGTGAGCTGGGCGACATGGGTGATCGCCTGCAATCGGCGCAGGCCAGTGCCGACTGGCCGCGCTATGGCCGGGCGATGCGGCAGCTGATCGATAAATACATCCGCACCATCGACCAGCACTCGCCCGATGGCCAGCCCGACAGCCTGCGCCTGTCCGAGCAGCTGCGGTTGCTGCTGGGCGGCGCGGTGGTCGCGCTGCTGCAGCACGATCCCGACCTGCGCGAGCAGGCGCAGGCCCTGGCCGTACGCCTGCGCCAATGGCAACCGGGCGCGGCACTGGAACCGATCGAACAGGGCGCGCGCGAGCTGGGCCACCAGATCGGCGTGCGCGCCGAAAGCTGGCAGGAACAGCAGGCGTTGTTGCTTGAGTTGTTCGCCCTGCTGCTGGAGAACGTCAGCGAGCTGCTGGATGACCGCAGTTGGCTGCAGGGCCAGATCGCGGCCGTGCGCCAGTTGCTGGCCGGGCCGCTGGAAGCCGAATCGGTCGAGCGCACCCGCGCCGAGCTGCGCGAAGTGATCTACAAGCAGGGCCTGCTGCGGCAGGGAATCGACGATTCGAAAGCGGCCATGCGTAGCTTGATGGGCGAGTTCATCGAGCGCATGGATGGCATGGCTGCCAGCACCGGTGAATACCACGACCGCATTGGCAGCTACGCGCTGCAGTTGCGCGAGGCGCGCAGCATCGCCGACCTCAACCACCTGCTGCAGGAAGTGATGCAGGACACCGGCAAAGTGCAGCAGCAGGCGGCGCAGGCGCGCGATCACCTGGCCAGCGCGCGGCAGGAAGTGGAACGCGCCGAACAGCGCATCAACCAGCTGGAGCAGGATCTGCGCGCGGCCGGCGATCTGGCGCGTATCGACCCGTTGACCCAGGCCCTGAACCGGCGTGGCCTGGATGAACTGCTGCAGCGCGAGCTGGCCCGCGCCGCACGCAACCACTCGCCGCTCGGACTGGCGGTGATCGACCTGGATGATTTCCACCAGACCAACGACGAACACGGCCATGCCGGCGGCGACGCGCTGCTGCAGCACCTGGTGGCGGTGTGCCGCCTGCTGCTGCGTGCCACTGATGGCATCGCCCGGCTGGGCGGCGACGAGTTCGTGCTGGTGCTTCCCGAAACTCCCGGCGCGGACAGCATGGCCACGGTGCAGCGGCTGCAGCGCTCACTGGCGCATCGCGTGCTGACCCTGCAGGAGCGGCGCATCCCCGTGCATTTCAGCGCGGGCCTGGCGCAATGGCAGCCGGGAGACGATGCCGATACGCTGCTGCGGCGCGCCGATGACGCGCTGTACGCGGCAAAGCGCCAAGGCAAGAACCGGGTACACGCGGGCTAGCTCGCGGGTAGGTGCCAACCTTGGTTGGTGCTTGCGGGAATAAAACCGCCGACCAAGGTCGGCCTCTACCGAGCAGCGGGCCGGCGCTTACTTGCCGCGCAGCTTCTGGAACCCGGTCACCGCCGCCAGCACGATGGCACCGGCGATGATGCCAACCACCATGTTGCCCAGCGCGTTAACCAGCCAGCCCCACTGGCCTTCGCCGCCCAGCGCCTGCACCGCGTGGTGCAGCGCCGGCACGTTGTGCACCAGGATGCCGCCACCAACCAGGAACATCGCTGCGGTACCGGCCACCGACAGGAACTTCATCAGCCACGGTGCCGACACCAGCAGGCCACGGCCGACTGCCGCCAGCGCCGCGCCCTTGCGCGACAGGTACAGGCCCAGGTCGTCCAGCTTGACGATGCCGGCGACCAGCCCGTAGACGAACACGGTCATCGCCAGCGCGATCACCACCAGGGTGCTGACCTGGTTGATGAACGACGCCGTGGCAACCACGCCCAGCGACAGCACGATGATTTCGGCCGAGAGGATGAAGTCGGTGCGGATCGCGCCCTTCACCTTGTCCTTTTCCCACGCGACCATGTCCACCTGCGCATCGGCCAGCGCCTTGCGCCGCTCGGCCTGGTGTTCGGCGTCCTCATCGGCGGAATGCAGGAACCGGTGCGCCAGCTTCTCCACGCCCTCGAAGCACAGGAAGGCGCCGCCGATCATCATCAGCGGCACGATCAGCGGCACGTTCCAGCCGCGGCTGTGCAGCCACGCTTCCAGCGCGCTGATCGCCAGCGCCGCCGGCACCAGGATCACCTTGTTCACCAGCGAGCCCTTGGCCACCGCCCACACCACCGGCAATTCACGGTTGGCGTTGACGCCGGTTACCTGCTGCGCGTTCAGCGCCAGGTCGTCGCCCAGCACGCCGGCGGTCTTCTTGGCGGCGACCTTGGTCAGCACCGAGACGTCGTCGAGCAGGGAGGCGATATCGTCAAGCAGGGCAAACAGGCTGGCACCGGCCATGGGGGATCCAGTAAAGGGAATGAGCGGATTCTGACCGATCCGGCGCCACCTGCGGTAGCGGGTTCACCACGCGCCCACCGGGCGGCAGGGACACTGGAAGCGTAATCCGGTCCCGCCGGCGGCGGGATCACGGACATCGGGTCGTCGTCTTCGAGGAGTGTCGTTTGAGCAATCCGTCCACCGCCACAGGCAATCCGCCGCTGATCAGGGGCATGAACCGGCGCAGCCAGATCCTGCGCCTGCTGATGCGCTACCGCCATTCCGGCGTGTTCTCCGGCATGAACCTGGACGCTGCCGGCAGCCACACCGACGTGCCACCGGACGGCAATCCGGAGCAGTTCGTCAGTGACCTGGAAGCGCTGGGGCCCACCTTCGTCAAGCTGGGGCAGATGCTGTCGACCCGTCCGGACATGGTGCCGGTGGAGTTCGCCACCGCGCTGGAGCGCATGCAGGAGAAGGTGGCGCCGATTCCGGTCGAACGCATCCACGCCATCGTCGAGCAGGAGCTGGGGGCGCCGGTGAACAAGCTGTTCGCCGCATTCGACCCACAACCGCTGGGCTGTGCGTCCATCGCCCAGGTGCATCGCGCGGTGCTGCACGACGGCCGCGAGGTGGCGGTGAAAGTGCAGAAGCCCGAGGTGGCCGCGCAGCTGCGCTCGGATCTGGAAGTGCTGCGCAGCTTCGCCCTGGCCGCCGACCATCTGACCCAGATCGGTCGCCGCGTGCGCCTGCGCGACTGGCTCAACGAATTCGCCAAGACGCTGATGCAGGAGCTGGACTACCACGCCGAGGCCGAGAACCTGTCGCGCTTCGGCCGGCACCTGAAGCCGTTCCGTCGCCTGTGGATTCCGCAGCCGCTGTGGGACTACAGCAGCCATCGCGTGCTGACCATGGAACTGGCCACCGGCGTGCGCGTGGATGCCATTCCCGATGTGCGCCGCACCGAACAGGCGATGGACCCGCTGGCGGCGGCGCTGATCCGCGGCTATCTGGACCAGATCTTCGTGCACGGCGAAATCCACGCCGACCCGCACCCCGGCAACCTGCGGGTGATGCCTGATGGGCGCTTGGCCATCTTCGACCTGGGCATGGTCGCGCACATGCCGCCGCGGCTGCGCGAGCGCCTGCTGAAGATCCTGTTTGCCGCCGTCGATGGCCGCGGCGAGGAAGTGGCCGACGACCTGATCAGCATCAGCACGCGGCTGGAGGCATTCGATGAGGAGCGCTACCTGCGCGAGACCGGCCAGCTGATCGCACGCTATGCCGCCAGCGCGAACTTCTCCGAAGGGCGCGTGGTGCTGGACATGGTGCGCATCGCCACCTCGTCCGGATTGCGTACGCCGCCGGAGCTGAGCCTGCTGGGCAAGGCGCTGCTCAACCTGGAAACCGTATGCCGCCTGCTGGCACCGGATCTGGACACGCGCCGCATCGTCGAACGCCAGCTGCAGCACGTGATGCGCGCGCGCCTGAAAAAATCGCTGTCGGCCGCCAACCTGGCCAGCGAGGCGATGGAGCTGCAGCAACTGCTGCGCGACGGGCCGCGCAAGCTGTCGGACATCATGGCGCTGCTGGCCGAGAACCGCCTGCAGATGAAGGTGACCGGGCTGGAAGAATCGCGGCTGATGGAGAACCTGCAGAAGATCGCCAACCGCGTGGCCGCCGGCATCATCAGCGCCGCGTTGATCATGGCGGCGGCAATGATGATGAAGATCGACACCGGCTGGCATGTGCTGGGCTATCCCGCCATCGCACTGGTGCTGCTGTTGATCGGCGTGGTGCTTGGGCTGGGCATCGTGACCAGCGCATTGTTGTTCGATCGCCGTGCGCGTTCGCGCGAGGAACGCGGGCATCGATAGTGTCGCATCCACGCTCGACGTGGATCAGCGAAAACAGTGCATTCATGCAGGTTTTTAATGCAATCGAGCGTGAGTTTTCACGCTCGATTTACGTTCGCAGCGTGATATCGCGCGCACGATTTCAACAAACATTTCAGTCAGGTTCGTGCATGCACTATCGGGTCATCGGCCTGTCATGCAGATGTGCTTGCAGCAGCGCCGGTCGGATGGACACGCGTCGGTACGACGTCCATCGCCACCCCGTCACTGCCGAAGCTGCCTATGCTCTGGATTCTGCTGCTGTCGCTGTTGCTGCTGTCCTGGTTGTTCCTCGCGTCCGCAAAGTGGGTGTGGTGGAAAGCAGGCTTGTTCTCGCTGTTGCTGCTGGCGCTCAGTGCTTGGTGGCTGATCGACAAGCTGTCCGGTGACGGACTCAACGCCGCCACCCTGTACCACCTGGGTGCGGACATGGAAGGCGCCGGTGTCGCCGACTTCAAGGGCTATATCGCCGGCTTCATCGTGCTGGCCGCCGTGTCGCTGCTGCCGCTGTTCGCTACGCGGGTGAAGCGTTGGCGCCGCCCCACGGCCGGTGGTGCGTGGTTTGCCGGTTTCGCCGCGCTGTGGGTGGCCACGATCATGATCAGCCCACTGGCCCGCGATGGCCAACGCCTGTACCAGCAGCTGCGCCCGGTGGATTTCGCCCGTATCGCCCCCGAATACCAGGTGCCCACGCAGGCCCTGCAGCGCCCACGCAACATCGTCTGGATCTACGGCGAGAGCCTGGAGCGAACCTATCTGGATGAGGCCGTGTTTCCCGGCCTGATGCCCAATCTCAACCGCTTGGCGGCCAGGTCGCTGGATGTGCGCGGGCTGGCCTCGGCCGAAGGCGGTGGCTGGACCATCGCCGGCCTGGTGTCGTCGATGTGCGGCGTGCCGCTGACCACCTCGCAGGGTGATGAGAACAGCATGGACCGCATGGGCAGCTTCCTGCCCAAGGCCGTGTGCCTGGGCGATTACCTCAAGCAGCAGGGCTACACCAACCATTACCTGGGTGGTGCCAACGGCCAGTTCGCCGGCAAGGGCCAGTTCCTGGCCAGCCACGGCTTCGATGAAGTGCATGACCTGGCGTGGTTCAAGCAGCAGAAGAAGATCGGCCGTATCCACTACTCGGCGTGGGGCGTGCATGACGACGTGCTGCTGGACACCGCCTACCAGCGCTTCGAGCAGCTGTCGCGACAGGATGCGCCGTTCATGCTGACCACGCTAACCATGGACACGCACCATCCGGCCGGGCACCTGCCGGTGGCCTGCAAGGGCGAGCGCTACCAGAGCCAGTACGGCAACATCGGCATGCTCAATGCGCTCAAGTGCACCGACCGCCTGATTTCGCAGCTGGTCGAACGCATCCAGGCCAGCCCCTACGGCAAGGACACGTTGATCGTGATCGCCTCCGATCACCTGGCCATGCCCAACGACCTCAGCCATATCCTGACCAGGCAGAAGCGCGAGAACCTGCTGTTGTTCCTCGGTGATGGCGTGGCCCCGCGCCAGCTGGCCGCCGAAGACGGCTCGACCCTGGATTCCGGGGCCACCCTGCTCAGCCTGCTCGATCCGAACCTGCAGACGATGGGCTTTGGCCGTTCGCTGCTGGACGACAAGCGCGCGCCGAGTGCCAGCGCCGCGGCACGCCGCGATGGCGGCCGCGACTATCCGCAGTACCTGGCCTTCGCCCGCTCGCTGTGGCTGGGTGAGCCTACGCGGCAGCTGAAGATCGACGGCGACGACCAGGTGGTGGTGGGCCTGCAGCACGTGCAGCCGCCGGTGCTGCTGGAATACGACAAGGACTGGGACCTGAAATCGGTGTATCTGGAAAACACCTCGCGCCAGTTCGACGATGCCGACCCGGACAACACGCTCGCCTACGTTGATCGCTGCACCGCGTTCGAGGATGGCTCGGCCGACGGCGACTGGTGCGCGCTGCTGGTGAACCGCGACAACGGCATCAAGCTGTACCGGGACGGCCAGCTGCGCAACGGCATCGACGTGGATGCACCACTGGATGCCTTCCAAGGCCCCCGCCCCAGCGTGCGCCAGGCACACATGATCACGCAGAAGGGCCGCCGTACCCGCGCCGGCCAGTACATGCTGCAGCTGGTGGCGAGCACGCGCCCGGATCGCGGTTTCTGGATCGAAGCGGTGTCCTCGCAGCGCAAGGTGGTGCTGGCCCAGCAGTGGGTGCAGCCCGATGCGGACGGCAAGATCAACGTAGCGTTCGGGCTCGACCACGAAGTGGATGATCTGGAAATCCGCGCGTGGTTGAACCATGCCGAGAAGCTGGCGGTGGATACCTTCGCACTGGTGCCCTCGCGCGGCCGGCCGCGGGGGTAAAGGGGGTTCGGCAGGGCTGCGCCCTGCACCTGCCGAAGCAGTAGTGCCGGCCGCTGGCCGGCAACCTCAACGGCAACAGCCAAAGCGACAGCAACAGCTGGGGTTCCGTGGGGTGGCGGAGCGGTGTGGGTTGGCAGGACACGCCGTAAACCCGTCCTTGGGGGCTCGATGGCGCCATCCATGGCGCCAACGGTCCTGCCAACCCACACCGCCCCGCCTCTGACAGATTCCTGCAGCTGTCGGTAGGTGTCGACCTTGGTCGACACTTCTGTCAGATATGGAAATCAATCCGGGTCAGATCCGTTTTCTTGCGGAAAACGGATCTGACCCCATCTGCATGAAATCGAATATTTCGATAGTTCATTGAAGAGCATCCACGCATGGCGTGGATCTACGTGTCGACCAAGGTCGACACCCATCAACAGCAACACAGAACACCGTTCCGACAGATCGCGGGAATCTGTCGAAGGCGGGGTGGGTCCGGTTGCGGGGGACGCCGTAAACCCGTCCTTGGAGGCTTGGCCGCGGCATCCATGCCGCGGACACCCCCGCAACCGGACCCACCCCGCCATCCCACAGGAAACCCGCTTTTGCTTTTGCTTTTGCTGTTGCTGTTGCTGTTGCTCCTGAGGTTGCCGGCCAGCGGCCGGCACTACCGCTTCGGCGGGTGCAGGGCGCAGCCCTGCCGACCCACCCTCTTACTGCGGCGGATCGCGGGTGATGTGGATGTCGGTCGGCGTGGACAGCGGGATGTTTCGCTCCGCCAGGATCTGCAGCAGGCTGAAGTACAGATCGCTGCGCGTGCCATACACCTGCCGCGGGCTGGCCACGTAGGCAAAGCTGTTGATGGTGATCTGGCCGCCAGCGATGCTGTCGATGTACACCGACGGCGCCGGCTGCTGCAGCACCGTGTTGTGGGCACCGTAGGCATCCAGCAACGCCTGCCGCAGGCCCGCGACATCGGTGCTGGCCGGCACCGCGAACTGGATCTGGATGCGCCCCTGGTTGTTGCCCATCGTCATGTTGCGGATGGTCTTGGTGATCAACTCGGAATTGGGCACGATCAAGGTGGACTTGTCGCTCACCTGGATCTCGGTGGAGCGCACGTTGATGCGGCGGATGTCGCCTTCCTGATCGCCCAGCTTCACCCAGTCACCGATCTTCACCGGCCGCTCGGTCAGCAGGATCAGGCCGGAGACGAAGTTCTGGATGATCGCCTGCAGGCCGAAGCCGATACCTACCGAGAGCGCACTGACCAGCAACGCCAGGTTCTTCAGGTTCAGGCCCATGGCGGTCAGCGCCCACAGCGCCACCAGGATGATGCCCACGTAGCGGGTGATCGTGCTGATTGAATTGCGCGCGCCCAGGTCCAGTTCGGTCTTGGGCAGGTAGGTGTCGGTCAACCAGCGCTGCAGCAGCTGCGTCAGCCCCAACCCGACCAGCATCACCAGCAGGGCGATGGCGATACGCGCAGGCTTGAGCGTGATGTCGCCGATGGAAATGCCGTTGGCCAGCGAAGCGACGCGCTCGACCACCGAGCCGATGTTGCCGAACGGCGCCGCCAGTGCCAGCAGCGCGATCAGCACCACGAACGTGCGCAGCACGGCAGACAGCAGCACACCGGCCTGCTCCAGCCGCGACACGCTCAGGCCGGTGCTGAGCAGGATGGTCTGGCCGACCTTGCTGTCGGCGTTGAGCAGCCAGGTGGAGAAATCATCGACGAACTTGAACAGCAGCGTCGCCGCCAGCACCACGATGCTGCCGCCGATCAGCTGCTGGTTGACGAACTTGGCGAAGTTCACATAGCCCATCAGGGTGGCGATGATCGCGGCCACCACGGCGATGTTGCCGGCCACCCGTGCCAGCACCAGCCAGCTGCTGCGCCGCACCGGAACGGCCGCGCCCTGGCCGTCGGCCTGCGCTTCCAGCTTCGCCTCGGCCTCGGCGGTCTGGCGCCGATGCAGGCGCGCCAGGGTCACCAGCATGGCCATGATCAGGCCCAGATAGGTCAGCGCGATCACGCCGTCCAGCGCCACCGTAGTGACGTCGCTGGTGCGGGTGGCGCGATCGATGGCCACCAGCACCGTGCTCAGCCAGGCCAGTGCTGCGGCACCCCAGGCGTACTTGCGTAGTTTCAGCGCGGCGGTGTCATCCAGGTTCAGCAGCCGCCACGAAGGCCGCTTGGGCACCAGCAGGCAGGCGCTGAGCGCGGAAATGAAGGCCGCGGCAAACGTCGCCGCCTGTACGCCTTCGGCCACGCTCTGCAAGCGCGGCGGAATCGCGCCGATGGCATCCAGCGCAGCCACCAGCACCACCACGGCGTAGCCGGGCAGCAGGGTGCCCACCAGCAGCAACCACATGGCCAGACCAGAGCGGCGCAGGCGGCCGTCGGGGGCACGCTCGGACGCAGCGAACCGGCGCCCCAGCGCGCGCAGCCACAGGCGCAACGGGAACATCATCACCAGTGCCGCCGCCAGCCCCAGCAGCAACGTGCCCCAGCCATGGGTGGCAATGGCCGTGGTCAGCGCGGCACGGCCCTGCTGGGCCAAAGGGGTGACCCGGGCGATATCGTTCGGCAACTGGTCGGCCACCTGCCGCCACAGCGTTGGCGATAGTGGCGAGGCGACCTTGCGCCCCAGTTCCTCGGTGCGCTGCGCGTTGCGCTGCTTGTCGATGTCCGCGCTCAACTGCTGCGCACGGACGGCACTGGACTTGGCTTGGGCAATCGATGCCGCCAGGGCATCGCGCTGACGCGTCAGCGTGCGCCGCTGCGCCGCCAGCTCCGGCGGTTCAGTGGTGTCCTTGGGCGCCTCGCCCAGCTGCGTCAGCTGCTCGTTGAGCTGGTCCAGCTGCGGCTGCAGGGTCTTTTCCAGCGCCTCGGCATCACGCTTGGCCTGTGATGCATTTTCCGAAAGCGTGCCCAGCGTTTCGGTGGCTTCGGCATCAACACGCTTGCGCTCAACATCCTTCAGCGTGCTGTCGATCTGCGCCAGCTGCTGCTTGGGCGTGGGGTCGTCATCCTGGGCCAGCGCCGGCACAGCCAGCAGCAGCGTGCAGCACAACAGCAGGGCCAACCAGGGGCCACGCACCAGGATCGTTCGGAAGAAGGAAGACAAGCCAGCCATACCGTTTTGCGCGGACCACCGCGCCTGCGCGCGACTATACGGCAGGTACTGTAAACGGCGGATGCGCAGGCGCTTGCCGCTGGTTGCGGCTCAGTACTTCAGGCGCAGCTCTTCCACCTGCGGCTGCTGCAGCGCGTACCAGTCCTGGAATTCTTCCTCGGTGATCTCATCCGGCGCATACACCGCGATCGGGTGCCAGGCGTGGTCGGTCGGCAACGGCTGGCGCGGCCCGGCGCGCAGGCTGTAGGCCACGCCTTCGTAGTCCACCAGATCGTCCACCTGCGGCCACTGCTCGCGGGCGAACTGGGTTTCACTCTTCAACAGGATCACCTGGTACATCGGCACCTCCACTTCGGTTGGATCGGAAAAACGCGGCGCTGGCGGAAGCATACCGCTGCGCCGATGACGGCACGCGCTCCGCCCGGGCGACGGAATGTTCTGGACATGGCCCTCGCCCCGGCTTCACCCGCCCGTGGCAGTGTCCTCGGCATCGTGGAGGTCCTCTCCTGCCACGCCTGACAATGACCGACCTGCCTCCCCTGAAGACCGTCACCGACCTCAAGCTGCCCCGCTACCTGGGCACGTGGTACGAGATCGCCCGCCTGCCGATGCGCCACGAGCCGGAGGGCTGCACCGATGTGTCGGCCCATTACCAGCTGCTCGACAACGGCAACGTGGGCGTCACCAACCGCTGCCGCATGGACGGCGAGATCGAGGAAGCCACCGGTGAGGCCTGCGCGATCGACAACGACAGCGCGCGGCTGGAAGTCAGCTTCCTGCCCAAGGGCCTGCGCTGGCTGCCCTTCGCCAAGGGTGACTACTGGGTGATACAGGTGGCGCCGGACTACAGCGTTGCCCTGGTCGGCAGCCCGGATCGCAAGTACCTGTGGCTGCTGGCACGTGAGCCCCGGCTCGATGCCACCGTGCAGGAACATTATCTGGCCAGCGCGCGCCTGCAGGGCTTCGATCTGTCCGAACTGATCCTGACCCCGCATACCGGCCACCCCACCGCCTGAGCCTGACATCGCATGGACCTGAAGAGTGGTTACCCGTGGTGGGCGGTGCGCAACGGCCTGATCCAGGCCTTTCCGCCGCTGGAACAGGATCTGCAGTGCGATGTGCTGGTGGTCGGTGGTGGCATCACCGGCGCGCTGATCGCCGATGAGCTGTCGGCCCATGGCCACGACGTTGCGCTGATCGAGCAGCGTGACATCGGCTGGGGCAGCACCGCAGCCAGTACCGCGCTGCTGCAGTACGAGATCGATACCCACCTGCTGGAACTGGCCTCGCAGTATGGCCAGGACGCTGCGGCACTGGCCTACCAGGCCTGTGCGGACGCGATCCCTGCATTGGGCGAGGTCGCGCGCGGCCTGAAGGACGTCGACTTCAAGCAGATGGACAGCCTGTACCTGGCCAGCCGTCGCCGCGACGTACCGCGGCTGATGGCCGAAGGCGAGGCGCGCCGTCGCATCGGCCTGGATGCGCGCTGGCTGGACCGGGATGCGCTGCAGGAACGTTTCAGCGTCGATGCCGGAGGCGCCCTGCTGACCCGCCAGGCCGCACGGGTTGATCCCTACTGCTTCACTTACGGGCTGCTGCGGCGGTTGCAGCGGCGCGGCGGCACTGTGCATGACCGCACCGTGCTGCATGCCCTCACCCCCACCGCGCGCGGCGTAACCGCCCGCACCGAATCCGGCATGCAGATCCGCGCCCGCCACGTGGTGCTGGCGATGGGCTATGCCAACCAGCAGTGGCTGGACCCGCGCGTGGCCCGCAACCGCAGCAGCTATGCGTTCATCACCGACCCGATCAACGCCGATGAACTGGGCTGGCTGCAGCGCACGATGGTCTGGGAGAGCGCGCGCCCCTACCTGTACCTGCGTGCCACTGGCGACCGCAGGCTGTTGGTGGGCGGGCTGGACGATGCCATCGATATTCCCGCCCGCCGCGATGGCCGGGTGGACAGCAAGGCCCGCAAACTGATGAAGCAGCTGCTGCAATGGTTCCCGCACCTGCAGCCGACTCCGGCGTTCTCATGGGCGGGCACCTTTGCCGAGACCGCTGACGGCCTGCCGTTCTTCGGGCCGCATGCGCAATGGGGGCCACGGGTACAGTTCGCCATGGCCTATGGTGGCAACGGCATCACCTATTCGATGATCGGCGCCGGGCTGCTGCGGGCGCGGATCGAGCGGCGCCGGCACCCGCTGCAGGACCTGTTCGGGTTCGGGCGGTTGTAGCGTGAAGCCAGGCATGGCCTGGCTCTACCGCAAACGGGCGCCGACAGGCATCATTCAAGCAACGCCTGCTAGCGTCGGCCTGTACCGCCGCGTGCTGCGCGGCCCCTCTGCGCTGGAGTGCCGTCATGATCCGCCCCCTGACCCTGCTGCTGTGCCTGGCCGCCCTGCCCGGGACCGCGTTGGCGCAGTCCGCCGCCGGCGCCACCGCGCCGCAGGCGTCCGGCCTGGACCTGTCCGTGCCGCAGACGCCTATGCGCTATCTCAACGATCCGACGCTGCAACAGGATCCGCCCGGCACGTTCTACGGCGACAAGACCGGCCCGCGCGTGCACGGCGACGGCAGGATCGCCGACGTGCAGGACGACAAGGTCAAGGTCTCCGGCAGCTTCACCACCGGCATCGGCTATGCCAAGAATTACGGCAACACCCACTACAACGCCGCCACGCTGAATCTCAGCAAGAACTACACCAACGATGAAGGCAAGACCCGCGGGGTCAACGTCAACATCCACGTGAGCGAAGGCAAGGGCCCGGGCTTCTTCGGGCCGTACGGCGGTGGTGGGTATTACGGTGGTGGCCCGGGCTATTGGGATTACCCGCCGCCTTACGGCTGGTAAGCCCCGCGTCGGGCCTGGGCCGACCAAGGTCGGCCTCTACTGGTAACAGCGGAAGGTAGCGCCGGGCCATGCCCGGCGGCCTGATGCGTCCGCTGCGCTCGCCGGGCATGGCCCGGCGCTACCAGCGACACGCCCCATCCCGAAGCAGGCGTCAATCCAGCCAGCCATCGCGCTCGCTGTGCAGGATGCGGCCGTCATGACCGCTCAGGCGCACTTCCACCTTCTGGTTGCGGGCATTGCGCGCTTCCAGCGACCACGTCGCACCATCGCGTTCCAGCGAATGGATCTCGCGCAGGCCCTGCGACTGCGCCTTGGCCAGCACCTGCTCGGTGCTCAGCTGCGCACGCCCATCGTGCTCGTCGAAGATCTCGCCGGTCTTCGGGTCCACATACACCTCGCTGAAACGACCATCGGCACGGCTGACATCAGCTTCCCACAGGCCATCATCCCGCTCGATCTCATGGATCTGGGTGTAGCCGGCCTTGCGCAGGGTCTGTTCGACCTGGGCCATGCCCAGCGGTGCCGCCTGGACGGCGGGGGCCACGGCCAGGGCGACAACGGTGGCGAGGGTGAGCGACTTCAACATGGGGGTTCTCCTGTTCGGTGCCGGACCATCCCGGCAACGCCACGATGCACGGCGTGGTTAACAGCGGCCTAGCCGGCGCTGTTAGCCAACCGTTAGTCGGCCGCGGCACACTCGCGCCTGTCACTTGTTCCCATGCTTCCAGCCACTCACGTGCCGATCCTGCCCTCCCTGTCACTGCTGCTGGCCCTGGCCAGCGCCCCGACCGCCGCCGGCCCTGCCCAGGACCCGGCGCAGCAGGTCGCGCGCCGCGCGGTGCAGCAAGGCCGCTACGTGCCGCTGGAAGGCGTGGTGCGCGATGCACTCAAGCGCCACCCCGGCCAGCTGCTGGAAGTGGAACTGGACGATGGCGTGTACGAAGTGGAGATCCTGCGCGCCGACGGCGTGGTGGTGGAGCTGGACTATGATGCGCGCAACGGCAGGCTGTTGAAGACGGAGCTGGACGACTGATGCGCATCCTGTTGGCCGAAGACGATGCCGCATTGGCAGAACGCCTGCAGCCGCTGCTGGAGCAGGCCGGTTACGTGGTCGAGGTGGTGGCCGATGGTCGCCAGGCCGAGGAGATCGGCCAGGTGGAAGACCTGCAGGCCGCCATCGTCGATCTGGGCCTGCCCGGGCTGGACGGCCTGAGCGTGATCGAACGCTGGCGCGGCAACGGCCGCGACTTTCCGGTGCTGGTGCTGACCGCGCGCGGGCGCTGGCACGACAAGCTGGCCGGCTTCGACGCCGGCGCCGACGACTACCTGACCAAACCCTTCCAGGCCGACGAACTGGTGCTGCGCCTGCGCGCGCTGATCCGCCGCAGCCACGGCCATGCCAGTCCACGGTTGCAGTGCGGTCCACTGCAGCTGGACGTCAATGCCGGGCGCTTCGACCTGGATGGCCAGGCGTTGGCGCTGAGCCCGCAGGAATTCCGCCTGCTGAGCTACTTCATCCACCACAGCGGCCAGGTGATCGGCCGCGACCGCCTGGGCGAACATGTGTTCGATGGCGGTCATGACCCCGATTCGAATGCGCTGGACGTATTGCTGGGGCGGGTGCGCCGCAAGCTCGGCACCGACCTGATCCAGACCGTACGCGGCCAGGGCTGGCGGTTGGCCGCGCCGTGAGCCGGCAGCCGTCATTGCGACGCCGGCTGCTGCTGGCCGGTGGCATCGGCCTGCTGCTGGTCTCGGCACTGGCCAGTGCGCTGCTGGGGGAACTGTTCAAGCGCAGCGCGCGCGACCGCCTGGACAACGAACTGCAGCAGGACATGCTGACCCTGCTGGCGCAGGCCGAGATCGATGCCGATGGCCAGCTGCAGCTGCGCCAGGAACCCAACGATGCGCGCTTCCAGCGCGTGTTCTCCGGCGCGTACTGGCAGATCGCCGATGGCAGCGGCAAGGTGCTGCTGCAGTCACGTTCGTTGTGGGACGAAACGCTGCCAGTGGCCGCCACTGGCGCAGCCGAACGCAATCTGCCGGGCCCGCTGCAGCAATCGCTGCGCGCGCGCGTGCAACCGGTGCGCCTGCCCCGCGCCAACCAACCCTATGTCGCCGTGGTCGCCACCGACCGCAGTGCACTGGATGCGGACGTCGCCGCATTCCGCCAGCGCAGCGCAATGGCGTTGGCCGTGCTGGTGGCGGCGTGGCTGGCGGTACTGGCCAGCCAGGTACATTTCGGTCTGCGGCCCCTGCAGCGTCTCGGTGCGCAGCTGGAACGCGTGCGCCGCGGCGATGCACAGCGCATCGATACGGCCGGATTGGGCGCTGAAATCGCACCGCTCGGCGAGGAGCTCAATACCCTGCTCGACCACCAGCAACGGATGGTGGGCCGCGCCCGCACCAGCGCACAGGATCTGGCGCATGCGCTGAAGACACCGCTGAGCGTGCTCGCCGCCGAGGCCGATGGCGAGGGCCGCGCGTGGCGCGCAACGCTGCGCGAACAGGGCGCACGCATGCAGGCCAGCGTCGATCGCTACCTTGCCGCCGGGCTGACCGCCGACCATCGCGAACGCACGCCGGTGTCCACGGTGGCACAGGCGCTGTGCGGGCTGATGGCGCGCGTGCATGGCGACCGTGCGCTGCAGTTCCAGGCCGAGGGCATTGCCGACGGCCTGCAGTTCGCCGGTGCCAGCGCCGACCTGGAAGAGATGCTCGGCAACCTGCTCGACAACGCCGGCAAGTGGGCACAGCGGGAGGTGACGGTCACTGCGCGCGTGGACGACGAACAGTTGCGCATTGATGTGCGCGACGACGGTCCGGGGCTGGCAGCCGAGGCGCTGGCGCAGGTGACCCAACGTGGCGTACGGCTGGATGAGCGCGAAAACAGCAGTGGCCTGGGCCTGGCCATCGTGGGTGATATCGCCGCCAGTTATGGTGGACGGCTGGCGCTGGAGAATGCACAACCGGGATTGCGCGCCACGTTGTGGTTGCCGATGGGGTGACGCGCCGCTGCGCTCGCCGGGCATGGCCCGGCGCTACCGGATCATGCGCGCGCCGGCAGGTGTCGACCGTGGTCGACACGCATCAAGAGCGCCGACCAAGGTCGGCATCTACCAAGCCTCAACGGTGATGCATCCACCAGCAGTCGATGGCATCGAGCACGATGTGGATCATCAAACCGATGCCCACCAGCCGCGTTTTCTTCGGCACGCACAGCCCGGCATACACGGCAATCGCCGGTGCGGTATGCAGCGGGTGGAAGCCGATGCTGCAGCGGTTCGGGGCGTAGATCGGATCGGCCAGCAGGTGGTCCAGGTCGATGATCCAGCCCAGCAGCAGCAACAGCCACGCCGAGGCGAAACGCTTGCGCCAGAACAGCCATGCCAGCAGGGCTGGCACGGCGGCATGCAGGAACAGATGAAAGATCGCGCGGGCGCTCATCAGCACCGGTAGCGCCGGGCCATGCCCGGCTTTCCCGTCACCCTCAGATCAACGGTTCGTCGGACAGGTAGGTGTAACCGGTCAGGCCCGCTTCCAGCGCTTCGGACAGTTCCTGCGCGCGCTCCGGCGACAGGTCCGCCGATGCCACGCGTTCGGCGTAGGCCGCACGCAGGTCATCCAGCTTGTAGCCCACGTAGTCCAGCATCACGTCGGTGGTATCGCCGCGACGCTGCTGGGTGATGGCGTAGCCATCGGCATCGGCCAGCACTTCCACCGCGTCGGTATCGCCGAACAGGTTGTGGATGTCGCCGAGGATTTCCTGGTAGGCACCGACCATGAAGAAACCGATGCGGTAGCTTTCGCCGTGCTTGATCGCGTGCAGCGGCAGCGAGCTGTCCAGGCTTTCGTTCTCGACGTAGGTCTTGACCATGCCATCGGAATCGCAGGTCATGTCGGCGATGATGCCGCGGCGATCCGGCGCCTCGTTCAAGCGCTCGATCGGCACGATCGGGAACACCTGGTCGATCGCCCACGCATCGGGAATCGATTCGAACACGCTGAAGTTGACGAAGTACTTGTCGACCAGGCGCTCGTTCAGTTCATCCAGCGCCGGGCGATGGCTCTTCTCGTCGTAGCTCAGGCGCGCACGCACGCCATGGGCGATGGCATAGAACAGATCGTCGATGCGCGCACGCTGCGGCAGGTCGATCTGGCCCAGCGCATAGCTGGACAGGCCTTCGGCATGGAAGTGCTGTGCTTCCTGGAACAGTTCCACCGCCGGACGCACGTCCAGTTCTTCGTGGATCTCGCGCAGGTGGCGGATCGAGGCCGGCTCGTCGTCGTGCTGGTCCGGCACGCGGCCTTCCTGCGCCTGTTCCACTTCAGACACGTTGGCGATCAGCACCGCGTGGTGCGCGGTCATCGCACGGCCACACTCGGTGACGATGCGCGGCGGGGTCAGGCCGTGTTCTTCGCAGGCATTGGCCAGCGGCTGCACGATGTTGCTGGCGTACGAATTGAGGCCGTAGTTGATCGAGCAGAAGCTGCGCGAACGGGTGCCTTCGTAGTCCACGCCCAGGCCACCGCCCACGTCGACGTGGGTGATCTTCGCACCCAGCTGTGACAGCTCGACGAAGTAACGGGTGGCTTCGCGCATGCCGTTGGCGATGTCGCGCACGTTGGAGATCTGCGAGCCCATGTGGAAGTGCAGCAGGCTCAGGCAGTCGGCGTATTCGGTATCGCGCAGCGACTTCCACAGGTCCAGCAGCTGGCGCGGCGACAGCCCGAACTTGGCCTTGTCGCCACCGCTGTTCTGCCACTTGCCGGCGCCCAGCGAGGCCAGGCGCATGCGCACGCCCAGGCCCGGCTTCACGTCCAGCGCCTTGGATTCTTCCAGCACCAGCTTCAGCTCGGACGGCTTCTCGATGACGATGAAGGTCTGCAGGCCCAGCTTGCGGCCGATCAGGGCCAGGCGGATGTACTCGCGGTCCTTGTAGCCGTTGCAGACGATCAGGCCACCCGGGCGCGACAGCGCCAGCACGGCCATCAGTTCCGGCTTGCTGCCCGCTTCCAGGCCGAAGCCCTCACCGTGGTGGCTGGCCAGGGTGCCGGCCACGCCGCGGTGCTGGTTCACCTTGATCGGGTACACGGCGGTGTAGCCGCCCGGGTAGTCCCAATCCTGCTGGGCCTGGGCGAACGCCGCCTGCAGCTTGCCCAGGCGCTGGCCGAGGATGTCCGGGAAGCGCACCAGCAGCGGCAGCTTGGCACCGGCCGCGCGCGCGGCATCGACCACCTTGGGCAGCGACACCACCGGGCCATCCGCCCCGGTCGGTCTCACCACCATGTGCCCGGCCTGATCCACGTCGAAATAGCCATCCGCCCAGTGCGGGATCGAGTAGGTCTTGCGGGCTTGGTCGAGGGACCAATCGGTCATTGCAGTCGGCCTTGTGGCAAATAAAAGGGGGGGCATGATAACGCCTATATGCCCACAGGTTCGTTATCATGCGCGCCCGCGCCCGTGGCAGGTCTGAACCTGAACGGGCCGATCCGTCCGGATGCGTGGCACCCCGCCTTCAGCCCGGCTCCATCCCCTCCGAACAGGAATGCTTTCCCATGACTGACAACAGCAACTGGTACATCGAACACTTCGAGCGCACCGGCTCGGCCATCGGCTACCGCATCACCGGCAAGCTGGACGAAGTGCAGTCGCCGTTCCAGAAGATCGAGATCTTCCAGACCACCGACTGGGGCAACCTGATGACCATCGATGGGGCCATCATGCTGACCAGCAAGGACAACTTCTTCTACCACGAGATGATCAGCCACCCGGTGCTGTTCACCCACGCCGCGCCCAAGCGCGTGGTGATCATCGGCGGCGGCGACTGCGGCACCCTGCGCGAAGTGCTCAAGCACAAGGGCGTGGAGAGCGTGACCCAGTGCGACATCGACGAGCAGGTGACGGTGATGGCGCGCAAGCACTTCCCGGAACTGTGCGATTCCAACGACGACCCGCGCGCCGAGCTGATGTTCGACGACGGCGTGGCCTACATGGCCAACTGCCCGGCCGGCAGCGTGGACGTGGTGATCGTCGATTCGACCGATCCGGTCGGCCCGGGTGAAGGCCTGTTCAACAAGGCGTTCTACGAGAGCTGCTTCAAGGCCCTGAAGGACGACGGCATCCTGGTGCAGCAGTCCGAGTCGCCGCTGATGCAGCTGGAGCTGATCAACGAAATGCGCACCGAAATGGGCAAGGCCGGCTTCGGCTCGTTCAAGACCCTGCCGTTCCCGCAGCCGTGCTACCCCACCGGCTGGTGGAGCGTGACCCTGGCGCGCAAGGGCGACAGCAGCTTCGACTTCCGCCAGGCCGATTCGGCCGCCAAGACCTTCGATACCCTGTACTACACCGCCGCGCTGCACACCGGCGTGCTGGTGACCCCGCCGTTCGTGAAGGCGGCGTTGAAGGGTTGATCGGAAAGCGTGCCAACCAAGGTTGGCACCTACCAAAGCAAAAACCCGCGCTGGCGACAGCGCGGGTTTTTTCGTTTTCCGGTAGCGCCGGGCCATGCCCGGCGGCCGTTCGCTTACAGCGCCCAGATACCAGCGATCACCGCCACCACCAGGCCCCACTTGATCACCTGATAGGCCACCACGCTGCGCTCGCGCAGCGCCTTGGCCTTCAGCCGCACCTTGTAGACGCTGCCGAAGGCCTTGTTGACGCCACCGGTCGGGTCGCCCGGCAGGTTCGGCGAGGCGCCACCGGCCAGCAGCGTGGACGCCACCAGGCGGTTGAACAGGCCCGGCAGGCCGAAGCGCAGCGGGCGGGCGATATCGCAGAACAGGATCACCCGGTCATCGGGCGTCTCGTTGTGCGCATGGTGGATGTAGGTTTCGTCGAACATCATCCACTCGCCGTCGCGCCAGCTCTTCTTGATGCCGTCCACTTCGATGTAGCAGGCATCGTTGTTGGGCGTGGCCAGGCCCAGGTGCAGGCGCAGCGAACCGGCAAACGGGTCGCGGTGCGGGCGCAGCTCGCTGCCCGACGGCAGCTGCGCGAACATCGCCGCGCGCACGTCCGGCAGCGATTCCAGCAGCGCGGTGGTCTTGGGGCACATCGCCTTGGCCGACGGGTGCGAGGGGCCGTACCACTTCAGGTAGAAGCGCTTCCAGCCGCGGCGGAAGAACGAATTGAAGCCGGCATCATTGAACGTGCTGGAGGCAGCGATCGCCTGCGCATCGCGCAGCGCCAGTGCCTCGTCGCGGATCATCTGCCAGTTCTGCCGCAGCGGCTCCAGCTGCGGGAATTCCTTGCCCGGGTCCAGGAACGGCGTGGTCGGCACCTTGGAGAACATGTACATGACCACGTTGATCGGAGCCATGAAGCTGGAATGGTCCAGCAGCTGGCGCGACCAGCGCGCACGGACCTTGCCACGGAAGTGGATGTACAGCACGCAGGACACGAACAGCGCCGCAAGTACGATTTTGATGATCAAAGCACTTTCCTCCAGCACGCGCCGGACAGGGAAACAGGGCGATGCGGCCGCAGGGCCGGCATCAGTGGGGGAACGCGGCAGGAGACGGGGACGTGCCGGGTGGGTGCGGCCGTCGATGTCGCGTGTAACAGCTTATGGTCGGCAGGCCGTGCGCCGGGGTCAAGCCAAGCGTGCGTGGGCCGCAGCGCCGCGCCGCGAGCGCTGCCGGACGCATCTGCAAGCTATTGAAATCAAATTGCTTTTCGCAAAGTGAGACAGAATTGTCCGAAAAAGCGCGACGAACTGTTCCAGCCACGACGCCGACATTTCTCCGACAAATCGTGGAATAGCGAACTTGCCGGTACTAAAATTGGCTTAACGAAAGTTTAGCCAGTTCCCCCCGTCGTACCGGTTCGCTTGACGCTTCAGCGCCGCCCACCGGGTCGCCCGAGACCCCACATGATCCCTTCCATCACTCCCTCCCCGTCCTGCGGCGATGACGCCGTGGCGCCGCTGCTGCTCAAGCGCGGCGAGCGCTTCCTCGCCCCCGATGTCTACCGCACCTGCCTGGACGGCCGTCCGGCGGTGGTGAAGGACTACTCCCGCTACCGTGGCACCCCGGTGTCGCCGATCGCCCGGCTGATGGTGCGCCGCGAGGCGCGCATGCTGGAGCGGCTGGGCGGCTGGAAGCACGCCCCGGCCCTGCTCGGCACCCTCGGTGGCCTGGCCCTGGGCATGGAATTCATCCCCGGCCAGACCCTCAGCACCGCGCAGGCCGTGGGCAATGAAGTGTTCGAACAGCTGCAGCACGCGCTGAGCCGCCTGCATGCCGCCGGCATCACCCACAACGACCTGCATGGCACCAACGTGGTGGTCAGCGCCGGCGTGCCGGTACTGCTGGATTTCACCTCGGCCTGGCGCGTACCGCGCTGGCTGCGCCGCAACCCGCTGAGCCGGCAGCTGAGCCGCAGCGACATGAAGAACCTGCTGAAGATGCGCCAGCGCGTGACCGGGCAGGCACCGAGCCCTGCGCAGGCGGCGCTGGTCGCCGACCCCGGTTGGGTGGCGGCTGTGCGCCAAGGCTGGAAGCGGTTCTACAAGTGGGCCAAGCGCCGGTAGGCGCTTCGCTTCACCCGCCTTACCGGTAGAGGTCGAGCTTGCTCGACCGCTCTTCGTTCCGGCGACGCAAAACCCCGCCGGTCACATCCCTTCAGCGGCTTACAACGCGTCCGCGTCCAGCTCACCGGTACGAATACGCACCACGCTGCCCAGGTCATACACGAACACCTTGCCGTCGCCGATCTTGCCGGTGCCTGCCGCCTTCACGATGGCTTCCACCACCACTTCCACCTGATCGTCGGTCACCGCCACTTCCAGCTTCACCTTCGGCAGGAAGTCGACCACGTACTCGGCGCCACGGTACAGCTCGGTATGGCCCTTCTGGCGACCGAAGCCCTTCACCTCCGTCACCGTGATCCCGGTAACCCCGCGCTCGGCCAGCGCTTCGCGCACGTCGTCGAGCTTGAACGGCTTGATCACCGCCATGACCATCTTCATCGTCTATCTCCTGTATTCCGGCGTGGAGGATAGCGCCTGAACGCGGCCGGTGCGAAACCCACAGCGCCTGTCCGGCGGGCCGGGGCCAGCAGTATCCTTATCGCCGAACAGCCGTGGCCGCGCCGGATGCGCAGGCCCACCACCCCACGGAGCACCCATGATCGACCTGAACCAAATCGATGACCTCGCCCGTCGCCTCAGCGACCTGGTGCCGCCGGGCCTGCGCGAATCGCGCGAGGAGCTGCAGGCCACCTTCAAGAGCGCGCTGCAGGCCGGCCTGGCCAAGCTGGACCTGGTGACCCGCGAAGAGTTTGAAGTGCAGCGCGCAGTGCTGCTGAAGACCCGCGAGAAGCTGGATGCGCTGGAAACGGCGGTGCGCGAGCTGGAACAGGGCCGCAGCGACGCCGGCTGAGTGGACGCCCCTGCGGCGGTGAACAACAAGGCCCGCGATTGCAGGCCTTGCCGTGTCATGCCCAGCGAGCTCACTCCAGCATGGTCAACACGTAGCATCTGCCCGGGCCATCGGCTTACTCATTGAACCGGAACGACCGGACCTCCTCAATATCAAAGACAACGAGGCCCTCCGGCTGCAGCCGTACCCGCCCAGATACCTCCACGACGGCCGTGGTGTTGCACACCGCTGGAGCATCGCGCTTCAAGCAAATGCGCTTCTGTTCCGCGTAGAACCGCTTGACCGAATCGGACGACCCATGCCTGCCGATCACCAGGATGTGCCCACCCTCGCCGCAATGGGAATTGCGCAACATCTCGAAGTGCCGGTTATCCGTTATGTACGTTGCGGACAACACAAGCTCTTCCCCATCGTGTTGGCCGGGGTTGCCCGCGATGGCGCACAGTAATTCGTCGCGGGGCTCTACCTCCACCGTGGTCGCGACACGATGCGCGCATGCAGGCAGCATCAGGGTCAGCACGAACGCGGCACACGCTGGCTTCATGGTCATTTGTCCTTCGCGGTCCTTTGCTGACGTGCTTCCCAGCACTTGACGGAACCCTCAACGCTCTTGGGCTGAGGCCCGAAACAGCGTGTACACGACACGCCCTTACAGTGGCGTTCTGCTGCACCCCGCCCCGGAGCATAGCGCTTGCACGCAGCCGGCGCGAAACCACCGGGTGCCGCCGAGCCTGCGCGAATCGCGCGAGGAGCTGCAGGCCACCTTCAAGAGCACGCTGCAGGCCGGCCTGGCCAAGCTGGACCTGGTGACCCGCGAAGAGTTTGAAGTGCAGCGTGCGGTGCTGCTGAAGACCCGCGAGAAGCTGGATGCGCTGGAAGCGGCGGTGCGCGAGCTGGAAGGCCGCGGCACGGCAGAATAAAAAAGGAGGCGCACCGCGCCTCCCACTTACAGATTATTTCCCTGAAGGGGCCTTGCCGCAAGGCCCGCCCGGCGCCCTAGACTCGCCGGCCTGTCGATCCGGCAGAACAGGTAGGGGCAGTGCCGATGGCACAGGACACCGAATGGACACCCGTTTCGCATGACACCTGCGACCAGGTTGCCGGGCCGTTCTATCACGGCACCCGCGCTGACCTCGCGGTGGGCGAGTTATTGAGCGCGGGGTTCCGCTCCAACTATCGCCACAGCGTGGTGATGAACCACATCTATTTCACGGCGATTGCCAAGGGCGCCGGGCTGGCTGCGGTGATGGCCAAGGGTGAGGGGCGACCGCGTGTGTATTTGGTGGAGCCGACCGGGCCATTCGAGGACGATCCGAATGTGACCAACAAGAAGTTTCCTGGGAATCCGACACGGTCGTATCGGAGTGCGGAGCCGTTGCGGGTTGTTGGGGAGATTACGGAGTGGGAGACCTACGACGCGGAGTTCGTTCGGCAGTTGAGGGCGTTTGTGGCGTCGGGGAGTGGGGAGATCATCAATTGATGAATAGAAGTGTCCGTGCTTTGGCAGGCGGACGATCAACGCAGCAGGTTTTCGAATGATGTCCGCTTTCGGCCAGGAGCGGACATAAGTGTGCTGCCGATCCATCAGCGACGCCTCTAACCAGATTATGGCTCAGAGGGGTTAGCTCAGAGAATATCGTCAACTATTACGCACCGCTCTCATGGTGTTGGCCTCTCAAATGACGTTCGATTTGCTTTCCGTCACTGAGAGGCCAGTTGAAATCAAGAGATGAGTGAGCGCTCGTCAAGATTCCAATTTTGGTCGCTTGACGATTATTTCTGGGTGCGGCTTCTCAACCGATGCCACAGGTGTTGCGCCGCTTGTTTTAGCCGCGGCAGAGGGTTTCGGACGGGCTGCATCACCAATTCCTAGCGCATTGAAATCAATCAGGCTCTGGACGTGCTGCGAATCGGCCGACCAAGAAATAGAAGTGCTAATGGTTGGGGCAAGCCGCTCAGCGAGTAGCTTGGTGATTCTGTCCACTCGATCGGGGTCCGTGGTTGCGTAACCAATCGGAAGCGTCACCGCACTCATCTTGCTCGGTTGAACGTGGTATTGCGCAACTGCTAGCCGCTCGGGCACCACGAGAAACTCAAATCTATCCATTAGGATTCCGCCGGAGAACATCACGGCATGAGGCAACCTAGAGTGAAATTTCCGCTTAAGCCAACGCTCCTCTGAAGCGCCTTCGCCCTTAAAACACGCAACCAGTCGACCCCCATCTCTTCGATCAAGGGCCTTTTGGAACTTTGCGACAAATTCGACAAGCTCAGTGCTGTTCGCCGCCCAGAATGGGACATCCGCAGGCAACCAGTGTGCGATGCTGGATCGCTCCTCCCCATCGTCTTCCGATCGCAACATGTTGATGAGTGTCGTTCGATTTCCGACGAGGTAAATAGGCCCCAAGAGGCCCCTGGTCTGTTGTGACCCATAACCAGTCTTGTTCGCATCTCGGTCTCTTAGCCACTTAGGAAGGTCGAATTCGTCTTCTCGCACATACCTAGCGAGAACCTCGTCCTCAACCAACGCGCAAAAGTCTGAGAAGGACGCGGCCGTCTTGGGCAGGCTCTCGCTCGCGAGGTAGTCCGCCACCTTGGACTCAAGCTCAATCGAAAGTGGTCGCTTACGGTTGTCTCCCAAGCGTTCCACAGCATCTCGGTGTACGTTCAAGTCGCCTGTGGCGCCCACATCCAGCGAAATCTCCATGTCTACCGGCACCTGCAGGGTGCGCATGGGTCGGCAGCGGGCCACCTTGTACAGGCGAGTCTTGAAGCTTTCCTTTGTGCGGCCCCACGAGAACTCCAAGAACGCTCGAGACTGCTCGCTGAATGCTTCGGCTACGCGGTCGGGAGCGACTGACTTCGCTAGCTCAGGCATTGGGACCTCAGGTAGACCAAATCTCGAATTACTGTAGCCGCGGCGCGGGACGAGCTGGAGGGCCAGCAGGTCAAATACTGCGTTTTCCTCTCGGGTTTCGAAAGTTGTAAAGGTCGGAACCTCTCCCGTGGCAATCTGCTTCGCGCGAAGGATCGCCGATGGGTGAAGTACTCCGTCGGCCGCGACGTCCACCAGCCTGTTTCTTGTAAGGCTGCCAACCAAACCGTCCGTCTCCAGCTTCGACAGTCCAAAGTACGCTTGAAGCTCGCCAGGGCTTGCGCTCTCCATCATCACGATCAATCTGCAAGCGAATTCCTCAATCGCCGGCAGGGGCCTTTCGGTGGTCCATGAACATTCCAACCGGTACTCTCTCGCCGGCAGTAGTACGGAAATGACATTTGCCAATCGCCGCTTGCCTTGCCCTTCGATCCCGCCGCCATCAACCTCTTCGTCAAGCATTTTCGTCCTCCTCATGAACAGCGCGTTGGAAGTCGAATTCGGGCAAATCCGTCACGATCGCATACCCCGGATGCCGCAATGCCGCCTTCTCTTCGATGAAGCTCAGCACGCGCCCCAACGGATCTAGTTTGTTTCGCTTTCGCCACATCCGAGCTGCACCTACGATCGCAAGGCGCTCCTGCGCTCGGGAAAGCGAAACATTGATTCGCGATGGCTCCCACATGAAACCTTGTGTCTCGCCAACATTGTCTCGAACAAGACTCAAGATGATGAATGGATTTTCTTGCCCCTGATAGCTATCGACTGTATCGATTCTAATCAGACTACGAATCGAGGCAGCCCACTCGGCCTTGCTTAGCTCTTTCTCAAGTAATGCTTTTTGCGCGCTATACATTGTGATCACCCCAATTGGGTGGTGCGGCGACTGAATGTTCTTGAGCAGCTCCGCCTTGTATGGGGTGGCGAGACGTTGAAGGAGTCGAAGCACGAGGCGGGCTTCGTGCGGATTTACGTATTTCCCTCGCTTACTTGGGTCGCTGTCGCCGGTTGACTCCGGCCCTGCTCCACTATCGATCCAAGTAACAGGAGAGTTCCAAGGAAACGCAAGATGCTCGCACCAAGCCTGTGACTCGCCGCGGCCGGTCCTTAGCTGCACTCCGTCATCCTTATAGAAACAATCGGAAACCAAGTCGCTAATTGGCTCGACCATTCGATACTGCGTATTGAGGGCAACTCCACGGGTAACACGGAATGCGCGCTCAAAGTCGGTCTGCCGAAGTGATTCCGGCGGTATTCCCAAGGCCTTGGAAGCAGCGCGAAGGTGGGATGACTCGTAGACTGGCGGCAACTGTCTGTGGTCACCAACCAACAATATCCTGCGTCCAGACTGAAGCGGAATCATTAACTCACTCGCTTGCGCGCGAGCAGCTTCGTCGACGATTACCCAATCGAAGTCGACATCGGCAACACCGAGTTGCTTCTGCCCCATGCCAACCAAAGTTCCACAGACAAGTTGCCTCGTCTGTACCAGGAATTGGTCGTAGTTGGCCTGGCCTGCGTGTAGAACCGAAAGCCATTCCTGGCTGAGTGAAAGCAAAATTTTTAAACGTGACAGAGCGATCGGATTATTGACACCGTGGGCAGATGCGACCAGCGTGATGGTGCTCTCCCATAGATTTTCGGACTCTAGAAGGGAGGCCGCATCCTCTGGGAATCGATTTCGAACAATTTTGGAAGTGAGCTCTCGGACCTCGTCAAGCTGGGACTGTAGCTCAGGAAGACGTTCGCGAAGATCAGCGCCTGCTTTATCCGACTTCGCCAGGTTCAATTCCGCTTCGTAAGCAACAATTGACGAGATAAGCCCATCTAGTGTTCGGTGCAGAGAAGCCAACTCGGCCGAAAGCTGCGTCGGTATCCCAAGGCGCTCCGAAAAAACTGCGATACGATGCTCGTACTCGCGATGGAAAGAATGTCGCATTTGGCGTTGGACCGCTCGCGAGTGAGCATCCAACATTGGCGTGGCAAGCATTCGCTCTTGTCCCATTCGAACCACACTGAGCGGAAAGTTGTGCCTTTGACACATCGCTCGAGCCTTCGTAGCTACCGCATCAACAGCGGTGTGAGACTGCCCGACCAGCAGTACGTTTCTAACGCCGACCTCGCTAAAGAGGTAGTGAATGAACGCCCCAACGAACGTGGTCTTTCCGGTCCCAGGTGGCCCCTGAAGAACGCCAACGGGTCCCTGTTCAATCAGCTGTTGAAAGGCCTCGACCTGCCGTTCATTGAGGCTTGTATCTTCATCATCGTACAGCTCTCTAACTCGCTCTGCACTGGGTCGAGGAGCCATCGGAGAGATCGATGATGAGGCGGTAGGGTCAAAGTATTTTAGGAGATCGGGAATTGCCGAAGCGTGCTCTAGCACGCGCTCCATTGCTTTGGATTTTCGGTCTCGGGAGGCTTTGCTCTGCAAGGATTCGAGTTTCAGGATTGTGCCAGGTATGACGCGCTTGCGGGCATCCATTCTGGTGACATCGATTACAAGCTCATCTTGGCTTGTTTGGAGTATGTCCAGAATTGCAAAATTGTTGCCGTCGTCCTTCAGACTAACGAGAACGCGATCATCCGAGCCGAAATCCATCGCGGCACCGTGCGCCGTCCGGTATGGGAGCCGCATTTGGCCCACAGCGTTTTCTTGGATGGCACCGGTCACTTCGACTTCGAGGAGGCTCTCCTCTTCAGTGTTCATCAGAGTTCGCCAAATCTCTTCGATTTGGATATTCGCGCCCTCCGACCTCTCCGCCACCTCCGATCTCGAGGGAGAAAATTTCGCTTCAAGTAGCGAGAGCACCGGATCCAACCCCAGAATCAGATCGAGGAGATCTTGAGTGCCTGGCCCGCGTTCGTTTGACTTGAGCAGCCCGATTGAGCGTTCAATGCTTGCGGAGGATTTACTGCTGGCTGACACCAACTCACTGAGCGGAATTGGCGTTACCAATCGGACATCACGAAGCTGACGCTGCTCAGGATCAATCACAAATGTGATTACGCCATTAAGCCCCGTTACGTAGCAGTCCAACAAGGCATCGTTGCGCTTATCCCATTTGAAATTGAAGTGGTAGCCGCCGCCATCAGACTCAAGCGTGAACTCCGAGCCTGCGAACTGAAGTCTGTTCCAAGGAACAATGATCGGTGCCGCCGCTTCAGTCGATTCCGATGCTTCCTCGATGAGTCGTCGAACCTCGAACTGCAGCGGAGATAGCGATACGGGCACGCCTTGCGGCTGGCTGCGACCGACTTCCAGCTCCTGCTTGAACTGCTCGTCGGATTCTTCGGCTAGGAGCTCTTCTACAAGCTTATAGACCGCAAAGCGATCGCGACCGAAGCCGTCGGTTGCCGCCGGATTTGATGGACCATATTCGACATTGAAGGGTTGCGTCCTCTCCCCAAAGTCGAGAAAGTCGAGCAGAAGAACCTTTTCGGAGCCGGCCTCCCGCATCTCCGGAGATTGCACAAGCAGATTCCCTGGGTGAAGATCCCCGTGGCTAAGCTGCTGGTCGTGCAATGCCGAAACCGCCTGAATAAGGGCCGCGGCGATCCGTCTGCGCGATGGAATGTCCGCCCCTGCAATAGCCTCCTGCCACTCCTTACCTGGCTCAATTCTGGTTACGACGAGGAGCCCGCCCGACTCCAGCAAGCCGAAGTCGACAAGGTGCGGGGTCGCGGTTTCACGCGACCTGACTTTTTCGGCCTTGGATCGGAATGCCGCGACACGCCGATTCAGTCCATGCGTGCCCGCGTTCGGGGCAACCTGCAGCCAAAGTTTGACCAGTACGGGCCCATCGTCAAATGCGGATCTGTACCTGAGCACTTGTCCCGATCCAGGGTTCTCGCCGTGGCTTGGCGGGAAGTGCTGAAAAATCTGAAACTGGCCCCACCCCCGCTTTATGAAGTCGCCATCCGATATTTCGTTCCAAGTATTGATTGCCTCCTCTTTGCTCGCTGCCGCCGGCTTAACGCACTCGTTGAGAGCCGCCAACATCGCCGCAGCATTTTCAAAGCGATCAACCGGTCCCCAGGAGAGGGCGCGCTGAAGCCAAGCGCTCAGGGCGCCGTCATATGGATCATGTTTCGGGGGGATCCATTGCCAGATGCCCTGCTCGTCGCGCGGAAGATCTGACTCAGGGAAGAGAATTCGATACGCAGCGGCGGCGAGCATGAATACGTCTTGTCTAAAGGCGTCGTAAATCTCGCCCTCTACGCTCATTGCCTCTTCCGGCAATCGGACATGCGAACCCTGCAGAAAGTCTCGAACTTCGCTAATCGTTCCACGCTCCGGAAAAAAAGCCGCTGCGAGGCCAGAGATGACTACGCTTCGCTGATCTGATGCGTGCCACAGGTTGTGAAGATCGATATCACGATGCGCAACACCTAAGGCGTGCAATTCTGAAAATGGTACTAAGAGAGCCCTGACCAAGTCCAAGCGAGACTGGTGGTCGT
Source organism: Stenotrophomonas indicatrix (assembly GCF_002750975.1). Taxonomy (NCBI): domain Bacteria; kingdom Pseudomonadati; phylum Pseudomonadota; class Gammaproteobacteria; order Lysobacterales; family Lysobacteraceae; genus Stenotrophomonas; species Stenotrophomonas indicatrix. The sequence goes on from NZ_PEJS01000001.1 coordinate 3,860,946, forward strand.
GACCAGGCCCCAATTTGCTTAGGTACTCATCCAGGCGGCTAAAGGTTCTCCTGAGCTCGTAAAGCTCCGTAAAATCGTCAGAAACGTCACTTGTGCTGAGTGGAACCAGCGGGCGGAGTAGATATTCCTCCAGTCCTCTCTCACGGGATTTTGCGAGCGCGAACACTCGATTTTCTCGAAGAGCCACTTTTGCCCATTGTTCTTGCGTCGCGTTTCCGACGCCGAGCGACGACATGTTCCAACGCCTCATCAAAGCCAGATCATTGGCAATTTCCTGATGATGGCCTTTGAATTCCGCGAACAAGCCGAGCTTGTGCCGAAACCAAGGGGTTGGTTCAGCCGTATAGCTGTGATGGGAGAATTCCTTCGGCCTGATTCGGTTTCCGGTGAAGAACTGTTCGAAGATTGGCCGACAAGTCGCGCTATTTGGGCGTGGCTTCCCTCGGCGATCAAACAGGTCCATGTAATTCTGTGGCGCCTCAGAAACAATCGATGAGTAATCGTTGGCTCCAGTTATTTTGATAAAATCATCAAGCGTGTGAACGAATCGACGTTCTGTTGTGGAAAGATTTTCTGGACCGGCAGTCCCACACATCACAACATGGGCTTCGACTCTGGGCGCATAGCCGAGTTTGTGTTGAAGCTCCCTTCCTAGAAGCTTGCTAATCCGAATCGCGTGGACACGCTTGATCTCATAGGGACTTTTCCCTTTTGAATAGCCGTTGAGGTACCAGCGGCCATCACTGCTCTCAAGCTTCCCAGTCCACTCCTTGAGCTCCACAAGCAATAGACGGTCATGCGTGATGATCATTGTGTCCACGTCCATGGAGCCCTCGTCATCAACAACGAGTAAACTGGCGTAGCCGAACCAACTTTGTCTCAACGACTCCTGCATCCGCTTGACCGCTCGAACTTCGCTAGCGTGCAGTCCGTTGCCCCCAAGAATCCTTATGTCCATGAGTCCCCTCATTCATACGACAACCCTGGCCCAGAGGTGGCCATTAAGTAATTATATGCCAACGAAGACGCCGCGCGATCTCGCCGGACGCCGCATCATCAGCATCCGGCTGCCGACCTATACTCGTATCTGCGTGTGGGATTTCGAGCGAGCCGGGCTAGAGCAGAACGTGCGCGTCGAAGGACAGGTCATTTTCAACGCCAGCCACCATATCATCGCGGCCACGCTGAATGGTCTAGATGTCGCCTTCCTGCCCGAGGACGAGTTCGCGCCTCATATCGAATCGACTGAGCTGGTGTGAATGCCAGCACTCTGGTGTCCGTCTTTTGTAGATGACACTTGTACTACCCCAGCCGAAGAAAGCTATCGCCCTCACTCCGTTGGGTGGTCGTTGCGCTGCGCGTTTAAGTCCGCTTCGGGTCGGTTGCTGCTATGTCGAGCCCACGACTGCTTCCGGCCAGAAGCGGACATCGCACCGGCCCCCACCTGGTATTCGCAAGTAGGTAGGCGGCACCTTCCGGTTCCAGCCCATGGGCGTCTAGGCAATATAGCTAGACGAGCGATGTCGCACTTGCCATGTTCCGAGCCTGACATCGGAACAACTGGCCGATGCTCCCCCATAAGTGCCAAAGCTCTTGTCCCCCAAGGAATCTCGCAGTACACGCTCCTATGCCACAATGCCAAGAACGTCTCGGGCTTTGGCGGCTTTGGCCCCAACCCCTTGGCATCTCAAACAACATCAGGCAACTCTGGTAGAGCCACCGACAACGGGTGGCCGGGCGTCGAAAACCCGATTCACTAGACGTTGTTTACGCTTGCCAGCCGGTACCGCCACGCGTGGTGCCGGCTGGCAATCCGTCTGCCGGCTATGGCGGGCGGTGCGTGGGGGTCTTGCACCCGCCGGGATTGTCTAGTGATCCGGTTTTCGAGCCACGCATCGTCCGCCACCTTTATCGGTGGCGGCTTCTGCCTGCTTGCACGGAGCCTGCCATGACCAAGCCGCACTCCCCTCCCCCACGCCCCATCCAGGAAGCGCCCTCGCCCGCCCCTGCTCTGGAACCCAACAGCCTCATCGCCATCCTGCACAGCATCGGCGCTGGTGCTGCAGCCGACGGCCAGCCCTGGCCCGAGCGCCATCACCTACGCAGCCGACAGATGGCGTTGTCCGACGCAGACTGCGCCCTCACCGGCCAGCGCATCGTGCAGGAGATCCTGTTGGCGGCCGAGCGCACGCGCCAGAACGGTGAGCCCGACCAGTACGTGGGCGACCGGGTGATGGAGGGGCTGGTAATGGCCGACATCGCACTCACGGCCTTCATCCACGAACGGGTGCGGCCAAGAGACTGAGGGCACGCTTGTGGGCGTGACGTTCTGTTTTTGTGCGGAGTGATGAATGAAGAAGCGTGGGCTTGCCGCGGCGGCGGTGTGCATCGTGGTGATCGGCGCGGTATGGGCGGGGTGGCCCGAGCCAGCGGGCGATCAGGTGTGGGCGTACCAGAAGCTGCAGCCAGCCGACTACCGGCAGCTGCACAGTGATGCACTCGGCTTCGTGACCGCCAAAGCAGATGAGGGCTTTGAACTGCACACGCGCTATGCCGGGGTGACGTCCTTCGAGATCCGCTGCAAGGGCGTCCTGGTGATGGACGTGGAGAATGCTCCCTCACGCGTGCTGATCCGGGTGCCCGCCGATGCACTTACGCGGGCACCGGATATCGAGCGCCTGCGCCTCAGTTTCGAGCGATGGTTGGACTACCACCAGAGCCAGGGCGCGTTGCTGGTGCAGAGTGCAGGAACATCGTGGATCGAAGCGCTGTTTGGGCGCTTCAGTGGGGCAGTGCCTGATGAGCAGCGTTGCTTGTTGGGGACCGCGGGCCGCCCTTGGTCGCAATCCCTCTAGCCGCTTCGCCAGCGACTCCCGACGGCAGCCCGCAGGGTGTCCGTCGCGCCATCGAGCGTTCTCTGGCCACCCTCCGCAGACCATCAGATTGGACTGCGCCGCATTAAACGAATTGCGACGCCGTCATTGATCAGATTCGCGTCCGGCCAGAGCCTGACCTCTCCGGGTACTGGACAAACCCAGCGCCCCACGTAGCAATCCTACCGTCCAGTGACGCTGGCCCGATGCTCGACCATCAGGGGCAGCGCCGACATCATGGGCGGTCCGTACTGACGGAAACGGAGCCGTCTTCCCTCAGCCGGACGCCTACATACACATCTGGCGGAGGTATCCGATTGATCGACGCCCCCGCAGGAAGGATCTCCCAGCTGGTGATCGAACCGCAGACTGTTTTATGAATCAACCTGCGACTGTCCAACCCCCGCCTGGAAAGCTCGGCAACAACCCCTTCAGGGGGGTGGCGATCAAAGCCCTTGTAGGCAGTGCAGGTCTTTCCGCTCTGACCCATGGGATACGTTGAACTCTCCACCTCGTCCCTGCACCCCAGCAGGCCCAGGACGAGCGAGAGGAGGGTTGGTATCCGAATGCATCGCATTGCCGGTTACTCCTTTCTTCCACTGCCGTGTTACACGCCTTGTCCATCGCAGCGCCTCCGAGTCGCCATCGCGTAGCCGTAAGGAACGGTGCTTTGGCGCGAGCACTGGCCGGATGACAGACCCGTCCGGGTCAGGCGCTACGCAGGATCGCCACCGGGGCCTCTTTGGCTGCTCGTCGGGCCGGAACAAATGCTGCGGCCTGGCCCAACAGAAGCACGGTCAGTACGCCAATGGCGAGAAATGGCGCCTCGATCCTGGCCACCTCGTAGTACCGGGCCACGGCCATGTTCAGGCCGATGGCCAGTACGGTGCCGACAACAGACCCGGTGGCGGTGAGAATCAGGTTCTCCACCAGGAAGTACCGGAGGATGTCGGATTTCCGGGCGCCCAATGCGCGCCGGATACCGATCTGACGATACCGCTTGCGAACCCAGAAGCTGGCCAGTCCGTACACGCCCGTAGCCGTTACCACCAACAGCGCCAACCCGGAGCTCAGGAACATGATCGCCATGGTCTGATCGTGGCGGAAGTAGTCGGCGCGCAGTTCCCGGAACGAGGTGCTGCGGGCGATGGTGCGGTTTGCGTCGCGCTGCGACAAGGTCGCCTCACTGGACGCAATCACATCCGCCACTCGCCCATCCGCGGCACGGATGGCGAACATCACGCGAGGCCCGTCCGGAATCAGCGGCAGAATGAGTGACATGTCATTGTCTGCATCGGTCTTCAGAACAGGCCGGGAAAGCGTCTTGACGATGCCGACCACCTGGATGGGGTGCTGCGCATCGGCATACAGGAACTTGCCGACTGCGCCGCCCTCCGGAAACAGCTTGTCTGCCAGTGCCTGCGAGACAACGGCCTCGCTTGCCTTGTAGAGCCCGGCATAGTCGGCGCTGGCTTCCATCGGCACGAACGCTCCCGCAGACAGGTCACGGCCGGCAACAAGGGTCAGGCCCAGCACCTTGGCGGCAGGCGACGATGCCGTATAGACAGTCGGTTCGGCCTCTACGATGCCGGAAATGTCATTGCCTTTAAGCGGCTTGTTGGTGAACCCGGCCGACCAATTGTGCTGGGCAAGCGGAAGTGACTCTGCTGCGATTACCTGTTCGACGCCTGGTTGCTGGCGGATGGCCTCCAGGTCGGTCCTGATCGAGGCTGCAGGGTTGGCTGCTGCAGGCCCCAGGTATTCGGTCTCGATGACGCCCAGGTTCGCCTCTTCCAGGCCCGTCTTGTAGGTGAGGGTTCCCAGCCGCTCGGACAGCAGAAACGCAAGGTTCGTCACGCACGCCGTGGCAACCAGCACCTGCACCAGGAGAATGGACGCGATGAAGCGGTTGCGGGTGAGCGCGCGGACGATAAGGGGGACTTCTGCAATGCTCATTCTGACGCCTTGATCTGCATGGCCAGACGGCCTGAGGTAGCGCGCAGCGCAGGGAAGAACGCAGCGATGACACTGGAGACACACGCCAGGCCCACGGTGAGAGCGGCCATGCTCAGATCCATGTTGGCCAGCGAGGCGTAGTCTTCCGGCTGCATCCGCACAAGGTAGAGGCCGGCCTCTGCAACGATCAACCCTACCGCCCCGCCCAAGCCGCCGATGATCAGTGCTTCAGTGCAGAGCTGATAGATGACGTCCTGCCGGCGCGCACCCAGCGCCCGACGGACCGATATTTCATGGGACCGGCGGATGAAGCGGGCGAAGATCAAGGCACTCATGTTCAGCAGGCAAACGATCAGGAACCCCAGGCACAGCGCCAGCTGCAGCTTCACCTCGTTGGGGATGATGCGATGCTCGACCAGGAAGTCCTTCAGGGACACCATCCGCGGTGCAGTTGTCCTGTCAAACCTTCCCGCCTGGTGCTGTGTACGTGCGTAGTTGCCCAGGAAGCGCTCGTACTGCTCGACACTGGCCGCGTCAGGCAACTCGGCCCAGAACTGGACCCATGATGTGCGGGCGTCCTGCAGGCGATTGAGGGGCTTGTCACTGCTCCATGAGAAGACGCTGCTGGACACCGCCATCTGCATTTCCGCTGCAACACCAATCGGGATGAAGAAGTCTTCGCGCCCCTTGAAGACATCCTGCTGAAGGTCCGTATAGAACCGGGGGCGCGGGCTCCACGGACCGGCGACACCGACCACCCTGAATGCCTGGCCGCCAAGCCGGACGGTGGCTCCCACCAGGCCTTCACTGCCCAGACGAGCAGCCAGATCCTGGCCCAGCACGACAACCCGGGCGTGGGCAGCATCATCTTCACGCGTCCAGGCCCTGCCCTGCGCCATGGGAATGCCAAACATGGCGAACGCATCTGCAGTGACATACTGCCCCTGCGTGAAGAATGGAATCTGCACGCTGCGCTGCGCATCCACCAGCAGACGGGCAGACGCCAGCGCGGTCTGATGGGAGGCGGGGGCCTGCCGAAGCAGGTTCTGCGCATCCACCCAGGTGAGAGCCACGCGCGGGTCCATGCCCGGCCTGACGTCGTAGGACGTGGGAAGCGCGTCAATGAAGGGGTGATAGAGATGCTCGCTCCGCCCCGGCAGTGGATCCCACGTCATTGTCCGCACGACAGTCAGCATTGTCATGCTTGCGCCGATGCCCAACCCCAGCGCCAGGATCAGCGCGGCGCTCATCCCCTTGGTTTCCATAAGCCTGGTGCGGGCCAGCGCAAAGTAATAGCCGAACATATACATCTCTCTAATGCAGGAAGGTGGCCGCAGTCGGAATCACGTCCACCGGTTCAATCGAGATCCACGCTGTGCTGTTCTGCGCCCTGTCGCAGGCTTCCAGCAGATGCATCAGCCGGAAGCGCGAGCGTTGGACCATACGCAGCAGCGCGTCAATGTCCTGCTCGCTGCGATCCTTGATGAACGCCCTGGGTATCTTATTCTGATTCAGGGCGTCCACAACGGCCTCCAGGGTCAGGTAGCTGAGCCGCTGGGTGGAGGCACTGTCGATGAAGATCGAAGCGCTTTCCGCCATGCGCGGCAGAAACGCCGCCAGCAAGGCTTGGATGCTGTCCTGGGAGTGGTTGAAGTCGGAGAAGACCATGTCTATTCCGCCGTCAAAGGCGGGGGCCTGGGCAATCTCGGCAAAGCCGATCTCCTGCCAATTGGCGACAACGTGATTCTCGACCCCGGCCCACTGGAACACGTGCTGCAGGAAAGCGGGATAGTCCTGCCCCATCTCCCGCAGTGAATCGGCAAGCGGCCCCTGCAGGCCCTCGACAAACCTGATGCCTGGCTCACTGGAGAAGTGCGAGCCATTATCGTAGGTGTGAATGACACCGCTGCCGTTCTCCCGCAATGCACCGGCCATCCAGGCCGCAGTGACGCCAAAGCCGGTGCCCAGTTCGACCACGATGCGCGGGCGGGTCCGCTTGACCAGGCTGTACAACAGTACGCACAGGTCCTCGCTTCCGTAGACCCAGCCCATGGACTCGCGCAGCGAGCTCAGCTTCTCAAGCAGCATTCACACCTCCGGCGCCGCCGGTAAGCAACCACGCGTCCAATGCATCCTGCACCGCGGTATCGACGGCGACGGAACGAAGGTAGGGCGAGAATGCGTGGAAGGTGACTGCCTCGTCCGTCACGTACAGGAGCATCTCTCCTGCTTCGGCACGGAAGGCCTGTGCAGCTGCTCGCGTCAGCTGCCCGCACACAGCATCATCGACCTCAACGCTTTCACGGGGAAAGTGGATTCCGTTGTAGTCCCGCCCAAGGAACCAGGCGATCACGGGGACGCCCTTCGGCCTGGACACGTGGAACTGATGCCTGCGGCGCTCTTCGTCATCAAGCTGCCGTTCCTGTCGCCAGTCAAAAAGCGACCAGACCGACTTCTGCATGGGGTCCTCAATGCGGGACAGGTCTGGTTCTTCGTAGCCAAAGCTATAGGCGAAGTCAGGCGTATTCGCCTCGGGAAGAGCGCGTTCGAGTTCAAACCACTGCACATTCAGCGGGGCCAGACACCGGGATACGCCGCGCGTGCCGGTGTCGTGACAGAGGCTCACCCCCAGCGCCAGAAGCGGCTGCAGGCGGATATGGAACCATCGGGCGTCCACGCCGTGCTCGGCCAGGAACCGTTCGACCTGCGTTCCTTCCAGGGAGAAGACCCGGTTCACCACTTTGGTTCCGCGGAACAGACTCTCAAGATGCGCACCTGGGCTCAGCCGGAGAACCTCAGGCCAGGGTTGAACCTCCATTACTGGTATCAGCTCATCAATGTGTATGGCGGGGACACCCGTGGCCAGCGCCCGCAGCGCGACCGGGTCAAGGTGATCCGCGTGGATGACGACTGTTCTGCTCATTGCTGCCACTCCCCGTAGCGATACTGACGCTTCATCTCGGCCTGCATCTGATCGATCATCTGCCCGACCTCGCCATTGATGGCGTCCTTGGTCATCAACCGACCGCTCAGATCCTGCTCGATCAGGAAGCCGGCGGCGCAGACGGCCAACCTGCGCTGGACGTGGCGCTTGGCGGCTTCACCCAGGCCCGGAGAGATCTCAAGATGACGCTTGAGCAGGCGATGACACACGTAATAGACGAAGACCGCGTGGATGTAGGAGGAGTTGGGAATGGGATTGCCGGACCACGGAGACACGACACGGTGCTGGTAGTCATTGGCAACGAAGAACCCGTTGGCAAGCTCCCACGCGGCCAGATAGTTGTGCGTGCTTTCATGCATGATGCTCTCCATGCACGCCTCAACCAGAAGCTCAGGGTTATGCGTGTTCAGCAGCCGAATGGAACCCGGCTGCCTCGGCACATGCTCCGAGCCGTAGCGGCCGGCTTCATCGGACGTGACTTCTGCCGACTTGCGCACGGTGATCCGCCGGACGAAGTTGCGGATGAGAAGGCCGTACATGGGTTCTGACCGATCAATCGCCGCCAGCGCCTCTGCCAGCTTTCGCGAGACATGCTCACGCTCCGCATCGGTCAGCGGCAGGCACGGTTGGCTGAGCACCCCAGAACGCGGCTCATGGTGCCGCGCTGGCGGGCTCTCGAGGTCCAGCGCGATACAGTCACCCAGCTTCGGCAACTGCCGAAGGGTCCACACGCCCGTGGCATCCTTTTCCGCAACGCAGTCTCCAACCGGGCTGTAGAGCTGCCACTGCCGCGCCTCTCTCAGATATCTGCCGGTCCGCCCCTGCGCCAGCTCGGCGATCGACTTCTCCCGAGCGATGATGTCGTGCAGCGCGCCAAGCGCGCGGGCCTGTTCCTCTGCCCTCTCCTGCTCGTCAGCTCCGGCCTCCAGCCTGCCCTTGCGCGCGGACTCCAGGCACAGATACTGCTCGCAGAACTCGGAACTCAGCAGTACGCGAGCCTGGCGATCGGACCCGATTGACTGGTACATCTGATGCATGGCACGAGCCGTCGTCCCGTACCGCGGGTCGGCAAGCACTTCCTGCAGTCGCGCTTTCATCCTGCGCAATCTTGACCACAGAATCCCCTCGACGACGGCCTCCATATGCTCCGTCGTATCCGCGATCTCCATCAAGCAGGCCGGGCTGCTCACGTCGGGAGTTTGCAACTGGGTAATCGCATTCACTTTTCTGCTCCATGCAGTGCTCGCCGTCCTTGCCACCTACGACTGTCCGGCACCGACTTGAAAGAGGATTACTGCCACATGATGGGCAGACCCGCAATCGAGCTGCTGTGCAGAGCACAGCAGCTCGAATCACCATTGCGTCTGCGTGCAGGTGACCACCAGCGGCAACAGGCCCCCGGCTCGCCTGCTTCCGGCCTCAGACGTTGAAGCGATCGGCAGACATCGCGGTCTGTTTCTCGATGGCCGCTTCATGGTGGTGGTGCGAGCCGAAGGAGTCGTCGTGATGCCCCCCGGCAACCAAGGCCTCCAGACGATTGCCCGTGGCGACCTTCTCGAACTCGTCCATCGACAGGTCATTGACGACGGTCAACGACGTTGCGCTTTCAATTGCCGGCTCCAGCTGGGCGCCAGAAATCGGCGATGCGACAGCCCCACCGACGGCCGCACTGCCGATTACCAGCATGGTGAGCGCAGAAAGGGTTTTGGCCGTGCTTCGGTTGTCTTTCATTTCCAGTTCCTTTTGATCGGGTGGGCGAGCTCAGACGTCGAATCGCGAGTTGGAGATGGCAGCGACGGATGCCATTTCCTTCTTGGTGGCCTCGTGATGGTGGTGGGACCCGATCGAGTCCGAATGGTGGCCGTCTGCCAGCATCTGTTCCTGGCCAGTGGAGAACTCGCTGTTGCGAAGCAGGTCCAGATCAGCCTCGATGGACGTCAGGGCGTTCAGTTCAGCACCCGCAGAGGTCACCTGCGAGTGAGCCGGTGCCGCCGACGCTGCTGCGGTGCCCGCAATGATCAGCGTAAGAGACGAGAGGGCCTTTGCTGCGATTCGATTGCTCATTGAAACACTCCATGTAATCGGTTGGAAAAACAAGCTTCCCGCAGTGCAGTACGAATCCGCACTGCGGGCATCGATTACAGGCAGACACATTGCATTCACACAAACGTTACGCTGTGTCGTGCACAGCACAGTGCGAATGCTCATTTTCGTGGTTGATGAACCTTGTTTGACTCTGGGGTGACAATTGAGCAGACTCGAAGCCAAAACCTCCTCACCAGGGTCGCGTTGCGAGTCAGGGGCTCTATATGGATATGGAATTCGACACGCTCTCTGCCCGGATCCGCTTTGCCCGGATCAGCAGCGGTTTGTCGCAGACCGACTTGGCCAAGGCGCTGAGCGTCAACCGCGCTACCGTCGGACACTGGGAACGAGAGGAGAGTTTCTCTCCTACGATCGACCATCTGCAGGGCATGGCCCGCATCATGAATGTGAGCGTGTCCTGGCTTGTAGCCGGCGAGCAGATGAAGCGCACCGGTGAGACCGTTGGCACACGCTCGAGCCTTGAGGCCAGGATGGTGGAGCTTTCAAAACACCTTCCGATGTCTTTCCTGCTTCACCTCCTGGCGCTGATGGAAAGCGCAGAGACGTATATCTAGTACGTGCAGCTGGCACGCGGGGTCTCATGGACCTAGGCCAACGATCTCTTCAGAGAATTAACAGGACGCGGCCGGGAATCTGGCTCAGACGTTAAATCGAGAGTCCGACGGGATTGCGACGTCCGTCAGATTGCGAGTGTCAACGCCCGTATCGTGGTGAGGATGACACGTGTCAAGCGAGTCCGAATGGTTGTGGGCAACGAGAGCCCCGTCCTGGTGAGCGGAGAATTCGCTGCTGCGAAGTGCGTCCAGGTCAATCGCCGTCAGGGCATTCAACCCTGCTTCTGCAGTGTTCACCTGCGAATGAACTGGAGCGGCCGACGTCGCCGCAGTGCCCGCAATGATCAGCGTGAGGGAGGAAAGTGCCTTTCCTGCAATTCGATTGCGCATCGCAACGCTCCGTGTACTTGGTCAGGGACATTTTCAGTTTCCGAGCGCACCTGCATTCCGACAAATGTCGCGCTGTGCTTGGCACAGCGGACTGGGTCGGCATGTTTTGACAAGATTCCTTCCCAGACCCGCGGGCAAGAACATGACTTGCCTGTCGAACCCAAGGGCGTTCTGCGAACACGAATCCATCGATGTGGATCGACGAAACCGTTTTCGGAATCGATGACATGGGCACCGTCAAGCACCTCCGTTGGCACTCACCCCCGCCAAAGGAGGTGCTCCTGCCACCCTTCAACAGCCCCGAGGCTTATCATTCGAACTTCGTTCGTCAGGCCGGACGAGAGACGGGCATCAATCCGGGTTCCCAGGCAGCGTTGTGAAGCGTGGTGGTTCATTGCCTTACGACCAGGTTAATGTCAGCTTCCGGCCAGTAGCGACCATGCGTAAACGTCATGAGTTGAACCGCAAAGTGGCCTTAGATCGAGAGAACGCCCAAGCTCGACCAGTAGGCCTCCCCCTCGTGCGAGACAGCCTTGCTGTGCCAGTGTCTGCCCCCCCCTCAAGGCTTCGTAGTGCCCAATTTCCGCGCTGGACAGTGGGCGCCAGCTGGTTCCGCGGCGAAAGCCGCTTGCAACCTCGACGCCAAGAGGGAACCGCCGCAGGGTGTCCTCTCGAAATTCCCGCTTCCCCCCAATGGTCGGAATCCCCCTAGTCGCACCACCTGAAAGTCCCGATGGTGGCCCGAATGTCGCCCCCTCACCATCAAGCGCCCCTCCGCAGGAATCCACACATGAGCCTGGCGCTGGTCCACAGCCGTGCCCGCGCCGGGGTCGATGCCCCGCTGGTGCGGATCGAAGTGCATCTCTCCGGCGGCCTGCCGGTCACCCAGATTGTCGGCCTGGCCGAGACCAGCGTGCGCGAATCACGCGAGCGCGTGCGTGCCGCCCTGCTCTGCGCGCGCTTCGACTTCCCGCAGCGGCGCATCACCTTGAACCTCGCGCCCGCCGACCTGCCCAAGGAAGGCGGTCGCTATGACCTGGCGATTGCCTTGGGCATCCTCGCTGCCAGTGGCCAGGTCGATCCGCAGTCGCTGCTGCAGTACGAGTTCATCGGCGAGCTGGGCCTGACCGGCGAGCTGCGCCCTGTGTCCGGCGCGCTGCCCGCCGCCATTGCCGCCGCCGAAGCGGGGCGCATCCTGATCGTGCCGCCAGGCAACGCTGCCGAAGCCGCCCTCGCCCAGCACGCCGATGTGCGCGTGGCGCGCACCCTGCTGGAATGCTGCGCCGGGCTGGGCAATCCACGCCTGCTGCCGCAGGTGGAACGCGTGGACACTACGCCGCTGCCGCTGCCGGATCTGGCCGATGTCCGCGGGCAGGCGCTCGCACGCCGAGCGTTGGAGGTGGCCGCCGCCGGTGGCCATCATCTGTTGCTGATCGGCAGCCCCGGCTGCGGCAAGACCCTGCTGGCCTCGCGCCTGCCCAGCCTGCTGCCGGATAGCGAAGAGATCGATGCCCTGCAGTTGGCGGCCATCACCTCGGTCAGCGGCGAAGGACTGGACCCGAAGCGTTGGCGACAGCGGCCGTTCCGCGCGCCGCACCACAGTGCGAGCGCTGCGGCTTTGGTGGGGGGCGGCAATCCGCCCTGCCCCGGCGAAATCTCGCTGGCGCACCACGGCGTGCTGTTCCTGGATGAACTGCCGGAGTGGAACCGCAGTGCGCTGGAAACCCTGCGCGAGCCACTGGAGTCCGGCCACATCCGCATCTCCCGCGCAGCGCGCAGCGTGGTCTACCCGGCACGCTTCCAACTGGTGGCGGCGATGAACCCGTGTCCCTGTGGCTGGGCCGGCGACCGCAGCAACCGCTGCCTGTGCAGCGACGAGCGCATCACCCGCTACCGCGCACGGGTATCGGGCCCGTTGCTGGACCGCATCGACCTGCACATCAACGTGAGCCGCATGGATGCGGTGGAGCTTCGCGAGAGCACGCCGCTGGGCGAGCCCAGCGCCAGCGTACGTTCGCGGGTGGAAGCGGCACATGCGCGGCAACAGGCGCGCGGTGGCCTCAACGCGCACCTGCCGCCTGCTGCCCTGCGCGCGTGCACGCGCTTGAGCGAAGCCGACCAGGACCTGCTGGAACAAGCCATCGAGCGCCTGCAGCTGTCGGCGCGGGCGATGCATCGCATCCTGCGCGTGGCACGCACCATTGCCGATCTTGCCGAAAGCGAGACCATCCAGACCACACACTTGGCCGAGGCCGTTGGCTACCGGCAGCTGGACCGGGGCAAGCCAGGTGCATAGCACTCTGTTGCATGCACGAAGGAATCAGATTCATCTGATATCTGCCATGCCACCTGCGCCCTGACCATTTCCGCGAGCCCATACACAAGGAGACGCGGTTTTGCTCAGGATGCTCATCATGGGCGGGCAGGAGGCCGCCCGTCAGCGGATATCACGGACGATAGGACGGCGCGGCCTGATCCGCATGGAATCGATCTACAGCGTGGACAGCGGCCTGTCGGTGCTGGAATGGCGCAACTACGACCTGGTGGGAACGTTCCTTGCGGCCGGCCTCGGCACGCGCCTGCAGGAATCGTTCGTGCTGCGCGATGCGAAGGTGCAGCTGGTGCTGTTCGGCATGGGGCTGAGCGAGGAAGTCGCCAGTATCCGCCTGCGCCTGCGCGCGCAGGGCCTGCCGTCGCCGATTCTGGTCCGGACCGACTTTGACAGCTACGACGAGTCGCTGTTCTGGCGATCGCTGACGTCGCACATGATCCTGCCGTCGGTACTGGAGGGCACTGGCCCCCTCCCCGCCGTGGGCGACGCGTGCGACCATGCAGGACCCAGTCCCTAGCGGTGCCTGTCTTGCCAGGTGCCCGCCCAGCCATACATGAGCACTCCCCAGCCGCCGCACCTGCCGACCTCCGATGCATCCACTCCGCTGATACCTGCGGCAACCGGCGGCGGCGGGCCTCTGGGTGAAACGAAGATGCGCGAAATCGCGGTGCGGATCTCGCAGTACTTCCGCGATTTCCTTGAATCGGATTTCAAGCGCGCGCAGGCACCGCGGCGCCGCATCGTGCTTACCAGCGATTCCGGCTTCCGCGCGGGCATGCGCACCGCGCCGTATCCGGCGTTGGACAAGGAGCTGTGGAAGCTGCTCAGCCGGCCCTCCGGCGAGGAGCTTTCGTTCACCATCGGCCCGCGCAGCTATACCCGGCCGATCAGCGCGACGCTGCGCCGCATCGTCGAAGAACAAGTGAACGCCATCACCGAGACCGCCATCGCCACGGTGCGCGTGGCCGTGCTGGACAAGGCGCGCGCCAGCATGGCCGGTGCACTGGAAGACCCGGAAGCCTGGGTGGAATCGGTGCAGGGCACCCTGGTGGATGCGATGTGCGTGCAGGTGGTGCGGCCGCTGATCGCGCATCTGGCCGGCCCACTGCAGGGCCAGGCGTACTGGGTGATGGATTCGCTGCACGCGGCCGAGTCGGATCTGGTCACCCGCTCCGTTGTGGATCTGCACCAGACGCTGCCGGAGGTGCTGGCGCGCTTGCTGGCCACCGGTGATGAACTGCCGCTGCAGCAGGCCTGCGAGCACCAGCTGACCCGCGACGGCACGATCAGCGCGCTGATGGCGTTCTTCGAGAACTTCGTGGCGGCCGACGCCTTCCATGAGTTCCGCGACCTGGAAACCTATGTCGCCACCGGCGATGGTCTGCAGCTGTATCTCTACGTGGGCACGCTCAAGTACGCGGGGGTGCAGTACCCGGTGTTCTACCTGCCGCTGGACGTGGTGCGGGCCAAGGATGGTTCGGGTTACACCCTGACCCTCAGCAACCGCCTGTTCGCCAACCGCCGCGCGATCGACTTCGTGCTGCAGGAACTGGCCGTGGGCATGGCCCGCGAGTGGGTGTCGCCGATCCAGGAGCGCATCCAGTACCTCGACCCGGCACAGAGCCTGTTCGAAGTGGCGGCGTCGCTGTTCCGGCAGGTGGCCAACGCGGTGGATCTGGGCGGCGACGTCTCGCTTTCCTCGTCTGCCAGCGAGGCATCCACCGCCACCGTTGCGCTGTCGCCTGCCCTGCACCTGGCTGCGTTCGAGCGCGCCGACGAGGCGCTGTTGAATGATTTCGAGGAGATCATCGACCAGGCCCGCAATGGGGGGTCGAAGCTGGTGGATCTGTTCCACGGCATGGTGGAAGGCGTGCTGATGCGCAACCCCGAGCCGATCGGGGAACGGGTGGAATCGGCCTGGGATGCGCTGCCGCTGGTGGAGCGCATGGTGTTCGATTCGCCCATTCCGCTGAACGAGGAACAGCGCAAGATCCTGCTGGCCGTGCGCGAGCCACAGGGCCGCATCGTGGTGGTCGAAGGCCCGCCCGGCACCGGCAAGTCGCACACCATCACCGCCATCGCCGCCGACTGCGCCTTCAACAAGAAGAGCTGCCTGGTGCTGTCGGACAAGACCGAAGCGCTGGACGTGGTGTACGACAAGCTGTCCGATGCGATGAGCCGGGTTCGCCATGATCGCGATTTCCCCAACCCGATCCTGCGGCTGGGCCAGCAGGCGGCCAACTTCAAGCGCCTGACTTCCACCGGCACGATCAGCCAGATTTCGGCCTTCGCCAAGGCGATGAAAGCCAACCAGCCCGCCCTTGAGAGCGAGCGCCAGGACACGGCGCAGACACTGCGGCAGGCCATCTCCACTACCGTGCAGACGCTGGGGCGTGTATCGCTTGCTGCAGTGAAGACCATGCACGAGCAGGAAGCGGCGCTGGGCGAGCGCGCCCCCGCGGTGCTGCAGCAGGTACACGCGGTGATGGATGCCAACGTGCTGTCCGAGCTGGAAGCGGTGACCGCGCAGGCGGATGCATTGGAAGCCTATCTTGCCGACCTGTTCGGCAGCACCGACTACACGCCGGCCTCACTGGACGAACGTATCCGCCGCGATGCGGTGACCACCGCCTTCCTCGCCGACCGACCGGTTAACGGCTGGGCGCTGTTCGAGTCGTTGGATGCCGAGCAGATACGGCTGCTGGGCACGCTGTTGCTGCAGTACCAGCAGCTGAAGATGCCGCTGCTGGGCTATCTGCTGCGTGGCAATGCGGTGCGCGGGCTGGAGCTTCAGCTCAACCAGCTCGGCACCACCCGCCCGCTGCTGCTCAAGCAGGATGCAGCTGCCCTGCAGGACATCGTGCAGGGCGCAAACGCGCTGCGCATGAAGCTGGAGGCCGAAGGCCTGGGCACGCAGCTGCCGGCCAGCTATCGGCAGATCGCCCACGGCGCCGCGCCGGGCCCGGGTGCGGCGGTTGCACGGCAGGCGATGACCCTGCTGGCGCGGCTCAATCCGGCCATCGTCGAGGCCCTGCTGGCCGAGCCGAAGGACGACCCCGCACTGTGGGCGCTGACCCTGCGCTTCCTGCAGGGCTGGATGGCCACGCGCAAGGCCTTCGTCGACGCGCCGCAGTACGACTATGTGGGCACCAAGACCAAGCTGGAGCGCCTGAACACCTCGGTGATGAATGCCCATGTGGATGGGCGCCTGATCAGCTTCATGGATCATCACCGCGCCGATGCGCGGGCGTTGGCGGGCGTGATCGCCAACCGGCAGAAATTCCCGGTGGACAAGTTCGAGAGCGTGCGCGAGTCGTTCCCGGTGATGATCGCCAGCATCCGCGAGTTCGGCGAATACATGCCGCTGGCACCGGACCTGTTCGACGTACTGGTGATCGACGAAGGCTCGCAGGTCTCGGTGGCGCAGGCGCTGCCGGCGCTGCTGCGCGCGCGCAAGGTGGTGGTACTGGGCGATTCCAAGCAGTTTTCCAACGTCAAGGCCGCCAACGCCAGCATCGCGCTGAACGACAAGTACCGCTCGGACCTGGTCAACTATTTCCGCACCAACGTCAGCCAGCAGGCCGACGTGCTGGAGCGGTTGGCCATGTTCGATGTGAAGCGCTCGGTGCTGGAGTTCTGCTCGCTCTCGGCCTCGTACTCGGTGATGCTGCGCAAGCATTTCCGCAGCTATGCGGAACTGATCGGGTTCTCGTCCTCCACCTTCTACAACCACCAGCTGCAGGCGCTGAAGATCCGCAGCCGGCCGCTGCAGGAGGTGATCCGCTTCAGCCAGGTCGATGCCAGTGGGCACCGCACCAGCCGCAGCACCAACGACGCCGAAGCGGCGTTCATTGCCGAGCGCCTGGTGGAACTGCTGGATACGGACGCGCCGCCCACGGTCGGCATCATCACGCCGTTCCGCGAGCAGCAGACGCTGTTGTCCAAGACGCTGTTCAACCATCCGCGCGGCCGCGAGTTCGAAGGGCGGCTTCGCCTGAAGGTGATGACGGTCGACTCCTGCCAGGGTGAGGAACGCGGACTGATCTTCTATTCGATGGTGGCGACCGCCGGCCAGGATGCGCTGAACTACATCTTCCCGGTCAGCCTTAGCGGCGCGGTGGATGCGGTGGAAGACAAGCTGAAAGTGCAGCGTCTGAATGTCGGCTTCTCCCGTGCGCAGGAGGCGATCTGGTTCGTACATTCGATGCCGGTGGATGCGTTCCGCGGCGCGATTGGCCATGCGCTGCGTTACTACGCCAGCCAGCTGGACCGCCCCGCGCCCGACGCCGCGCAGACCGATGCGCGCAGCCCGATGGAATCGAAGGTGCTGCAGTGGCTGCGGCAGACGCCGTTCGTGCTTGCCCATGGTGATGCGGTCGAGATCATTCCGCAGTTCCCGGTGGGTGACTACCTGCGCCAGCTCGACCCGACCTATCAGCACCCGGCGTGGCGGGTGGACTTCCTGGTGACCGTGCAGACCGTGCGCGGCGCGCTGCAGATCGTGATCGAGTACGACGGCTTCGAATTCCATTTCCGCCGCGACAAGCCGGTGCATGTGGGCAACCACGAGCGCTATCTGGTGGAGGCTGATGTCGAGCGCCAGCTGACCCTGGAAAGCTACGGCTACCGCTTCCTGCGCATCAACCGGTTCAACCTCGGCAGCGACCCGGTGCAGACACTGTCCGACCGGCTCTATCGCCTGATTGAAGTGGCCGGCACGGAGATCCGCTCGGCAGCGGTCGACCAGGTGATCGAGCAGGTGCAGGGGCTGGAATCGAAGGAGAAGAAAGTCTGCAGCCGCTGTGGGCAGATCCGCAGCCAGGAAGAGTTCTTCGACCCTGACCTGCGCGCCGGTGCCGGCGGGGTGGGACGGATCTGCATGCCCTGCAAGGCGGGCTAGGCGGTGCTGCCGGGTGCCAGCGTGCGCACGGCCACCGCCGCCAGCCTGCGGCTGACCAGCGTGTAGAGTTCTTCCAGTTCGGCCGCGCGCGCGTCGGTCATGTTGGTACCGAACAGTACCCGCGACAGCGCCGCCTTGTGGGTGTCGGCGGGATAGCGCGCCCGCGCCCGGTACACGGCCTGCAGCACCAGCCAGGCCAGGCGGAACCCGCCCCCGGGCAGGGGGCGGACTACGCGGTCATAGACCTGCCAGAACTGGTATTCGGCCTGCAGGTCGACCGCCGGTGCTGCGAACGGCACCGGACGCGCACGTCCATGGGCGCGCCTGCGAACCGGAGGGAAACGGGGGTTGTGCTGTGCCATGCCTACAGGATGACCCAGCAACATTGTGGGAACCTTGCGTTGGTGCCGGAATATCAGTGCTGATTGTGCAAAGTGCGGCGGATGGCCCGCTTGGGTGTAGCGATTCCGCCGGGCATGGCCCGGCGCTACCGGATTGCGTGCAGCGAAGGGCCACGCTTGGGTAGATGCCAACCTTGGTTGGCAAGGCGCGTCGGCGCCGGAGGGATTTCGCCGGGCATGGCCCGGCGCTACCAGATTGCGTGCGGCGAAGGGCCACGCTTGGGTAGATGCCAACCTTGGTTGGCAAGGCGCGTCGGCACCGGAGGGATTTCGCCGGGCATGGCCCGGCGCTACCGTATTGCGTGCGGCGAGGGCCCCGCTTGGGTAGATGCCAACCTTGGTTGGCGAGGCGCGTCGGCGCCGGAGGGATTTCGCCGGGCATGGCCCGGCGCTACCGGATTGCGTGCGACGAAGGGCTCCGCTTGGGTAGATGCCAACCTTGGTTGGCAAGGCGCGTCGGCGCCGGAGGGATTCCGCCGGGCATAGCCCGGCGCTACCAGATTGCGTGCGGCGAGGGGGCCCGCTTGGGTAGATGCCAACCTTGGTTGGCAAGGCGCGTCGGCGCCGGAGGGATTTCGCCGGGCATTGCCCGGCGCTACCCAGCCTGCCGCGAAGTGCATCCACGCATGGCGTGGATCTACTTAGAAGGTTATCGAGGTGCTGAACATCACCTTCCGGGGGGCGCTGCGCTGCAGGGTCTGGTAGTCGCCCGAGAACGACGAGCCGGCGATGGTGGCGGTGCCGATGTTGTTGCGGTTGAACAGGTTGCTTACGTCCAGCCGCAGCTCCAGCCCCGGCAGCAGGCTGTCCGGGCCCAGCGTGTAGGCCGTGTACGCGTTGACCTGCCAGAACGTTGGCACGCGGATGTCGTTTTCATAGGTGAAGGGCTGGCGCAGGTATGAGGTGCTGGTGGCACCGAAACGCCAGTCACCGAAGTGCGCGGATAGGTCGCTGACCAGCGACAGCTGCGGGTAGCCCGGCTGCGCGTTGCCCTTGATCGGGTACACGGTATCGCCCACCACGAAATCGCTGTCGTAGTACGAGCGCGCCAGCGCGATGCCCTGGTAGAACTGCAGGTGGTCGGTCAGGTCGGCGGTGATGCCGAGATCTGCGCCGATCACGTGCATCTTCGGCATCAAGCGCACTGTGTTGATCTGCGCGAACTGGGTGCCGATGGCCGCCGACAGCAGGCGGTTGCGGATGTCGTTGTAGAACACATCACCGGTCACGGTCAGGCGGTCGAAGCGGTGGCTGGCGCCCACGGTCAGGTTCCAGTTCTTCTCTGGGCGCAGGGTGCCGGCCACGCGGTCGAACTCTTTCTGGTCGCTGATGGTCCAGGCCGACGCGGTATAGCCGATGTTGCCGCGCTGGGCCACGCGATAGCCGTTCATGGTGTTGACCAGGTCGATGAAGGCATCGGTCCGCTCGGTCGGGCTCCAGTACAGCGACACGTGCGGCAGGAAGTTGCTCTTTGCGCGCAGCGTGCCGGACACCGGCCGCTCCGCTGCATCGCCGATGCCGCCACCGGTGGTGGTGAAGTCCACGGCCTTGAAGCCCAGCCCCAGCACCAGCGTGTCGGTAACGGCGTAATTGTCATGCAGGTAGAACTGCCGCGAGCGGGTCACCCAGCTGGATGCGTTGTCGGTCTGGAACGCCGGCCCGTACACATCGAACGGCCCGGTCGCCTTCAGTGGTTTGCCCTGCCCCAGCAGCGGCTGCTGGTACCACTCGGTCTTCGCGGCCGCCTTGCTCTTCTCCTGCCAGAAACCGGCGGTGAGGGTCTGCGCACCGGTCTCGAACTGCAGGTTGAACATGCCACCGAGGCGATTGAGGTGCGGCGTCTGCACCTGTTCGGAGAAAGGCGCGCCGTTGGGCGAGGGCACGGTCGGGTCGGTCAAGGTGGCCTGGGTGTGGCTGTTGGCGTTGTACAGCTGCACGTTGCCGCTGAGCGCGGGCGTGATCTGGAAGCGATGGTTGATCGACGCGACGCGGTCGCGGGTCACCTGGCCGGTGTCGTAGGGAATCAGCTCGGACAGCTCGCCGCAGGTGTAGGCGCCGCAGGACGTGTCGGCGTTCTCCGGCGAGGCCACGTAGTACGCCCATGCATAGTCCGGATAGAAGCTGTCGGCCTTCCAGCCCAGCTTGCGGATCATGTCGAAGGAGATGTTGTTGTAGCCCCACACTGCGGCCTTGCTGTCGGACAGGAACACGGTGAAGTCACCCCACGCCACATCCTGCTGGGCCTTCAGGTCACCGCGCAGGAACTTCTGGGTGCCGGCGCCCTGGTACTTGTCGGCCGACACGCGCTGCAGGTCGACCAGCAGCTTCGGGCCGTGTTCGCCCAGCTGGCCGCTCTGGCCCGAGACCGTGGTGACCCGTGTGTTGTTGCTGCCCACGCCCTGCTTGATACGCAGGCTGGGGGTGTCCTGCAGGTCGCGCAGGCGGTACTCGAGGCTGCCGCCATTGACGCTGCTGGAGAACACACTGACTGGTGCACCGCCCGGGCTGACCGTGATCGAACCGATGCCATCGGGCACGCCGACGTTGACCACGCTGGTGCCGGTAAGCGAGAGGAAGCCGTTGTCGTTCAGCGGCACGCCTTCGAAGGTGATGCCCATTTCATTCATGCGGAAACCGCGCACGAACAGGCTGGTGGCAGAAATATCCAGGCCGAGACCGTCGGTGGCGGTGTAGCTGGCACCCGGCACGTTCTTCAGCATCGACAGGCCGTTGTTGCCGGTCACCATCGCATCCAGGTCGGTGGCATTGATGACGTAGCGGTTCGGGCCCACCACCTGGGTGGGGGCGACAGCAGCACCGCGTGGGGTGGCGATGACCTGCAGCGCGTTCAAGGTGGTGGGGGTGTCGTGCGCGGCGCCGGTGGATTCGGCAGCGTGCAGCGGTGCAACGAGGGCGGTGCCGATTGCCAGGGCAAGAAGCGTAGGTGGAGTGTTCATGGCCAGATCCAGGGTGCAGGGAGAAGAGGACGCAGGCGCACGCCCAGCGCGATGCAGCGCCGGATGGCGATGCAGTGGCTGGTGACGCGATTGCGTTGAAGGCGGGACCGGCGCTGCGCACGCGCCGGTCAGCGGCAGACGAAGACGATCAGCTGCCGAACGATTCGATGGCGTGATTCGGCGTGCGCAAGTGTTGCATCGGACCGCCACATCCGCCATTGCACCGTGGGAAAGCGCGGCTATACGCAGGTATCGCTTTCGATGCCGCGCTATCACCTGCACGTTGCAGCGTGATGTCTGTGCGCTCGGTCAGCCTTTCGACTATTCGTTCCTGGCTCGACTTGCGCCGCCCTGGATGCTGAATGATCATGTCGGCGGCGGCCGCGCGGATATCTGCGATGCCTTCCGCACGCGCTGCCATGCAAGGCTCCGACGCGTTAACTCGACACTTCAAAGGACGAACGTCATGTTGAATGGATTGAAACCGCTCGCCGCAACTGCACTTTGCCTGCTCGGCCTGTCCGCCTTCGCCGAGAATGCCGCCGCCGCGCAATGGGTCGACAGCGGCCGCACTGCGTACTTCAAGCAAAGCCCCTTCTCCAGCGCATGGGAACACACCTGCACGACCGGCGGCACGCCGATCCAGGACTTCCCGGGCACCTGCGCCAACGATCCGTTCAGCGGTTGGACGACCAACTACAATGCCGCCAGCGCATCGGCCAACAACCAGCTCAATGCCTGCCACTTCGACTCGCAGAAGCTCGGCTCGGCCTGCTACGGCCTGGCGTATGCGATCAATGGGCAGGTCTACGCTGGCGGCCTGCCTGCCAGCTGCAACGTCGGTGCCCGTGCGGTGGTTGTTTCGACCCGCATGGAAACGATCGAGATCCAGAACCATGAGCTCGATGTAGAGAGCGTCCAGTCGGGCAACGAGTACGTCTGCCAGTAAAACCGTTGGTGGGACGCCACCACCGTGCGTGGCGGCGTCCTTCTTCGTATTGCCGGCTTCTTACTGCAGCACGAAGCGCTCGATCGCCCTGGCCACGCCTTCATCGGCGTTGGTGGCGGTCTCGAAGCGCGCGGTAGCCTTCACCGCATCGATGGCATTGCCCATCGCCACGCTGGTGCCGGCGTACTGCAGCATGGTGAGGTCGTTCTCCTGGTCGCCGATGGCCATCACGTTGGCGCGGTCGATGCCCAGGTGCTCGGCCAGCTTCTGCAGGCTCGGCCCCTTGCCGGCGCGGTGGTCGAATACTTCCAGGAAGAACGGCGCGCTCTTCAGCACCGCGAAGCGCTCGGTCAGCGCGGCCGGCAGGCGCGCGATGGCGGCGTCCAGCACGTCCGGCTCGTCGATCATCATCAGCTTGATGAAGGACATGCCAGGGTCCATGTCGGCCACGCGGCGGTACGACAGTGGCATGCGCGAAAGATGCGAGTCGGCCACGGTGTAGATGCTGATGTCCTGGTTGGGCGTGTACATGCGCTGCGCGTCCAGTGCCTGGAAGTGCACGCCGATCTCGCGGGCGACCTGTTCGCAGTACACGAAATCGTCGAAGCTGAGCGGATACTCGACCACGGTTTCGCGCGGGCCGATGCGCTGCACCAGGCCGCCGTTGCAGGCGATGCAGTAGTCATCGTCGCCCTCGATGCCAAGCTCATGCAGGAACGGCGCCAGCCCTGGAACCGGGCGGCCGCTGGTCAGCACGATGTGCACGCCCAGCGCGCGCGCTTGGGCGATGGCCTGCTTCACGCGCGCGGTGAGCTTGTGGGCGGGGTCCAGCAGGGTGCCATCCATATCGATGGCGACCAGTTCGATGGTCGATTGCCTGCGACCCATGTCCATCATCTTCAACCAGTGCGGGGGACGCCCATTTTAGGCCAGGCCGCCTGGCAACGCCGGCCTCATGCATCGTTCACCTCTGCGCGGCGCTGGCCGGGGATACTCGTGGGGCCTGTGCGTCCCCCACCGCAGGACGGCCCTATCGACCGCCCTTCCCTGGACACTCTTTCGACGCATGACCTACCAAGCGCCCGACGCCACTGACACCGCCCCTCTCGCCCAGCAGATTGAAGACCTGATCGACGGCCTGCCCGGCGACCATATCCGCGTCGGCACGCTGCTGCATGCGCTGGGCGACGAAGGCCTGATGCTGGTGGTGATCCTGCTGTCGGCGATCTTCCTGATTCCGGTATCGATTCCCGGGCTGAGCACGGTGTTCGGTGCGTCCATCCTGCTGATCGGCCTGAGCCGCGTGCGCGACCGTCCGTTGTGGGTGCCGCAGCGATTGGCCGACAAGCAGATCGCCACCGACAAGCTGAAAGCCAACCTGGGCCGTGCCCTGAAATGGGTGCATCGGATGGAGCGGTTGTCCCGGCCGATGCGGCTGGCAGCGATGGTGCGCTCGAAGAAGATGATGCGGTTGAACAACCTGGCGCTGGTGTTCGCCACGATCCTGCTGATGCTGCCGGCCGGGCCGATTCCCTTCAGCAACACGCTGCCGGCGCTGGCGCTGATGTCCTTTGCGATCGGCTTCATCCAGCGCGATGGCGCGGCGGTGGCAGCCGGCTACGGCTTCGTGGTGGCGTCGGTGGTGTACTTCGGTGTGCTGCTGGGCGGCGTGGGCTTTGCGGCCGAATCGGTGTTCAGTGGCTTCCGCAGCGGGTCATCGGCGCTGTAGAGCCGAGCATGGGCTCGGCTCTACAGCACGGGTGATGCGCGGGCAGCCGGCTACTTCGCCGACACCCGCCACACCACGTCGCCCACATCGTCGGCGACCAGCAGCGCGCCCTCCGCATCGATGGCCATGCCCACCGGCGCGCCCATCAACGTCTTCTCATCCTTGGACGCGAACCCGCTCACCACCGCTTCCGGGCGGCCGGCCGGCTTGCCGTCCTTGAACGGCACGTACACCACTTCGTAGCCGCTCAGGGGCGAACGGTCCCAGCTGCCGTGCTCGCCGATGAAGGCACCGCCGTGGTACTTCGCCGGCAGTGCCTGGCCGGTGTAGAACAGCAGGCCCAGCGGTGCCACGTGCGAGCCGATGGCGAAGTCCGGGCGGATTGCCTTGGCCACCAGGTCCGGCCGCTGCGGCTGCACGCGCTCGTCCACATGCTGGCCGTAGTAGCTGTAGGGCCAGCCGTAAAAGCCGTGCTCCTGCACCGAGGTGAGGTAATCGGGCACCAGGTCGGCACCGATCTCGTCGCGTTCGTTCACCACCGCCCACAGCTTGCCGGTGCTCGGCTCCCAGTCCAGGCCGGTGGGGTTGCGCAGGCCCGAGGCGTAGATGCGGCTGCCGCTGGTGGCCACGTCCACTTCCAGCACCACCGCGCGGCGGTACTCGACGGCCAGGCCGTTCTCGGTGATGTTGCTGTTGGAGCCCACGCCCACGTACAGCTTGCTGCCATCGCGGCTGGCCAGCAGTTCCTTGGTCCAGTGGTGGTTGATGGTGCTGGGCAGGTCGGTGAACTCGCTGCCCTTGTCGGACATGCGGGTTTCGCCCGGCACGTAGTGGTATTTCATGATGTTGCCGGTGTTGGCCACATACAGCGTGTCACCGATCAGCTGGATGCCGAACGGCGAGTGCAGGTTTTCGATGTACACGTGCTGGGTCCAGGTGCCGGTGCCCGGCGCGCGCCGCAGCAACGTGACCCGGTTGCCGCCCTTGCCGGCCTTGCCCGAGCGCGCCTTCACCTTGCCGGCGATCCACTGCTTGGGCGTGGTGACCGGCTCTTCGCCGGGACCGTTGCCTTCCACTACCAGCACATCACCATTGGGCAGCGACAGCAGCCGGCGCGGGTGCTGCAGGTTGGCAGCGATGCGTTCGATCTTCAGGCCGTCGGCCACCGACGGTGCCTGGCCCTCGGCCCAGCCCACGCCCTTGGGCACCTGCATCGGCGGCAACAGGTAGTTCTCGGGTTTGGGCAACGGCGGTTGCGCGCCGGACTGGTCGGCCGGGTGGTATTCGGCCTTGCCGGCACAGGCGACCAACGCCAGGGACAACGAGAGCACGCCCACGGCGGGCAGGATGCGCTTAGCCATGACGGGCTCCTTGCAGCACCGGCTGCTGCAGCGAAAGCACGATGAAGCCGAGCGCGATCAGTGCCACCGTCAGCGCAGAGAGGATGGTGCCCGGCACGGCCGCCGCATAGGCGTCGCGGCTGTGCACGAAGGCGTTCCAGACGGCCAGCACGATGGCGACCAGGTTGAGCAGGAAATCGAGGCGGTCGGTGCCGGTGGCGGTGCCGTTGCGGCGCCAGACCGCGAACAGGTTGATCAGCCGCGGCAGGATGGCGATCAGCAGGCCGAAGGTGATCAGCCACGCCGCTGACTTGCCCCACATCACCTCGGCGGTGTTGAGGTAGAGGATGTCGAAAATGAGGCCGCCCACGAAGAAGCCGAACGGTATCGGATTCAACAGGCTGAAGAGTGTTGTGCCGAGGCCGCGATGGGCCTGGGCGACGGGGTTGACCATGGTCGTGCTCCGTTCGGGGAAGGGGTGCACGGGCTGTAGTAGCACAGGGGGGCGGGAGGGGGTGCGATGATCTGGGCATCGGATGGCCTCGACGCTATGGCGATGCCCAATGCGAAGTCCGCACGACGTGGCCAGTGCCATCCAGCTCCACCGACCACGCCTCGATATGGGGCAGGAATGGATTTTCGTACCACAGCCGTTCCACGCAGGTGCCACTGCATGGGGTGCTGGCATAGCGGGAAAACCGTTGTCCACGCGGCTCTGTGACATCGGGTGCGCCCAGCGCATCGATGACGGCCTCTCGACGGTCCCCGGGCTGCAGGGAAGCGATGCCGCGCTCGGCCAGGATGGAAGTAGCCGAGCATCCCGCCACGTAAAACACGGCTGCCATCGCCAACAGCCACGCCAGGTTCTTCACGTCTGCGCCTCCGCATCCAGCTCCATGGCAGCGTCCCGTATCTCATGGAATGGCAGCATGGTTTCGAAGCCGAATTCGTGTTCCATGCTGGTGCGGACCAGGCCGCCAATGCCGTACCAGCTGGTATTGGCGTGCACATCGATGCCATGCCAACCGCCCCCTGCCAGCAGATCCAGTGTCTGCGCCCGGGGCATCTTTGTGCTTTCCTCCCGCAGCAGCGCGCGGCGGTGCCGTTTCATCAGCAGGCGCAGCTGCTTCACCGTGGTGATGTTGAATGCGCTGAGCTCCGGCAGCAGCTCGGCGATGTCGGCGTCGGTCCAGCAATCGTGACGACGGTGATACATCGACAGCACCACCTTGCGGATGGTGGCCACGGTGAGTGGGGCCAGATCGGCGCGGGCGCGGGCATTGGGGCGTTTCATCCGGTGTCCTCCGGGGAGCCTGGGCATGGTGGCATGGCGGTGGGGTTCCGGTGCGGGTGGATTGTGCCAACCAAGGTTGGCACCTACCGGGGCACCGACCAGAGCGGCGCAGTCGTCATTACAAGGCGGCATAAGTGTTTGTGACGTATTTGGCACATCCGCACATCGGCTGCGTGAAGAGGTAGGGGGTTGTTCGTTGTGTCGCGTTTGGCTCGTTGCGATGGGGCAGATCCGCCCCGCCGTCCTGCCATGCCGATTCACAACAGAAGGATTCGTGTATGAAGCGACACACGCAACGCTCCGCGCCACCGCGCTCTGCGCGCCTGGCCCTGGCCACTGCCCTGGTACTCGGCAGCCTGGCCGTTACCGCCCAGGCGCAACAGGCCGACCCACTGGCGGGTATCCAGTGGCACCTGCTCAATACCGGGCAGACGGTGCCGGCCGATACGCTGCCGGTGGCCGGCAACGATCTCAACGTCGATGGCCTGTTCCGCAATGGCATCCGTGGCCAGGGCGTGGTGATCGGCATCGTCGATGACGGCCTGCAGATCGCCCACCCGGACCTGGCCGCGAACGTGGCGGCGGTAGCGGGCAAGAACTTCGCCAACGGCTCCAACAATCCCACGCCGTCCAATCCCGATGCTGACAACCACGGCACGATGGTGGGCGGCATCGCCGGTGCGGTGGGCGCCAACAACCTGGGCGTGCGTGGCGTGGCCCCGGCGGCAACGCTGAAGGGCTTCAACGTGCTGGCCTCCAATGCGCAGGGCAACCAGCAGAGCAACATCGAATACGCCTGGTGGGATGGCGCCGAGTCGGCCGATGTGCAGGTGTTCAACAACAGCTGGGGCGCTGGCCCGGGCAACCCCAACCTGCCCGTGGCCTACAGCCAGAACACGGTGAGTTCGTACGAGCAGGCACTGTCGGGCACGCGCGGTGGCCGTGGCGGCATCTACGTGAAGTCGGCCGGCAACAACTTCAACAACGCCTCGATCAGCCAGACCCAGGACGTCTGCACCACCGATACCAAGAACCGCAACACCGGCTGTGTGCCGGCTGGCCGCGATCCACGCAACAACCTGTTCAACGTGATCACCGTGGGTGCGGTGCGCGCCGATGGCGTGCGTTCGTCGTACTCGTCCACCGGTTCGGCACTGTGGGTGTCGGCCTTTGGTGGCGAGTACGGCCTGCAGGCGCAGTACGCACCGAACCTGGTGGCACGTGCGTACGATCCGGCCATCGTCACCACCGACGTGACCGGCTGCACGCAGGGCAGCAACAAGAACACCAACCGCCAGAACACGCTGGACAGCAACCTGTCGGCGATCGACAGCACCTGCAACTACACCGCGAAGATGAACGGTACGTCGGCGTCGGCGCCGATGGTGTCGGGCGTGGCGGCGCTGGTGCTGGAGGCCAATCCGAACCTGTCCTACCGAGATGTGAAGTACATCCTCGCCACCACGGCCACCCGCAACCATCCGAACCAGCCGGCGGTGACCCTGGCCGACGGCCGCACGCTGGTGCCGGGTTGGACGGTGAATGCAGCCAACCGCGCTTACAGCAACTGGTACGGCTTCGGTGTGGTCAACGCGGCGCGCGCCGTGCAGGTCGCCGAGAACTTCCAGTCGCTGGGCCCGCTGCTGGATACGGGTTGGCGCACCACCACGCGCACGGTGGCCATCGGCAACACCTCCGCCGCCGCCGCGCGGTTGACCTTCCAGCTGGCCAATGGCGCACGCAACATCGAGTCGGTGCAGCTGGGCTTCCGGGTGAACCACAGCAATACCCGCCAGCTGCAGTTCGTGCTTGTTTCGCCCAGTGGTACGCGCAGCGTGGTGCAGCCGGCCTTCACCGCCATCGGTTCGGGTACCAATGGCGTGCAGCGCAACTTCACCAACTGGGATCTGCTGTCCAGCAATGCCTTCCTGGATGAAAGTGCCACCGGCACCTGGACGCTGGAAGTGACCGACATGGGGCAGGCCGCGAATGCTGCATCGCGCGGCAACCTCGAATTCTTCAAGATCCGCGTTCTGGGGCACTGATGATGAAAACGACCATTCTGTTGAGCACGCTCGCCTTCGCGGCGATGACCTCCCCTGCCTGGGCACAGAGCTCGGGGCAGACCCCACCGGCACGGAGCCTGTCCACCGTGGATGCACAGGAACTGAAAGCTTCGGCCACCGGCCGTTCGTTCGACGTGGGCGGCACGCGTTTCCAGCTGTCCCCGTCGACCACGGTGCAGCAGGCTGCGGGCGGCCAGTTCCGGATCACGCCGCAGGCAGCTGCCACCACCAGTTCGCGCAGCAAGCGTTCGCTGGATGGCGCGGCAGCAGCCGGCGCTGATGCCGGCGCCGGCAAGTTCGCCGCTGCGGTGTCCAACGATGGTGCGCCAGTGGTGGCGACCTCGCGGGTGAAGGTGTTCTTTACCGATGCGGCATCTGCACAGCGCGCGGCAAAGGCCACGGGCGGCACCGTGGTGAAGGTGTCCAAGGCTGCCGGTCTGGCCATCGTCGAGTACCCGTCGGTGAACGCGGCGCTGGATGCGAGCACCCGGCTGCTGTCGACTGCGGGCGTGCGCGCAGCCGAGCCGGACGTGGTGCAGTGGGAAGAGAAGAAGTGATCTAGGGCGTTGCGTGGTGCCCCCGGCCGGTTGGCTCTCCTGGCCGGCCGGGGGATTGGCGAGCGGGAGGGCGTGCCGACCAACGGTCGGCACCCACCACAATCCAATGGCACCTGCCAGATTCATTCATCGCGTGTCGACCAAGGTCGACACCTACCAGGTCGATGCGTCGTTCAGCGTGTGGCGATGCTCGCGCTGTGCGGCAGCTTGCACGCCGCCAACGCTTCACTGCCCGCGGCCGGATGTTCCGGCTCCAGCAGCAACCGCTGTACGTCCGAGAACAGCTGCTCCACCGGCATGCCGTAGGGCGCGAACAGGCGCAGGCGACCTTGGCGGTCGAACACGTAGCCGCCGGCGATGTGGCTCATCGTGTAGGTGTCCGGCAGCTGCCCGGGCTCCTTCTCGTAGAACGCCTTGAAGTCGCTGGCCATCGCCGAGAGCTGTGCCTCGTCACCGACCAGTGCCATCGCCTTCGGGTCGAACGCGTGCACATAGGTGTGCGCGACTTCGGGGGTATCGCGCGCCGGATCGACGCTGACGAATACCACCTGCAGCTGGTCGGCATCCTTGCCCATCAGGTGCTTGACCTGGCTCAGTTCGACCATGGTGGTCGGGCACACGTCCGGGCAGCTGGTGAAGCCGAAAAACAGATAGGTCACCTGCCCCTGCAGGTCCTTCGGGCCACGCAGGGTGCCGGCGCTGTCAGGCATGGTCCAGTGCTGGCCCAGTTCCTCGCAGGCGATGTCCTTGGAATAGAAATCCATGCGCGACTGCGCACTGCAGCCGGCCAGCAGGCCGAGTGCGAGGCCTGCGGCAAGCAGCGGCAAGCGCAGGGAACGAACAACGGAAGCAACACGCATCACGGGTACCACCAACACGAGGTGGGCGCGGTCTCGGTCAGGCCTGCCCTGGGGGAAGAGAGGGCTGAGGTGCCAGGGCGATCGCGCACTCCTTGCCGATCGCCCCGGCCACGGTCAGTTGATCATCATGTGGTAGTGCATGCTCCAGATGATCCAGATCGACAACGCGACCACGATGAACAGGATCACCAGGGTGAACACGAAGCTGGCGAGGTTCCAGCCACCTTCGGACTTGCGGTCCATGTGCAGGAAGTACACCAGCTGCACCAGGATCTGCGCGACCGCGAAGCCGACCAGCAGGAACAGGGTGACCGGCCGTGACAGCACCGGGTTCATCACCAGCGCGAACGGCACCACCGTCAGCAGCGCGCACAGCACGAAGCCGATCAGGTAGGACTTGGTGGAACCGTGCGCATTGCCGGCGCGCGAGGTTTCGACGTGGGCCATGTCAGAAGGCTCCGATCAGGTAGACGAAGGTGAAGACGCAGATCCACACCAGGTCCAGGAAGTGCCAGAACAGGCTCAGGCAGGACACGCGGGTGATGTTGGTCGGGGTGAGGCCGCGGCGATACACCTGGTGCATCACCACCGCCATCCAGATCAGGCCGCTGGCCACGTGCAGGCCGTGGGTGGCAACCAGGGCGAAGAACGCCGACAGGTAGGCACTGGTGCTGGGGCCGGCACCTTCATGGATGAGGTGCGAGAACTCGTACAGCTCCATGCCGATGAACGAGGCGCCGAGCACGAAGGTCACGCCCAGCCAGCGCAGCACCGCCGCCTTGTCCAGGCGGTGCATGGTCAGCACGGCCTGGCCATAGGTGATGCTGGACACCAGCAGGATGAAGGTCTCGGCCATCACGAACGGCAGCGAGAACAGTTCCTTGCCGGTCGGGCCGCCGGCGTAGGCGGTGCTGAGCACCGCGTACGAGGCGAACAGCGAGCCGAACAGCACCAGGTCGGACATGAGGTACACCCACATGCCGAACACCTTCATGCCGCCCTGTTCGTGGGCGTGATCGTGCTCGTGATGGTCGTCGTGGACCAGCACATCGCTGTCCAGTTGCGGACGGGTCAACAGGTTCATGCGCCTGCCTCCTGCAGCTTGGCGTGGTTGGCCGCTTCGGTACGCGCCACCTCTTCGGAGCTGACGTAGTAATCCACGTCCTCGTTGTAGGAGCGCGCGATCAGGGTGGCGATCATCGCGATGAAGCTGGCACCGGCCATCCACCAGATGTGCCACACCAGGGCGAAGCACAGCACCAGGATCCAGACGTTGAGGATCAGCGGCACACCGGTGTTCTTCGGCATGTGGATCGGTGCGTACTTCTTCGGCGGCGGCGGCAGGCCGCGCTTCTTCGCTTCGTGGAAGGCGTCCAGCTCATCGGCCTTGGGCACCACGGCGAAGTTGTAGAACGGCGGCGGCGATGGCGTGGCCCATTCCAGCGTGCGTGCATTCCACGGGTCGCCGGTGAGGTCGAGGTTGCGCTTGCGGTCGCGCACACTGACGTAGATCTGCACCAGCATCAGGATGATGCCCGCGAACACGAACAGCGCACCGATGAAGGCGGCGATCAGGTACGGCGTCCACGCCGGGTTGTCGTACTGGTTCATGCGCCGGGTCATGCCCATGAAGCCCAGCATGTACAGCGGCATGAAGGCCAGGTAGAAGCCGATCACCCAGCAGGCGAAGGACCACTTGCCCAGGCGCTCGTTGAGGGTGAAGCCGAACACCTTCGGGAACCAGTAGACGAAGCCGGCCAGGTAGCCGAACAGCGCACCGCCGATGATGGTGTTGTGGAAGTGCGCGACCAGGAACAGGCTGTTGTGCAGCAGGAAGTCCGCGCCCGGGATGGCCAGCAGCACGCCGGTCATGCCACCGATGGTGAAGGTGACCAGGAAGGCGATGGTCCACAGCATCGGCACGCTGAACTCCACGCGGCCGCCGTACATGGTGAACAACCAGGTGAAGATCTTCACGCCGGTGGGGATGGCGATGATCATCGTCATGATGCCGAAGAAGGCATTGACGCTGGCACCGGAGCCCATGGTGAAGAAGTGGTGCAGCCAGACGATGAAGGACAGGATGCCGATCGCGAGGGTGGCGCCGACCATCGACTTGTAGCCGAACAGCTTCTTGCGCGAGAAGGTGGCGGTCACTTCAGAGAAGATGCCGAACGCCGGCAGCACCAGGATGTACACCTCCGGGTGGCCCCAGGCCCACACCAGGTTCACGTACATCATCGGGTTGCCACCCAACGTGTTGGTGTAGAAGTTGAAGTCCAGGTAGCGGTCCAGGGTGAGCGCACCCAGGGCTACGGTCAGGATCGGGAAGGCGGCGATGATGATCACGCTGGTGACCAGCACGGTCCAGGTGAACACCGGCATCTTCATCAACGTCATGCCCGGCGCACGCATGCGCAGGATGGTGATGAACAGGTTGACGCCGGTCAGCAACGTACCGATGCCGGAGGCCTGCAACGCCCAGATGTAGTAGTCGACACCGACCCCCGGACTGAACTCGATGCCCGACAGCGGCGGATAGGCGACCCAGCCGGTCATCGCGAATTCGCCAACACCCAGCGAGATCATCATCAGCGCGGCGCCGACCACGAAGATCCAGAAGCTGAAGGCGTTGAGGAACGGGAACGCCATGTCGCGCGCGCCGATCTGCAGCGGCACGATGATGTTCATCAGGCCGACCACGAACGGGGTGGCCACGAAGAAGATCATGATCACGCCGTGCGCGGTGAAGATCTGGTCGTAGTGTTCCGGTGGCAGGAAGCCATCGCTGCCCGGCCCGGCCGCCGCCAGCTGTGCGCGCATCATCAGTGCATCGGCGAAGCCGCGCACCAGCATGACCAGCGCGACGACCACGTACATGATGCCGATCTTCTTGTGGTCCACGGTAGTGAACCAGTCGCGCCAGAGCACGCCCCACAGCTTGAAATAGCTTACCGCGCCGAGCAGCGCGAGGCCGCCCAGCACCATGGCCGCCAACGTGACCACGACGATCGGCTCGTGCAGCGGCACGGCCTCCCACGTCAATTTACCCAACATGTTCATTACTCCTGGGAAACCTGGGCACCGCCGGCAGCGCCCGCCGGGGTTGCAGCAGCGGTGTTCTCACCGACGCCGATGAACTGGTCGATGACCTTCTTGAACAGCAGCGGTTCGACGCTGGAGAAGTGCTGCACCGGCGCGTTCTTCGACGGTGCGGCCAGCGCCTTGAACTGCTCGAAGCTGAGCGCATCCGGCGCGCTGCGCACCTCGGCCACCCAGCGATCGAAGTCTTCGTTGCTGCTGGCGGTGGCGATGAACTTCATGTTCGAGAAGCCATGGCCGCTGTAGTTGCCGGACATGCCACGGAACTGGCCGGGCTCGTTGGCGATCAGGTGCAGCTGCGTGCGCATGCCGGCCATCGCGTAGATCTGTCCACCCAGCTGCGGGATGAAGAAGGTGTTCATCGTCGAGTTGGAGGTGATGTTGAACGCCAGCGCGCGGTTGGCCGGGAAGTTGAGCTGGTTGACGGTGGCGATGCCCAGGTCCGGGTACACGAACACCCACTTCCAGTCGGTGGCGATCACGTCCACGTGCAGCGGTTCGCCGGCCACGTCCAGCGGCTTGTACGGATCGAGCTCGTGGGTGGACTTCCACACGATCACCGCCAGCACCGCGATGATCAGCAACGGCACGCCCCAGACCACCACTTCCACCTTCGTGGAGTGCGACCAGTCCGGCGTGTACTTCGCCTTGGTATTGCCGGCGCGGAAGCGCCAGGCGAACACGAAGGTCAGCACGATGGCCGGCACGACGACGATCAGCATCAGGCCGATGCAGATCAGGATCAGGTCGCGCTGTGCGATCCCGACCATGCCCTTCGAATCCAGCAGCACCCAATCGCAGCCCGTCAGGGCGATGCAGGCCAGGGCGACCAGCGCCAGGCGGATGCGGTTCCAGCAGATATTCATTGGTGGTCAACCCTGTTGAAGATGCGCGCTTGACCGGCTCGCCTGCGCGCAGCGCCCGGGCGTGGAGCGGCTACACTGTGGGTACGAGGTCGCCTACAAACAGGCGAGCCACTCCAATCAAGCCCATACAAGATACAGCATTGTATGGACTTGTGCATCTGCACGTATGGAAAAATCCGACCGATGACGCCTCCTGCTGCCGGCCGCCGCCTGAAACACCCCAACCGGACTTGGGTCCGCCCGTTCCGTGAGGGCGCAGGACCGCTGTACCTGCAGATCGCCCAGCAGGTGCGTGAGGCGGTGGACGATGGCGTGCTGCGCCCGGGCGATCGCCTGCCGCCGCAGCGCGACCTGGCCCAGCAGGTGGGGGTGGACCTGACCACGGTCACCCGCGCCTTCGCCGAACTGCGCCAGGCCGGCCTGCTGGACGCGCAGGGCGCGGGCGGCACCTTCATTGCGATGTCCGCCGGCAACCGCAGCACCTCGGTCGACCTGAGCATGAACATCCCGCCGCTGCTGGGCAGCGCGCCGTTCGCACAGGGCATGGAGGCCGGTTTCCAGCACCTGGGCCAGCAGCTGGGCCAGGGCGAGCTGATGAGCTACCACGTCGGTGCCGGCAGCCGCGACGACCGCGCTGCGGCCGTGCAATGGCTGGCGCCGGTGCTCGGCCCGGTGGGCGCCGAGCGGGTGGTGATCTGCCCCGGCGCGCAGACTGCGCTGTGCGCACTGATCCTGGCCCGCACCCAGCCGGGCGAACTGATCGCCGCCGAGCAGTTGACCTATCCGGGCCTGCTGGCCGCTGCGCGCGTGCTGCAGCGGGGCGTGGTGCCGGTGGCGATGGACGCCGAGGGCATGCTGCCCGATGCCCTGGACGAAGCCTGCCAGCTGCGCCGGCCGCGCCTGCTGTACCTGGTGCCGACCATCCAGAACCCGACCACGGCGACAATGTCGGCGCAGCGCCGGCAGGCCCTGCTGGCGGTGGCAAGGCGGCACGAACTGACCGTGGTCGAGGACGATCCCTACTGGCTGCTGGCCGGCGATGCCGCGCCGCCGCTGGCCGCGCTGGCCGACGGTGGCTGCCCGGTCTACTACATCTCCACCCTGTCCAAGTGCCTGGCCCCCGGCCTGCGCACGGCCTACCTGGTAGTGCCGGGCGGCGAGCCGATGGAGCCGGTGCTGGACGCCCTGCGTGCGATCGCGCTGATGCCCACCCAGTCGATGGTGGCCGTGGCCTCGCACTGGATCCGCACCGGCCAGGCGCAGGCGATGGTGCAGCGCTTCCAGCAGGAACTGCGCGAGCGCCAGGCCATTGCTGCCCGCTACCTGCCCGCCCGCCGCCAGGCCCACCCGGCCGGCCTGCATGTGTGGCTGCCGTTGCCGCCGCGGCTGGACCAGTACCGGCTGATCCAGGCGGCACAGGAACAGGGCCTGGGCATTGCCAGCTCCGACGCCTTCAGCGTGGAGGAACCGCCACCGGGCAACGCCATCCGCCTGTCGCTGGGCGGTGCGGTGGACCAGGAGGCACTGGCCGGCGCGCTGGCCAAGCTGAACGAGATCCTGTCCGAGGCGCCCGACGCGCGGCATTCGGCGATCGTCTGAGCCATCCCGTGGGCCATACCCATACAAGATGATATCTTGTATGCAATGTATGGACGGAGGATGTGCCGCAGATGGCCGCCGACAAACTGAAGTTCCACCTGGTGATGGCCGGCTGCGGCGGGTTCGTCGTGCTGATGCTGGCCGCCCTGGCCTGGGTCTGCCTGCAACCGCAGACCGTGGATGTGCAGGCCGCCGAGCGCCACGCCATTGAACAGTGCCTGCAACGCAGCGAGGACGCGGCGCGCAGCGAGATCCAGCGCCGCGCCCAGGCCGACTCCTGCCGCGAGATGCGCAAGCAGTACGTGCACAAGTTCGGCGCGGACGGCTCCTGATGGGCGCAGCCGCGCCGCGCCCACGCCGTTCGATGCTGCCGGTGATGATCGCCCTCGCCTGCCTGTTCATGGCCGGCGTGGCGGCGGCACTGTGGCAGTACTTCGGCTATGGCGAGCAGTCCACGTTTGCCGAACAGGCCATCGTCTTCGATGACTCGCAGCTGCGGTTGCCGGCGGAACTGGCCGGTAACACCGGCCGCATCCGCGTGGTGCATTTCTGGGACCCGGCCTGCGGCGTGTGCAACCGGGAAACCGGTGCGCACCTGAGCTACCTGATCAGCATGTATCGCCGCGCCGGCATCGACTTCTATGCCATCCGCCGCCCCGGCACCCAGGGTGAACTGCCCGAGCCGCTGCGCAGCAAGGTGATCACCCTGCCGACCATCGACGGCATCGGGAACATTCCGGCCAGCCCGGCGGTGGCGATCTGGGACCGCCAGGGCCACCTGGCCTATGCCGGCCCGTACAGCATCGGCATGGTCTGCAATTCGGCCAACAGCTTCGTCGAACCGTTGCTGGACAAACTGGTGCGCGGGGAAACCGTGCGCCCGAAAGGACTGCTTGCCGTGGGCTGCTACTGCCCCTGGCAGGCCCAGCGCTGAGGACGCGCGATGACATCACCGACGCTGGCTGGCGCAGCCGCCACACACAACAACGGCGGTCACCTGTCCGAACCGACCGATGGTTATGGACAGGCTCCCGCCGTTGGAAGCAACGATACGCCCCGACATCCTCCGTACATGCCGCGACCCGATGTCGCAGGGCCTGGCATTGCAGGGCTGGGCTGGGTGCAGGACGTGCACGTGCACAGCGGCCCGATCTACCTGCGCATCGTCAACACGCTGGAACGCACCATCAATCGCGGTGGCCTTGCGCCCGGGCAACGGCTGCCCTCGCAGCGCGCGTTGGCGCAGCAGCTCGGCGTGGATCTGACCACGGTGACCCGCGCCTTCGATGAAGCACGCAAGCGTGGACTGATCGAAGCACGCGGGCCACAGGGCAGCTTCATCGCGCCGCCCAAGGCGGGCTTTGACCAGGCCGTCGATCTCAGCATGAACGTGCCACCGGTACCCGACGCCGATGCACTGGCGGAAATGCTGCGTCGAGGCGCCGCGGCGGTGCTTGCGCGCAGCAATGCGCCGAACCTGATGACCTATCACCTGGGCGGTGGCAACCCGACCGACCGCCACGCGGCGGCGCGCTGGCTGCAGCCGATGCTGGGCACGGTGGACGACGCACGCCTGCTGCTGACCGAAGGCGCGCAGGTGGCGCTGGCGGCGATCCTGCTCAGCCAGGGGCGCGAGGGCGATGCGATCCTCTGCGACCGGTTGGTGTATCCGGGTCTGCTGCAGGCCGCCGCCGCACTGGGACGGCGGCTGGTCACGGTGGAGGGCGACGAACACGGCATGTGCCCGGAGGCGCTGGCCCGCCGGGCGCGGGAATGTGGCGCGCGACTGGTCTACCTCAACCCCACCTGCCAGAACCCAACGGCACTGACCGTGCCCACCACGCGGCGCGAAGCGTTGGCGCGGGTGCTGGAGCGCGAAGGCCTGCTGGCGATCGAGGACGATCCGTACTGGCACCTGGCCGTCACCGCGCCCATTCCGCTGGCGACGCTGGCACCGCGACACGTGTTCCATGTGGCCACGCTTTCAAAGGTGATCAGCCCTGGCCTGC
Source organism: Stenotrophomonas indicatrix (assembly GCF_002750975.1). NCBI lineage: Bacteria > Pseudomonadati > Pseudomonadota > Gammaproteobacteria > Lysobacterales > Lysobacteraceae > Stenotrophomonas > Stenotrophomonas indicatrix. Next base: position 3,898,730 of record NZ_PEJS01000001.1, read on the forward strand.
GTACCGCGTTCGTGCAATGCCCGGGCGCCGCCCATGCCGAGGCGATGGCCACCGCACTGCGTGCCACGCGGTTGATGGGTCACCCGCTGGTATCCGCGCTGGCCAGCCAGCTGCTGCTGGATGGCTCGGCGCAGGCGCTGCTGGCGCAGGTACGCGAGGAAGCGCGAGAGCGCACTCGGATGGCGCGGTATCTGCTGGCGCCCTCGTTGCTGGAGCGCGCCGATGGGCTGCATGCGTGGTGCCGGGTGCCAGCGCCGTGGACCGACGCCACGCTGGTGCGTACGGCGCAGCTGCAGGGCCTGGCGATCGCGCCTTCATCGGCGTTCTGTTCGCCGGGCGCAACGTTCGCGAGCGGGGTGCGGCTGTCGTTGGGATTGGCTGCGGACCGGCGGCAACTGGAAAACGCGCTGCGGCGGATCGATCGGTTGTTGTTGTCCGATGCGCTGCCGGCGATTGACCGGTAGTGGAAGGGCATCCACGCATGGCGTGGATCTACTGGGCCTGTTCCGGTAGATGCCAACCTTGGTTGGCAATGCCCGTTCACGCCATGCGTGGATGGGTGTTGCACCTGGTAGTGCCGGCCGCTGGCCGGCAACGGCATGCACACTACGGTCATGAGGTTGCCGGCCAGCGGCCGGCACTACCCCAGCGCGGCCAACGCCTGCACCAGCGCATCCATCTGCGCGGGGCGGGTGAACACCGATGGTGTCACCCGCACGCAGGCGCCGGAGTCCAGGCCATCGCGATGGGTGGTGAATATCCGATGTTCATCCAGCAGCCGTTTCTGCAGCGCCAGGTTGTCTTCCACCGAGGCATGGCCACGCAGGCGGAAGCTGGCCAATGCACTGGCCAACGCCGGATCCGGCGACGACAGCACCTCGATATGCGCCATCTGCCGCGCCGCCACCGTCCAACGCTCACGCAGGTAGCGCAGCCGCGCCTGCTTGTTCGCTGCGCCGATGCGCTGATGCAGCGCGATGGCCTCCGGCAGCGCCAGATAGGCGGCGAAGTTGACCGTGCCGGTGTGCACGCGACTGCCCACGCGGCCGTCGTCGGTCTCGCCCATGTACGGATCCAGGTCGGCCACGCGTCCTTTGCGCACGTACATCGCGCCCACGCCCACCGGTGCGCCGATCCACTTGTGCAGGTTGATGCCAACGAAATCGGCCTTCAGGTCCGGCACCGCGTAGTCGATCTGGCCAAAGCCATGTGCGGCATCGACAATCACATCGATGCCGCGCGCCCGCGCACGCTCGGCGAGCTCGGCCACC